>JAPOJR010000016.1 GCA_029978325.1 Alphaproteobacteria bacterium | reverse complement strand
CCCGAGCGCCCTCGATCTCACGACGACGAGCGTCAGCGACTCCGGCGACACCGTGAAGTTCCTCTGGGAGCTGGACGGAGGAAGTCGCGTCGAGACCGTGTTGATGCTGTATCCCGACAGGGCGACGGTGTGCGTGAGCAGTCAGGCCGGATGCGCAATGGCCTGTGGCTTCTGCGCGACCGGCCAGGCGGGATTCACCCGTCACCTGTCGGTTGGCGAGATCGTCGAACAGGAAGCTGAAGCTGCGCGTGACGCGATCACAGATGATGACGTCGAAGAAGAACTCCGGCGTGAAGACCGCGACGCAGGGGAGCGCCGTTAAATGCTAGTAGAACCGCTTACGCTTGGTATTACTGGCGTCATTGCCCTGGCTGTGCTTGTCGTTATCGGCATGCACGTCGCTTACGCGGGCGCCCTGATCGGCCTTTTGGGCCTGGTCATGTCCATCGGCATCACGCGCGTCCCAGCTGGTGAAGGCACGCTTTGGGATGCCTTCCTGGCTGGCTTCGAACCTGGGATCGGCATTGCTGGCATTGTGCCGTTCGCAGAACTGGCACACTACTCGCTCAGCGTGCTGCCGATGTTCATCCTCATCGGCTACATGGCGTTCCATGCCCGCCTGACCCAAGGCGCATTCTACAGCATGCGCATGTGGTTCGGCGGCTTCCAGGGCGGCCTGGCCATCGCGACCGTGTTTGCCACCGCCGCATTCGCCGCCGTCTCCGGCGCATCTACCGCGACGGCGGCCGTGTTCAGCCGCATCGCCATTCCGGAGATGCTGCGCTACGGCTACAAGCCTGGCTTTGCCGCCGGTGTGGTCGCGGCGGGTGGAACACTCGCCTCGCTGATCCCGCCGTCTGGCATCCTGGTCATCTACGCCATCATCGTAGAAGAGTCTGTTGGACGTCTGCTGCTGGCCGGTTTCATCCCGGGCATCGTGTCCGCGATCATCTACGCCTTCTCAATCTGGATCCGCGTGAAGTTGAAGCCGGAACTTGCCGGCCCGACGGTCAGCGCCGATTGGGCCACCAAGATCAAGTCGCTCGGCCAGATGTGGGGCATCATCGCGGTGGTCTGCATCATCATGGGCGGTGTCTACACCGGCTGGATGACACCGACGGAATCCGGTGCGGTCGGTGCGTTCGTGATCTTCTGCCTGGCCCTGTCGCACGGCATGACCTGGAAGCAATTCCTGCATGGCCTGACCGAGAGCGCCCGCACGGCCGTGATGATCATCACGATCATCTGGGGCATCCTGATCCTAGTCCGCTTCCTCGGCTTCTCGCAGTTGCCGTCGGAGATCGAGGGACTGGTGGTCGGCCTCGACATGAACCGCTACTGGATCCTGCTGATCATCCTGCTGATGTATGCAGTCCTTGGCATGTTCATGGATGCGATCGGCATGCTGCTGCTGACCCTGCCGTTGGTGCAGCCGGTAATCCTGTCGCTGGGCTTCGATGCAATCTGGTTCGGCATTATCGTGGTGAAGATGGTGGAAATCTGCCTGATCACGCCGCCGATTGGCCTGAACTGCTTTGTTGTCGCCGGCGTACGCCCGGACATTCCGCTGCTGGATATTTTCAAGGGTATCTGGTGGTTCTTTGTCTGCGACGTGCTGACGGTTGCGTTGTTTGTCGCCTTCCCAGGTATTGTACTCTGGCTGCCAAACCAGATGTTCAATGGCTAGAATATCAACTGAGGAGTATCGCTGATGGCGATGAAAAAAGGCATCAAGCAACTGCTTGAAGAAGCCAATAAACGCATCAAGACCGTGTCGGTCGACGAGGCGATGAAGATGCATGGTCGCGACGACGTCGTCTTCGTCGATATCCGCGACGTGCGGGAATTGGAGCGCGACGGCATGATTACCGGCGCGACCCATGCGCCGCGCGGCATGCTGGAGTTCTGGGTGGATCCGGACAGCCCGTATTTCCGCTCGAACCTGAACGATGAGAGCAAGCAGTATTTGCTCTATTGCGCCAGCGCCTGGCGCTCGGCATTGGCCACCGACCGCCTGACGGAGATGGGGATGGAGAATGTCTCCCATATCGAAGGCGGCCTGACCGGCTGGAAGAAAGCCGGCGGCCCAGTGCAGGAACGGCCGAAGAAAGACTAACCCATCAATCCGGCCCGGTGGTCTCCCGCCGGGCCGGACTTTTCTCAGCCACCGAATACCAGCCGCCAAATCAATGGCAGCAGCAAGGCCGTCGCCAGCGCATTCAGCCCCATGGCGAGACCGGCAAATGCACCCGCTGTCTCGTTCACCTGCATCGCCCGGGCCGTGCCTATGCCGTGGCTGGCGGTGCCAATGGCAAGGCCGTGCGCCGCCCAATCCTTGACTCCGACCAACTTCAAGACATGCGGTCCCAGCATCGCGCCGGTGATGCCGGTAACGATCACCAGCACGGCGGTCAACGACGGCAGGCCGCCCAATTGCTCGGTAATGCCCATGGCGACCGGCGCTGTCACCGATTTCGGCGCGATCGCGATCAGCGCATCGTTCGAGCCCTGCAACAACCAACCGATCGCCACTGCAGAGACCGCCGCCGTCGCCGAGCCGCACAGCAGACTGACCAGAATGGCCAGGGCCGAGCGGCGTACTTTCTCGAACTGCCGATACAGCGGAATCGCCAGGGCCACCGTCGCCGGACCCAGCAAAAAGTGCACGAACTGCGCGCCATCGAAGTAGGCCGGATAGGGCGTCGCGGTCAGAACCAGCACCGCCACGATCAACACCACGGCGATCATGACAGGGTTAAGCAGCGGGTTCAGGCCACCACGTTTGTAAAGCCAGGCTCCGGCCTGGAATGCCACCAATGTCAGCGTCAGATGCAGCAGCGGACTGGCGCTCAGATAAACCCAGATATCGCGCAGGTCGGCCATCAGTCACCCTCCTTCCCCGCCTGCTTTGCGCGGCTGAGATACTGCATCAGCAGGCCCGTGACGGCGACCGCCAGCAACGTGCTTGCCAGTAGAGCGACAGAGATCGGCAGCCAGTCGGCCCCGATCAGGTCCGCGTGCAGCATGACGCCGACACCGGCCGGCACGAAGCAAAGCGACAGATTGCCGATCAGCGCATCGCCGACCTTGCCCAAATCGGCCGGAATGCCTTTGCGCAGCAGCAGACCGCAGAACAGAAGGGCCATGCCAACGACCGGCCCCGGCACAGGCAGACCCAGCCCGGTCACCGCCAGCTCCCCCGCCAGTTGGCAACAGAAAATGACGGTCAGCCACCCGAGCACTGGCCCTACCCCCTAGGCCGCATCCTCCAATATCATCGCGCTGGCCTTCTCCGCGATCATGATGGTCGGCGCATTCGTATTGCCCGTCGTTACCGTCGGCATGATGCTGGCATCGACGACGCGCAGGCCCTGCATGCCGTGGACGCGCAGGCGCGAATCGACCACAGCCATCGGGTCCTCACCCATTTTGCAGGTGCCGACGCAGTGATAGATCGTGCGCCCGGTTTCGCGGATGAATTTTTCCAGCGCCGCCTCAGACTCAATGTCCGGACCGGGCGAGGTTTCCTCAACCAAGTGTTGGGCAAACGCCGGCTGGGCAAAAATCTCGCGCGCCTGCCGGATTCCTTCTTTCGAGATGCGCATATCATCCGGGTCCGACAGAAAATTCGGGCGGATCGCCGGGCGCACGAACGGATCGTTCGAGACCGCCATGATCTCACCGCGGCTGCCAGGGCGGGCAATGGAGATAGCGATGGTGGCGCCGGGTTTCTTTTCCAGCACGCCGAAAACATTGTTGTCATAGCTGGCGGGCGTGAACAGCAACTGAATATCCGGCGCGGCGAGGCCCTCGCGGCTATAGGTGTAGCATTGCGCCGATGACACGCCGAAGGTCAGCGCGCCGTTGCCCTTGACCACCCACTTGACCACCTCCGGCACGACACCGGGAAACCGCGAGAGTTCATTGATGCTGCGGGTATTCTTGGCGCGCCGCGACACGCGGACGGTGTAATGGTCCGACAGGTTCCGGCCGACGCCGGGCAGGTCGTGCACCAGATCGACGCCGATCTCGCGCAAGTGATCCGCCGGCCCGACGCCGGAGACATGCAGCAGGTGCGGCGAGTTGATGGTGCCGCCCGAGACGATCACCTCGCGCGCCGCCCCGATGTGCCGGTCCCGGCCTTTCTGCCGTATCCAAACGCCGGTGCAGCGCTTGCCTTCGAAGGTCAACCTGGTGGCGTAGGCTTCGGTTTCGATCGTCAAGTTCGGGCGCTTTTTCGCCTCCGCCAGGAAGGTTTGCGCGGTTGAGCCGCGGCGGCGGCCAATCCGGCTCATCTGGCTGTAGCCGACGCCCTCCGCCGGTTTTTCGCCGGACAGGTCCTTGACCTTCGGATGCCCGGCCTGCTGGGCCGCCTCGACAAACATATGGGTCAAAGGCAGCGTGGTGCGGTAGTCGTCGATCTGCAGCGGCCCGCCCTTGCCGCGGTATTTGCTGTCGCCCATGGGATAGCTCTCCATGGACTTGAAGTAGGGCAGGCATTCGTCATAGCTCCAGCCGCGCGCGCCCATCTGGGCCCAGCCGTCAAAGTCGGAGGGATTGCCGCGCACGAACAGCATGCCGTTGATCGAGGACGAACCGCCCAGGGTCTTGCCGCGCGGCCAGTGCAGCGAGCGGTTGCCCGTCGCCGCCTCCGGCTCTGTCTGGTAGTTCCAGTTTATGACCGGATGCGCCAGCAGTTTCAACACGCCGGCGGGAATATGGATCATCGGGTTGCGGTCCGGCGGCCCGGCCTCCAGCAGCACGACGCTGGCGCCGCCCTTGCTCAAACGATTGGCGAGCACGCAGCCGGCAGAGCCGGCGCCGACGATGACATAATCGGCTTGCATCTGGACATGTTTCCCTAGCGAAGGCGGTATTGACTCCAGCCTAAGCCCTTGACGGTGCATTGCCCACAATTTTCCAAGTGTCCGCTCGCCAGCAAATGCCGGCCGGTGCTAGACTGCCGCAGTCAAAATTCACAAAAATCGCCCGCTAGGCAGCACGCCGGCAGGGCGAGTCACCCGGGAACGCTCCAATGAACGACGACGCGCCAACCAGTTTGACCATTAACCAGTCCGCGCCGCCGTTGGATTTGCAAAGGATCATCGACGATATCGTCGACCGCATCGCTGATGAGACCGAGCGGGGCCATGTCGCCACCTATATCCCAGAGCTTGCCAAGGCTGACCTGAACAGCTTTGGCATGGCGGTCGTGCCGACGGCCGGGCCCACCGTTGTCGCCGGCGATGCAGACGTTGAGTTCTCGATCCAGAGCGTTTCCAAAGTGTTTACATTGGCGATGGCGCTGCAGGAAATTGGCACCCGGGTATGGCGACGGGTTGGGCGCGAGGCCTCGGGCAACGCGTTCAACTCCATCGTTCAGCTGGAGCACGAACACGGCCTGCCGCGCAATCCGTTCATCAACGCCGGGGCCATCGTCATAGCCGATATCCTGCTGGGCAATCGTACGCCGGCAGAGGCGATAGCCAACATCCTGGACTTTATGCGGCGGGCCACGGGCGACGACACCATCGCTATCGACGAGGCCGTTGCCGAATCGGAACGCAGAACCGGCGACCGCAATCGCGCGCTCGCCAATTTCATGAAGGCGGAAGGCAATATCACCCACGACGTCGAAGACGTGCTGGAGGTGTATTTCAACCAATGCGCCATCGCCATGAGTTGCCGGCAGTTGGCGTTGGCCGGCCGGTTCCTGGTGCAAGGCAATGCCCTCCAGGACGGTGGCGCACCCATCGTCTCCTCCCGACGCGTCCGGCGGATCACCGCGCTGATGATGACCTGCGGCCATTACGATGCGTCGGGCGAGTTCGCCTTTCAGGTTGGCATTCCAGGGAAAAGCGGTGTCGGCGGCGGTATTTTGGGGATCGTTCCAGGCCGGGCATCCATCGCGGCCTGGAGCCCCGGCCTGAGCGCGAAAGGCAACTCCCTGATGGCCACCCTGGCCTTCCGGGAATTCGCCCGGGCCACCGGCTGGTCGGTGTTCGGGCCGCTCAGCGATTAAGCCTGCGGACACGTGGCGGGCGGTTCACTCTGAATACGCCATAGGATACGGCCGCGGCGACGGTCGCACCTGTTAATACCGCCGGGATTCCACCAATTTCGGCGGACAATAGCCCGACACAAAAGACAAAGCTGGAATAGGACGCCAGTGCCCACCGCGAACGGTAGATGGTCTCCACTGCAAACGCCTCGCCAAAGCGGCGGTGCAGGATCCAGAGCGAGGCGCTCATCATGATCGGGAAGGCCAGCGCCATGCCGGAGACGATGGGGCCAAGCAGCTTGGAATAGACCGCCACCGTGCCGATGATGGCGCCGCCCATCACGGCGCGCGCCACCGTCGCCTGCCAGGTACCGACTCCGGCGCCGGGACGGACGGGCGGGGCCTTCGGCTTCCGCATCAGCAGCAAGGCAGCCAGCACGCCCGCCGCCGCCAGCGCCACTGCGAGGGGCCAGGTCATGGGGAAGGCCACGGACACCGCGCCGACGCCCAGCCAGGCCGCGATGCCGACGCACCACGGCTTGAAGAAGCCACCCAGCACCGTCGCCCGTGCATAGCCGACCATGAAGGCGAAGACACCGCCGGTCAGCGCGAACGCAGCCACTCCGGCCTCCGCCATGAAGGCGTCCGAGCGCTCGAACATCATCAGGGAGAAGCCGGTGCCGGAGTTGAAGGGGTAGGTCATGGCGATGCTGGCCAGGACCGGCCCGGCGCGCTGGCCCGCCAGCACCACCAGCATCAGCACACCGGAGGCGATGCCGGCCTTCCAGGCGAGCGCAATCAGGTCTTCCATGGGAACTCGGACGGGCTAATCGGAAAAATTGGATGGGGATGGCGCTTTGGGCTCGCGCTTCCCACTGCCTTCGTCCTAAGCTTATGCCTTGCCTTTGACCAGAGAAAGCCCTGGCGTCTCCGTTCCGTGACTGCCCCTGCATCCGCCCCCGCCCGCCGCTCCCTCCTTGCGCCGTTCCAGGTCCGCAGCTTCCGCTTCCAATGGCCGGCGGATCTGATGACCTCGTGGGCGCAGGAGATGGAGACGCTGATCCTGAACTGGTACATTCTGGTTGCGACCGAGTCGGTCGTGATGCTGACCCTTTTCGCCTCGCTCCAGTTCATCGGTACGTTGCTGGCGCCGGCCATTGGCAGCATTGCCGACCGGGCGGGACGGCGTGCGGTGCTGTGCTGCCTGCGCGCGTGTTATGCCATGCTCGCCAGCATCCTGATGGTGACAGGGATAACGGGGACGCTGACGCCGGAGATCGTTTTCGGCGTTGCGCTGCTGACGGGCCTGATCCGGCCTTCCGACCTGGTCATGCGCAATTCCATGATCGGCGACACCATGAGCTCTAACCTGCTTGGCTCCGCCATGGGCCTCAGCCGTATGACCATGGACAGCGCCCGTATCGCCGGCGCAATGGCCGGCGCGGGGCTGTTTGCGACTGTCGGCCTGGGATATGCCTATATCGGGGTGGTGGCGTTCTATTCGCTCAGCCTGCTGCTGACGCTTGGCACCAGCCGCGTCAAGCCGGACCGTGACGGCCAGCCCTTCAAGATCGTGCGGGAGGTGAAGGACGGCCTCGTCTTCACCTGGAAGACGCCGCGTATCAAGGCGCTCATGTTCTATGCCTTCCTGGTGAATTTCTGCGCCTTCCCGATCAACATGGGCGTGCTGCCGTTCGCGGCGAAGGAGGTTTTCGGCCTGACCGAGACCGGCCTTGGCCAGATGATGGCGATGTTCGGGCTCGGCGCACTGCTGGGCTCTCTGGTGATCGCGGTGACCGGCGGGCCGAAGCGGCGCGGGCGCAATATCGTCGGCTATATCGTGGTCTGGTACCTGTTGCTGACCGGCTTCGGTTTCGCGACGGAGGTGTGGCAGGCCTATGTGCTGCTGTTCCTGATCGGTTTTTCGCAAGGCATCTCCATGCTGACCATGTCCATCGCCCTGCTGGACGCCGCTGGCCCGGTGATGCGCGGGCGGATCATGGGGGTGAGGATGCTGGCGGTCTATGGCCTGCCGATAGGCCTCGCGCTCGGCGGCTGGCTGGTGGAGAACGCCGGCTATGTGAACATGGTGCTGTTGTACTGCGGTATCGGCGTAGTGGCAACGGTCACGATTGCGGCCGTCTGGCGGGAGGCGTTGTTGCGGGATGGGTGATGTTGGAGCGTGATGTAGTGCTTGCCGCCCTTGAATAACTACGGGTAACCCGTATATCATGATCGACAGAGACTCCGAATGGGATGACGCCAAGGCGGCCAGCAATCTGTCGAAACATGGAGTGAGTTTCGAGATGGCTCGCGCCGCTTGCCTGGACCCGTTCGCATTGGAGCTGAATGATCCCGATTCCTATCCGGGTGAGGATCGTTTTATCTGTTTGGGCTCGGTAGCCAGCAGGGTTTTGTTTGTGGCCTATGCCCTGCGCGGCGACCGTATCCGGATCATTTCTGCCAGAAGAGCGACTAGATATGAGCGGCGCAGATACAATGAAACCAACCAATACGAACGGTTTTGACTGGTCGCGCGTTGACGCGATGACCGATGAAGAAGTCGAGGTGGCAGCGCTCAACGATCCGGACGCGCAGCCGCTGACGCCGGAGGGGCTGTCGCGCTTGCGACAAACGCCGCGGATCAAGATTATCCGCCGAGCGTTGGGGCTGAGCCAGGAAGAATTTTCCGCACGCTATCGGATTCCGATCGGGACGCTGCGAGATTGGGAGCAGATGCGCAGCGCTCCCGACCATGCCGCACGCGCCTATCTGGCGGTGATCGCCCACAGCCCGGACCTTGTGCGTGAAGTGTTGGCCGCGTCAAAGCCGATGGAGCCGCGACAATAGTCTCTTCGAACGCGGGGCAAAGTTGGCTAGGCTTTGCGGCAGTGTTGTCCCGTCCGCCAAGCGAGCCTCTCCCCATGCGCCCAGAAGATATTCTCCAAGGCAAGAACCGCCCCTTCACCGGCGCGGAGTTCCTGGAAAGTTTGAAAGACGGGCGCGAGGTTTGGCTCTATGGCGAGCGCATCAGGGACGTCACCACGCACCCGGCCTTCAGCAATGCCGCGCGGTCGCTGGCCCGGCTCTATGACGCGCTGCACGATCCGGCAACCAAGGATGTGCTGACCCGCGAGACCGACACTGGCTCCGGCGGCTATACTCATAAGTTCTTCCGCGCCGCCCAATCGCGCGAGGACCTGGAAGGCCAGAAGGACGCGATCAAGAAATGGGCGCAACTGTCCTATGGCTGGATGGGCCGCTCGCCGGACTACAAGGCCAGTTTTCTATCCACGCTTGGGCCGAATGCGGAGTTCTATGGGCCATGGGCGGATAATGCGCGGGCCTGGTACAAGCGCGCGCAAGAAAACGTGCTGTTCATGAACCATGCCATCGTCAACCCGCCTATCGACCGGCACAAGAAGGCCGACGACGTTAAGGACGTCTACGTCACCATCGACAAGGAAAACGATGCCGGCATTTTTGTTTCCGGCGCCAAGGTGGTGGCGACCGGCTCGGCCCTGACGAACTATAACTTCCTCGGCCAGAACCTGTCAGCGGAGATCACCGACACCGACCTGGCAACCATGTTCATCGCGCCGATGAACACGCCAGGCGTCAAGCTGATCTGCCGGCCTTCCTACGAACTGTCGGCGAAGACGATGGGCACGCCCTATGATTACCCGCTGTCGAGCCGTTTCGACGAGAACGACGCGATCATTATTTTCGACAACGCCTTCATCCCGTGGGAGAACGTGCTGGTCCACCGCGATCTGGACATGCTGATGAAGTTTTACCCATTTTCGGGGTTTTTCAATGGCTTCACCTTTCAGGCTTGCATCCGCATGGCGGTCAAGCTGGACTTCCTCACCGGCCTGATCTGGAAGGCGCTGCGTTGCACCGGCTCCAGCGAGAGCGCCGGCGCTAAGGTGCAGATGGGCGAGGTTGTGGCCTACCGCAATATGATGTGGGGCCTGGCGGAAAGCATGGCCGCCACTCCGCAGCCCTGGAAGAACGGTCACGTGCTGCCGAATGCGCGCAGCGGCGCGGCCTATCGTGTCATGTCGCCGGAGATTTATCCGAGGGTTCTGAACATCGCGAACAAGATCCTGGCGAGCGGCCTGATCTATCTGCCGTCGTCGTCCAAGGATTTCAGCGATCCGACCGTCGATGCCTATCTGAAGCAATACGTCCGCGGCAGCTTCGGCATTGAGTACAAGGAGCGGATCAAGACGCTCAAGCTGCTCTGGGATGCCGTCGGTACCGAGTTCGGCGGCCGGCACGAGCTGTACGAGATCAACTATGCCGGCAACTGGGAAATGACCCGCAGTCAGACCCTGACGCAGAGCCAGAACAACGGCGTCATGGACGAATGCATCGCGCTCGCCGACCAGTGCCTCAGCGAGTATGACGAGAACGGCTGGCTGATGGATGGGTTTGAGAACGGAGTCGGTTAGACCGGCATCCAATGGCCCAAGATTTCCTCTGGCGCTGAAGTCCAGGCATCCTATATCGGAAAGCAAACGACGCGATTCGCCGAGGTGATACCATGAAGACACTCATCGCCGCCTTTTGCCTGGGGCTCGCGCTCGCCGCTCCGGCCTTAGCGCAGGACCGCATCCTTATCGGCAAGTCCACTGGCGAACAGGTCGACGAAGCGCTGGAAAATGTGATGGGCGCGTTGCGTCTGGTGATGCGCGCGATCCCGCAATACGAGCTGCCGGAGGTACTGCCGAACGGCGATATCATTATCCGCCGGATCCCGCCCGAGCCCGAACCCAAGCGCGAGCCGCAGGATCCGAAAACAGGAAAGCAGCCGGGCACCGACACCTAGGCTCCAATTGGCCTTGCAAACTGTGCCGCAATTCCCAATATGTGCACAAACGGTTTTGCCGTTGACCAGGGATGCAATCACCAAATGAACCGAAGGGGACACAGATTCCATGGCTTTTGAAAATCTTCGCACCCAAGCGCAAGTCGGCGCTGGCGCTTATGCCGCCGACATCGACGAGGGCCTGCGGAAGCATATGCTGCGCGTTTACAACTACATGGGCTCCGGCCTGCTGGTCACGGGACTGGTGGCGTGGGCCATGTTTTCCATGTCCTTCGTTGTGCAGGACGGCAACGTAGTCGGCATGACTTCGTTGGGCGCAGCGATCTATGGGTCGCCGCTGAAATGGGTGATTATGCTGGCGCCGCTGGGCTTTATCATGGCGCTCAGCATGGGCGTGAATAAGTTCAGCTTCGGCACGCTGCAACTGCTGTTCTGGGCGTTCGCCGCGATCATGGGCATCTCCATGGCGACGATTTTCGCCACGTTCACGGCCGGCAGCATCGCGCGCGTGTTCTTCATCACCGCCAGCCTGTTCGCCGCCATGTCGCTGTGGGGCTACACCACCAAGCGCGACCTGACCGGCATGGGCCACTTCCTGTTCATGGGCCTGATCGGCATCATCATCGCGAGCGTGGTCAACATCTTCGTCGGCTCGACGGCTGTTCAGTTCGCCGTGTCGGTGCTGGGCGTGCTGATCTTCACCGGCCTGACCGCCTATGACACCCAGCGCATCAAGAACGACTTCCTGGAATACCGGGCGCACGGCGCTGCGGTCGGCAAACTGGCGATCATGGGCGCGGTGACGCTGTACCTCGACTTCGTCAACATGTTCATGATGCTGCTCTCGCTGTTCGGCAACCGCGAGTAGCCAGCGCAAACTCTCCTCGTTCGGGAGACAAAATTTCGCCGCCGCAGCCTCTCTGGTTGCGGCGGCGATTTTGTTTGGCGCACAGGCTTTAGCTGCCGCTATAGTCCACAACCGTGTGCTCCTGGTCGCCCAGACCCTCGATCCCGCAGCGCATGATGTCGCCCGGCTGCATGTAGCGCGGGGTCGGCTTGGCGCCATGGCCGACGCCGGCGGGTGTGCCTGTCGCCAACACGTCGCCCGGCAGGAAGGTCATAAACCGCGAGAGGTCGGCGATGCAGCGCGCAACGCTGAACACGAGGTTTGCGGTAGTGCCATCTTGGTAACGCACACCATTCACCTCGCACCAGATTTTCAGGTTGTCCGGGTTTGGCACCGCGTCCGCCGTCACCAGCCAGGGGCCGAGCGGCCCAAAATTATCGGCGCTCTTGCCTTTGACCGAGCCGCCGCCGTGCTCCATCTGGAATTCACGCTCGGAGATGTCGTTGAAAGTCGCATAGCCGGCGACATGTTTCAGCGCGTCGGCCTCCGAAACATAGCGGCAGGTGGATCCGAAAATGACCGCCAACTCGATCTCATGGTCCAGCTTCTTGCTGTTCTTCGGCCGGATGATCGGATCGAAGGGGCCACAGAGCGAATTGATCGCCTTGTTGAAAATCTGCGGCTCCGGCGGTGGCGCCTTGCCCACCTCCTCAGCATGGTCTTTGTAGTTCAGGCCGATGCAAATCATCTTGCCGATGCCGCGAACCGGCGCGCCGAGGCGTGGATTGCCAGCAACCAGAGGCAGGGTTTTCGGCTCAATCGAGCGCAGGATATCCAGCGCAATCGGGTCCAGCTGGTCCGGGGTAATGTCAGCGATCACATAAGACAGGTCGCGAAGCTGGCCGGCATCATCCAACATGCCGGGCTTTTCGGCACCGGCTTCACCGTAACGAACGAGGCGCATAAGGGTTCCTCCTATTCAGGCAATACAAGCGATAGACAGAGAAGGGCAGCGGCTAAACGATTGCAATCGGCCGCACAGGCGAGCCCGTCGCGCCCTTGAACTTGATCGGCACCATATTGAGGCAGAAACTGTAGATGCCAGCCTTTGCCAAGGCATCCAGCGCCAGGTTCTCGACCAGATAGACGCCGGCCTCCGCCAGGCAATGCTGGTGGACCGGCATCAGCGCCTCATGCTTTTCGGCCGGCAATACTTCCACCGCCATATTGTCCGCGCCGATGGCGACGACGTCCTGACCTGTCAGCCAATGCGCGGCAGCCTCGTTCAGGCCCGGCTCGCCGGAGAGGAATTTCTCGTTGTCCGTCATGAAGAACCGGCCCCAGCCTGTGCGAACGAAGACCACATCGCCCGGACGAAGGGCCAACTTGGCCTTGTCTAAGGCCCGCTTCAGGTCATCCGGCCCGACGGACCGGCCATTTTCCAAATAGTCGCCGCCATCCGCGCCGGCGACATCCAGCATGACCCCGCGGGTGATGATCGGCGGGCAGTGTTCGATGCCCAGGTTCAGCAGGCCCCAGTCGTCGACCGTATCGTCGACCTTGAAGCCGCCATAGAGATAATCGCCCTTCGAGAAGTGCCCGAGTGCATCCATGTGGGTGCCGGTATGAGTCGTCATTTCGATCCTCTCCAGGTTCGAGCCGGCATCGTTGGTCGCCCCCATGGCGCGGCGGCGCTTGACCGAATTCCGGGCGGTCGAAGACGCGCTCATAATGTAAGGGGTCTGGGCCGGCTTAAAACCAGGCGCGCCCATCTGGGTCTCGAACGAAAGATCCCAGACTTCGCCTCGTTGCACCTCTCGCAGGGCCTGGAGCGTGTTGGCGGGGGTCAGCAACCGGCCGGCGCCGAGTTGATCGCCCTCGCCCCACTTATCGGCCCAGTGGCGGTGGTCGTGTACGCAATTTGTCATGGCTTTGGCGGTTCCTCGCGTTTGGGGTTTGGCTCACCATACCGCCGCCAAACGCAAAGAGGGAGACCCGATGGCCTCCCCCTTTGCAGAACCACGCTGATGCCAGGTTTTCAGGCCAGCACCCGCGCCAAGTTCCGGTCCAGCGTGTCCAGGAATTCCAGGGTCATCATCCAATCCTGTTCGGGGCCAACCAGAATCGCCAGATCCTTGGTCATCGCGCCATGTTCCACGCACTGGACGCACACCTGCTCCAATGCATCGGCAAAGAATTCCAGATCCGGCGTATCGTCCATCATGGCGCGGTACTTCAACGCCTGCGCCCAGGCAAAAATAGAGGCGATCGGGTTGGTCGATGTCACCCGGCCCTGCTGATGCAAACGGTAATGACGTGTCACGGTCCCATGGGCGGCTTCAGCTTCGACCGTATTGCCGTCCGGCGTCAGGAGCACGCTGGTCATCAGGCCAAGCGACCCATACCCTTGTGCCACCGTATCCGACTGCACATCGCCATCGTAGTTCTTGCATGCCCAGACATAGCCGCCTTCCCATTTCAGGCAACAGGCGACCATGTCGTCGATCAGGCGATGCTGGTAGGTCAGGCCATGCTGGTCGAACTGGGCCTTGAACTCCCGGTCGAACACCTCCTGGAACAGGTCTTTGAACCTCCCGTCATAGCCCTTCAGGATAGTATTTTTCGTAGACAGATAGACGGGAAATTTGCGCTGCAGCCCATAGTTGAGACAGGCGCGGGCAAAGCCGCGGATCGACTCGTCGATGTTGTACATCGCCATGGCGATGCCCGCTTCCTCGAACTGGAACACTTCGCGCTCAATCGCCGGGCCGCCGTCCGCAGGTTCAAATTTCAGCGTCAGCTTGCCCGCCCCCGGCACCAACATGTCGGTCGCACGGTATTGGTCGCCAAATGCGTGCCGGCCAATGATGATCGGCTTAGTCCAGCCAGGAACCAACCGCGGCACATTCTTGCAGATAATCGGCTCGCGAAAGACGGTGCCGCCCAGAATGTTGCGGATCGTTCCGTTCGGCGAACGCCACATTTTCTTCAGTCCGAATTCAGCGACCCGGGCCTCATCCGGCGTGATGGTTGCGCACTTAACGCCCACGCCAAACTCCTGGATCGCGTGCGCGGCGTCGACGGTGATCTGGTCGTCCGTACGATCGCGCATCTCCATCGAAAGATCGAAATATTTCAGATCGATGTCGAGATACGGCAGGATCAGTTTCTTTTTGATGAAATCCCACATGACTCGCGTCATCTCGTCTCCATCGAGCTCGACGACAGGGGATTTCACACGAATTTTGGCCATAACCGAAAGTGGCTTTCTTCGACGAACTGGCACGGTCCCAAAGAGGCGCGAAATCAGGACCTCCGCCTTGCGGCACTAAATAGCCGATCTAGTCTTGGAGTCCCAGCGCCGCGAACGCCGATTCGATGGATGATTCGACGCGATACAAATCTCGGATGCTTTCCCCGGCAAATTCCTGCCGGATGGCTTGAGACAGAGCGCCGGTGAACGGCGACCAGAAATCGTCCTCGCTTAACAAAACCAGCGGCTTGTCGATCCGGCCGAGCTGTCGCCAGGTCAACACCTCCAAAATCTCATCCAGGGTGCCCAATCCACCCGGCAAGGCCAGGAAGCCGTCGGACAAATCGAACATGGTTTGCTTCCGTTCGAACATGTCGCCGGTCACGATCAATCGGCTGAGCCGGTCGTGTTGGCGCTCTGCATGCCGCAGGAACTCTGGGATAACGCCGGTAACGTGCCCGCCGGCATCCAAGACGCTGTCGCTGACCACGCCCATCAATCCCAGAGCGCCGCCGCCATACACCAGCCCAATCCGCCGCTGCGCCAACCGATGACCAACCCTTTCAGCAAGATCGCGATAGCCGGGCGAGCCGCCAAAGCGAGACCCGCAAAATACGCAGATTGTGCTGCCTGTCATCAAACATCCTTTCGCGGTCAAGAGAACGCCATCACCATTTGGCGCGCCTCATGACAGTATCTAGTTGCGGAGAACCATTCACCTTCTGCTATAACCACGGCAAATTTGCGAAAGGACCGACTGACTGTGCGAGTAGTTGTCGCGGTAGGTGTTGTTGCTGCCACAGTGGCTGCCGCTGCGACGGCGCTAAACAAATGGTACCCCGAGTGGCGCCCGATGCCTCAAGGCCATATCGCACGGGTTGAGGTCCAATCCACGCCGCTACCCCTGGAAGCTCCGAAGGCGCCGGCACGTCAAGCAAAATCCATCACTGCCCCTGCGGTAGAACAGAACCGGCCGGCAAACGGACAGCCCATGCCGATTCCCAAAACACATGGAGGATTGGCGGACACCAAGTCGGGCACCAATCCGTCGATGGCGAATGCCGAGCCGAAGAGCACGGGCCAGGCCGCGGACGGTATGGACAAGACGAATGGCAGCGGCTCGGATCGCGATACGGCGGCTCTGATGCCTCACAACGGTCCGCAGGCGGACGACGGGACTGGTGGGGAAAAAGAGCGGCGAGCGGTAAACGCCGCGATGGCCGGTTCGCAATCTGCCGACAAACCCTCACCGGATCAGCCATCCCCGACCCCCGACCGCGGGACAAGCCCCGGTCAGAGCGCAGACACGACGCCGACCGCAGCCGACGCAGCAACGACAGCCGTCACGGTGACAAAAGTCGCCAAACCCGTTCCTCCTGTAGCGAAAACATTGGTCCCTGAAAGCAACTCCGCGCCTGCAGAGGATCGCTTGGCCAGCGTCCAGGCTCAGGGCGACGGCCAAACCGGCGCAGCCATGTCCGGACAGCGCCGCCAATTGATGGGCATTCCTAAACTCAAAACCGGCGGCTCCGGTGAAACGACGCCTGTTGCGGCGGAAGCGCAACTTCAGCCCGTCGCCGCGCCGATTGTTCCCGTCTCGAAAGAATCGGTCGCGGCCGCCATCAAAGTCGCAGCCGCGACTCCCGATCCGCACCGGCCAATCGCCGGGCAACTTTCGGTGACGCGGATCGACTATGACAGCGATGGGCGTGTCGTCCTCAGGGGTTCCGCCGAACCGAACAGGCCGGTGCGTGTTTCCCTCAGCGGCGAAGCGTTAGGCGTCGTGACATCCAATGCCGAGGGCCAATGGCAATTGATCCCGCAGAAACGGATCAATGTCGGCCGTTATACGCTGCAGGCCGAAGCCCTTGGCGCCGCCAACACAGCGATCGCATCGGTCGAACTGCCCTTCGAACAGGCAAGAAATTTGCAGGACCTGCCGAACGAGGACCGGTGGGTTGTGCAGCCCGGCAACAACTTGTGGCGCCTTTCTAAGAGCTTTTACGGCGCTGGCGTGCTTTATCCCGTAATATTCGACGCCAACAGGGACAAAATCGACGATCCGGACCTGATTTATCCGGGACAAATATTCCGCATCCCATCCGTCGAAACCGCCGAGCTCCATGCCGGGCAGCGATGACCCAATCGTGAAATGCCGGTTTGTCCGATGGTCCTTGCGCCTCGGACGTTCGCGCCGTACCTAGACGGAATGCGAGTTGCCTATGTACAAGCCAAAGCCCTGGCGGCAGCGATCTACTGCCTAGCGGCTCTAGTCCTCGGCGGCATCCCGGCTGCTCAGGCTGAATCCGATCATGCTCCGGTTCTGGTGGAATTGTTCACCTCACAGGGCTGCTATTCCTGCCCGCCGGCGGATCGCCTGTTGGGCCAGCTGGCTGCGGAGGGAAATGTCGTCGCGCTGGCGTTCCACGTAACCTATTGGGATCGGCTCGGCTGGCCGGACCCCTTCGGGTCAGAGGCCGGAACAAAGCGGCAGTACCGATACGGGCAAAATTTTCGCAGCGGCAGCGTGTACACGCCGCAGTTGGTCATCGATGGCCTAGCACACGAGGTCGGCTCGAATGAATCGCGGGTGCGAGCCGCGATCCGGGCGGCGCAACGGCATTCACATCCGGCCAAGCCGATTTTAAAATGGCTTCCGGACCGTAGCCTTCAGGTGACGCTTCCCGATGCTGCTGAGGCGGCAGGCGCCACGATCTGGCTGGCGCAGTACGACCGCAAACAACAAACCGATATTCTGCGCGGCGAGAACGGCGGCAAGCGGCTGGACTACCACCAGATTGTGCGGGACCAAAGGGTCCTGGGCGTATTCGACGGAAAATCCCAGACGTTCCGCACTGCGGTACAGCCCCATGGTCAGGCGGCATGGGGCGTCGCCGTCATCGTCCAACAACGCGGCCAACAACGGGTCTGGGGCGCAGCACTGCTGGATGCGCCCAAACCCGATGCATAAGCAGAGAGCCTGAACCAACATGGCCGCCATTTGGTGCCGCAGACCGCTGGTGATCGCCGCGGCGTTTGTCGTTATCCTGACGCTCTGGCGACTTTGGGCATTGGCCACCAGCAACCTGGAATTGTTTTTTGACGAAGCCCAGTACTGGTTCTGGTCGCTTGACCCGGATTTCGGCTATTTCTCCAAACCGCCTATGGTGGCTTGGCTCATCGGGTTGGGAACCGCCGTCTTCGGTCATACCGAGTTCGCCGTGCGCATGACCTCGCCGCTGTGCTATGCCATTACTGCGGCACTGGTCGCCGGCATCGCCTGGTCGGTCTTTGCCGACGCGCCCTACCGCCAGACCGCCGCGGCCTGGGCGGCAATCACGGTCGCGACCCTGCCGGCGGTCAGTCTCTCGGCGCAATTGGCGTCAACCGACGTGCCGCTGCTGATGTTTTGGGCGGCGGCCCTGCTGTGCCTGGTGCAATATTGGCGAAAGGGCGGTTGGTGGTGGATCGGCTTTGGCGTGGCGTTGGGCGGCGGCCTGATGAGCAAGTACGCCATGATCTATCTGCTGCTTTGCCTGACGGTCGCCCTGGTGATGGTGCCGGAAACGCGCAGCCTGATGCGGACCAAAGGCCTGTGGTTCGGCATCGCCCTCGGCGCGCTGCTGTTCGCCCCGAACCTTTGGTGGAATTGGACACATCAGCTGGCATCGTTCAACCACACGGCGGCGAACGCGCATTGGGATGGGCAGTTGTTCAAGCCAGGCAAGCTTGCGGAATTCGCCGGTGCACAATTCGGCATCATGGGTCCGATCTTGCTGACGGCGTTCGGCTGGGCAGCCTTCACCTGGCGCCGCCTGACGCCGGGCGAGCGCCTGTTGATGGCGTTTTCCCTGCCGGTGCTGGTTTTGATTCTGGGACAAGCTTTGCTGTCGCGCGCGCATGCCAATTGGGCTGCCGTCACCTACATCGCCGCAACCGTCTTGGTTGTTGGCTGGCTGTTGCGGCGGCGGCAGGAACGCTGGCTCAGCCGGTCATTGGCACTGCACGGTTTTGCGGTGATCGCCATACTGTATGGCGCGGCGGTGGCGCCATTGGTCGGCCTAGACCCATGGCACCGCATGCGCGGATGGCGGGCGATGGGCGAGGAAGTCGCGGCCAGGTTGGCGCAACGCCCCAATTCGCTGTTGCCCGATCCCCTGTTGATGGTCAGCGACCGGTCCGGCATGGCCGCCATGCTGTTTTACGTAAGGCCCAGCCCGCCGGCCTGGGTCAAACTTGGCAACAGCGATGCGGCCGGCGATCATTATGAGCTAGTCAGCAAATCGACGGAAATCGGGTCGCGGCCCGTGTTGTACCTTTCCCGCTGGGGCGAAGGCCACCGCGTGCCCGCAGAGCTTGCCGCCAGGTTCGAGACGATCGCGCCTGCCGCACCAGTCAGCCGGCAGCGGCCGACCCGCCCGGCCGAGGTATATCACGCGTTTTGGCTGGTTGGTTTCAAAGGGTAACGCACTCAGTTTCCGCGTGCGCTGGCAGTGCCGGTACCGAATTCATTCTGACCTGCCCTGAGGTGATCAACCGCCGCCCCCGGCAAACGATGCCGGCGGCACTTGCCAGAACGGCGCGCGCAACAGGTCTGTGCGACCGGTAATCACAGGACGCTGACGATCGCGGGACCGACGGACAACCTCTTCATCGAGCCACGGCCGGATCTCGGCGATAGTTAGAGCGCCTTGATATTGCCGATTGCTGAACTTCGCCGGAGACCGCAATGCATCCAACAGTGCGCTGGTGAATACTCCATGGCCCAGAACTTTGGATTCCCGCGCCGTTTGGTCGATGGAGGATGCTGCCAGTAGCACCAGACCGTCGTCCAGCTCCATCAAACGCTCAGCATAAGCGCGAACTGCGGCAAGCGGCATGCGGTAACGGTCATTCGCATGCGGACCATCCGCGCCTCGCAAGCGCATGGCCGTTCGGTTCGCCAGGTTGCCTGCAAAACAGGTGTCCAGAACCAGAACCTTTTTACCGCGAATGCCCCGCAAGTGGGATTCCAAATCGCTTTCGGAAATATGAACCGCGTGCGGGTAAGCATCGTTGAAATCCCAAGGCAGGAAATAATAATTGTAAAGCCTGTCCGCCTGCGCATGCCCCGAAAAGTAGATCACGGACCAGTCGCCAGGCTTTACCTTGCGCTGCAAATCAGCCAGCCCCATCAAAATATTTGCCCTTGTGGCCTGATTGTCTGTCATCAGTTGCACATCGATTTTATCATAAATCTGAGTCTGGGTTGAGCGTACCAAGTCGGCGAATACGACGGCATCCTCGACCGCGTAATCCAGTTCCCAGCGGTTTTCCTTGTACTTGTTGATGCCTATCGCCAGCACATGCAGATTCGGCCGCGAGAAATTAACGGTGGCAGATTGGCTGCGCTCGCCGGCAAGCGCCAATTGCGCCAAACCCTCAAGGGCATGGGGCAAACTTACAACCATGGCATAGCGCACCGATCCCTCCGGCACGGAATCGGGGGCGCAGCCGGGATCGCTTTGTGTGCTCAAAATTCGCGCCTGGTCGTTCGGCTCCGGCGCCGCTTCGGCCGGGCCAAGCGCGCCGGCTGATCCCGCGGGCGCGCCGATCCGCACAATCCGACCGTCTTCCGGGACAAGCACCAAGGGCCGAGACGGATCCCGAACATCAACGCACAGTTCGAATGCAAGTGGATCGCTTTGCTGCGGCGCAAATCGTCGAACCTTGAGCTGCGGTTCAGGCTGCAACACCGCAGTATCGCGAACCGTCACGCTGTAAGCTAGGCCACCGGTCGCCGAGGCGTTATGCGTGGCGATGCCAAGCCGATGGTTCTGCGACAAAGCCAGGGCTACAACAGGCGCTGCAAAAAGCTGCGGCGACCCGACCGGCGCCCACCGATCCGCGCGCAAGCTGTACTGCCGTAGTTCCGATCCCTCGCCCGCTTCATGCCCGGCCTGGGCTAACGCGACATAGAGGCTGACTCCATCGGCCGACAACGCATAGGCTTGCAACCGCCCGCCATCGAAATCCAGCCGCGCCGTCGCCGGTGCAATCGTGATCGCGTTGTCAGCGCCATGGATTAAGAGCCGCGCCGCCTGCGCCCTGCCGGGGCGAGGCAAAACACAGCCCAAATCCGAGACCCGCCCAGCGACAAAGGTCATAGGCGGCCCGCCTCCGCCCGGCCACAAACAGGCCGTTTCTCCCGTCGCTCCGATGCGCAACTGCACGGCAGTATACGGCCGTGCCTCCAATGCAAAAAAGGCATTCGCTACGATATTACCGGTGAGGCCCTTTTCATAACCGTGCCCGGCCTTCACCAACAGGAGCCGGGTCGCGCCATCCCGGATCACGATGTATTGCTCGTTGCCTCCGTCCGATGCCCTGCGCCAAGGCGACGGCATGACGGTAATTCCGCGCAATTCGGCACGCAGCCCAATCAGTTCCGAGAAGTTGCTGCCGCGAAGCGTAACCGATCGGGTGCCCTCTGGCTGGTCTTCTGGGCCGGGCACCCGCCAGCGTTCCACCTGATGCGTCACCTGCGCAGGGAATTTTGCGCCGGACACGACGCCACCCACGAACAAAAAATCATCGCCGCCATCCTCGTGCAGCCACGCCATCGCCCGGACGCCATCGGCGCCGAAGCGGGCCCGGGTGCGTATCGTTGCTTGCAGATCGGCCGGTCCACCAGCCAATTGCGCGCCGCCGGAGCGATGTTTGCGATCCCCATAGACCGAGATCGTGTCGCTATGGGCCAGCGCCATTTGCCATCCAGCCGATGCAGCCGCACCAAAGGCCACGGCCGCCTGTGGTGGAACGTCGAGCACTGCCTCACCCCCGGCCGTCGAATAGAGCCGCAGTTGCTTGTCCGTGATAACCTGCAATGCATTTTCACCGGCGTATCCGACCCAGCGGCAAGGCGCGCCGTCGCTAGGGCCAGATACAGCGGCGGCCGTTCGGCGGTGGTAGTCCAGCGACCAGCGTCTGACGCCTTCAGGGCCAAAGCATCCGGCCACTTCGTCCGCGGCGGGCGACGCCGTCAGCAGGGCGAACTCGCCAAGCAAATTTTCTTTCTCAATCAACAGCGTGCGCCGTCGCCAATCGTACACCCTCAGCCAACTGAATCCGGATGATCCGATCCCGGCGATATACAGCCCGCAATCGGGCTGTCGGGGGTTGTCGGGCCCGTCGCAGCGCGCCTCGCCAAACGCAAGTGCGGACACCGGCCCGGGCAGTTCCTCGCCATCGGCGATGCCGATCGCCAACCCATCTTGGGACAGCTTGGCGCCCAGTGGCCCGCCGTCAGCCGTCAACCGCCAAATATAAACAACGCCATTGGCATCGCCCGTCGCCACAATCCCTTGCCGCGGCGCACTGGCCATCGCCTCTATCTGTGCCGTGTGCCCGTGAAAGTCCGTCACGTAGGATGGAGCGGGATCGGCCACGGGTGGCACGCCCGCCTTAGCGTCGCATCCCCAGACAATCCCCACCACGAGACCCAGCACCAGGCGGCCAGGGCAAACAGGCATTCGCAGGTCCTCACATGCGCTGACGATAAGGAGAAGCCTGTCACTGGGATACGCGGTCAATGGTTAACAGTTCATTAAATCCTCAGCCATTTGAGCAGAAACCATGCCTGCCGCCACAGCCAGTGGATTTCCTGCCGCCGGCGGCCTAAAGCGCCGCCCGCACCTTGGGAAACACTTCCTTCGCCAGCAGGTCGAAGGTCTCCAGCACCTGGGTCTGGGGCATGCCGACGCCCTGGACGCTCATGATGATGTGGTTGACGCCCAGTTCCTGGTTGTAGCGCAGCATCTCCTCCGCCACGCTGTCCGGATCGCCGACGATGAAGCGGTCGCGGGCCAGTTCGTCGTAGGCCATGGAGATGTCGTTGTCGTCGGCGGCCATTTTCTTGTCCTGGCCCCAGTCGATATAGGCGTCGTACATGGCCTTCATGTAGGGCCCGGCGATGCGCACGGCTTCTTCGTGGGTTGGGGCGCAGAAGACCTCGCGGCGGATGGGCACTTCGTCCGGGAAGGGCTTGCCGAGGCGGTCCAGTTCCTCCCGATACAAAGCCATCTGGCGCTTCAGGGTCGGCAGCTTCTGGTGCGGGTTCAGGTACCAGCAGTCGGCCACGCGGGCGGCGCGCTTGACGGCGGCATCGACGTTGGCGCCCATCCAGATCGGCGGGTGCGGCTGCTGCACGAAGGGGACGGAGATGCTGGCGTCCTCCAGCGAGAAGTGCGAGCCCTTCATGGTCACGCTTTCCTCGGTCCAGAGGCGCTTCACCGCCTCCAGATTCTCCATGAAGCGGGCAAGGCCCTTGCCCTCCGGCACGCCGAAGCCGTTGAACTCCACCGGGCGGTAGCCGAGGGCGCAGCCGAAGATCATCTTGCCGTTGCTCATGCAGTCCATGGTGGCGAAGTATTCCGCCACCTCCAGCGGCTGGTGCAGCGCCAGCAGCACGATGCCGGCGTTGAGGCGTAGGTTCGGCGCCTCCGCCATGACGCGGCTGAGATAGGGGATCTGCATGAACTCGCGGTGGGGACGGGTGGCGAAATGGCTGCCGGTGGTGAGCGAGTCGTAGCCCAGCGCGTTCAGCATGCGGGCCTGCTCCATCAATTCCTCAAAGCGGGCGCGCATGTTGTCGTGCCACTCGAAGACGCCGCGCTGCATGACGCCGAATTGCATTTTTGGGGGCATGGGTAGGTCCTTCCTGTTCCGCATCGTGTCGGCATTGATAGCCGCTCGCCGCCCGGCTGAGTAGCCTTGGAGCGACGCGATCTGCGGAGAATGGCAGGACGTGAATCGAGAAGAGGCCGGTTGGTAGCGGGAGAGGGATTTGAACCCCCGACCAAGGGATTATGATTCCCCTGCTCTACCGCTGAGCTATCCCGCCAACCGAGGCCAAGCGCATCGTCCGGAAAACCGGGCAAGCGCGAGAGGCCGTTATATGCCGACAGCCGGCGGCGCTGTCAACGGCTGCAATCCCGGTTTTTGCCGGTGCCAGATCAGCGCACGTTCCGTCACGACCAGGTCCATGGGGATGTCGTGCGGTTGCGGGCCGATGGACGGCAGCACGGCATGGCTCCATCCGACGCCAACGGCAAGCGGCCGGGGCATCATCGCCGCCAGCGTCCGGTCATAATAGCCGCCGCCATTGCCAAGACGATAGCCGGCGGTGTCGAAGCCCAGACAGGGGATCAGCAGGACAGTCGGCGCTGCGGTCTCAGGCGTATCGGGCACCGGGATATTCCAAACTCCGGCCCGCATTGCGCTGGCGGGCGTCCAGGGGCGGAAAGTGAGCGGCTGGCCCTTTACCGTTTCGGGCAAGGCGGCGGGCGCCCCCAGCGCGACCCATTTGGACGCCGCCTCCCGCAGATCGGGCTCGCCGGGTAGTGGCCAGGTGAAGGCAAAGCTGGCGGAGCGCAGGCCCGGAAGCGCCTGGTCCAGCCTGCGGGCAATCTTTGCCGAAGCTGCCGCGATCCATTCCGGCGGCAGCGCCCGTTGCAAGGCGCGCAGATGCTCGCGGGCGCCGCGCCGCGTCACGCCGGCGGCTCCTCCGCCGTTTCGGCGATCCAGCCGCCGCCCAGGACACGGCTGCCATCATAGGCCACACAGGCCTGGCCGGGGGAAATGCCGAACTCCGGCGCATCCAGCGCCACATGCGCCCCATCGTCGGCGCCACGCCATAGCAAGGCGGCAACCGGCGGCATGGTCGAGCGCAGCTTGACCTGGCACCGGATCGGCTCTTGCCCCAGCGGCGCATCGCCCAGCCAATTGACCTCGCTGACCCGCACATAGCGCCGGCCCAGCGCGGCCCTGGGGCCAACCACAACCTGACGGGTAGCAGCATCCAGGCGCAGCACATAGAGCGGCTCGCCAGCGCCATCGGTGTTACCGAGATGAAGGCCGCGACGCTGGCCAATGGTGAAGTGCAGAATGCCCTTGTGCGCGCCCAGCACCCGGCCATCTCGATCGACGATCTCACCCGGCTCGGCAGCACCGGGCCGCAGTTTTTCGACCACGTCGGCATAACGGCCGCCCGGAACAAAGCAGATATCCTGGCTATCCGGCTTCGCCGCCACCGGCAGACCGAACCGCTCGGCCAGCGCGCGTGTTTCGGTCTTCGGCAGGCCGCCCAGGGGAAACCGCAGGAAATCCAACTGCTCGCGCGTGGTGGCGAACAGGAAGTAGGACTGGTCACGGCTCGGGTCGAGCGCGGCATGCAGTTCCGCACCTGCCGGGCCGGCAACGCGCTGCACGTAATGGCCGGTCACCAGCGCATCCGCCTCCAGGTCGCGGGCGGTCGCCAGCAGGTCGCGGAACTTGACGGTCTGGTTGCAGCGCACGCAGGGGATCGGCGTCTCGCCGCGCAGATAAGCATCGGCAAAATCGTCGATCACGCTCTGGCGGAACCGGGATTCATAGTCCAGCACATAATGCGGGATGCCCAGGGCGTCCGAGACATTGCGGGCGTCGTGGATGTCCTGGCCGGCACAGCAGGCGCCCTTGCGCTCGACCGCAGCGCCGTGGTCGTACAGTTGCAGGGTAATGCCGATGGTGTCATAGCCGGCGGCAGCCACCAAAGCCGCAGCAACCGAACTATCGACGCCGCCGGACATGGCGACGACCACCCGCGTCTGGCCCCGTGGTTTGGCGATGCCGAGGTCAACAACGGACGGATGCTCCAGAACCAGGGTCATCGGCGCAAGCCCATGTCCCAGAAGGCCGCCTCCAACCGCGTCGCCTCGCCAAAGATGCCAGCCAGACTGTTGAACCGGCCCTCGCCGCCGCGGCGGCGCATCAGGCTGTCCAGGTGCTTGATCTGGCGGCGGGCGGCGCTTTGGTATTCGTCGCTGGCGTACATCTCAATCCAGGCACGGTAGGGATTGCCGTCGATCTGGCCGGCGCTGGCCAACATCGAGCCGATTTCCGCATAGCCGACAATGCACGGCGCCAGCGCCACATGCAGGTCCAGCACATCGCCCGCCATGCCGGCTTCCAGCACATAGCGCGTGTAGGCCATGGTCTGCTGCGCCTCCGGCGTCGCCGCCATGTCCGCCTCGGTCAGGCCCCAACTTTCGCAAAAGGCGACATGCAGGCGCATTTCCGTATCTGCGATCGTATGCAGCCCGGCTGCCGCCTGGCGAATATCCTCCAAGTCGCGGGACTTGTAGGCTGCCAACGCGTAGGCCCGGGCAAAATGGATCAGGAACAGATAATCCTGCACCAGGTAGCGCTGGAAGCACGCCTGCGGCAACGTGCCGTCGCCGAGTTTCCGCACGAACTCGTGCCGCACATACGCTTGCCAATCGTCCCTGGCCGCGGTCCGCAGACGGGCGAACAGACTGTCGGCAGCAAAAAGCATGTACTTATCCAAGCATATTGCGGGTTTCGGAAGGCAGGGTCACCGTGATGCCGTCCAATTCGTCCGTAATGATGATCTGACAGCCAAGCCGCGAGGTTTCGGTCAGGCCGAACGCAAGGTCTAGCATGTCTTCCTCATCTTCGCTGGCCTCGTCCAGACTATCGAACCATTCCGGGTCGACAATGACGTGACAGGTCGAGCACGCAAGCGAACCTTCGCAAGCGCCTTCGATATCGATGTTGTACTTGCGGGCGATATCCAGCAAGGACAGTCCCGCCGGCGGCTCCAATGTGGTGCGCTCGCCATTGGGGGAGATGAATGTGACTTTCGGCATGGGTGCCTCCATAGCCGTTTCCCGGCAGTCGGGGCAAGGGGTGAGGCGCGATTTGCACCCGCTATTCAGCCGCAGGGCGAGCCGCGGCCAGCGATTGCGCGGCGCTCACCAGCCTGTCGGCAGCGCGATCCACGTCCTCTACCGACGTCGGCCGGCCGACCGCCAGACGGATACTGGACCGCGCGTCCGCGTCGCTCAGGCCGAGCGCTGCTAACACATAGGACGGATCGATTGCGGCAGAGGAGCAGGCTGAGCCCGTCGAAAGCGACAGGTCCGGCACGGCTGCCAACAGCGCCTGCGCATCGATTCCGGGAAATGTCAGGTTCAGATTATGCGGCAATCGGTGCTGCATCGATCCGTTTACCTGTATTTGCGGAAATCCAGCCCTGAGCCTCTGCCACAACCGGTCGCGTAACCCGGCGAGGCGTTCTGCGTCAGCTATCATGTCCAACGCGGCGACACGCGCCGCCTCGCCCAGGCCGATGCAGAGCGGTGACGGCAAGGTCCCGGACCGCAGGCCGCGCTCTTGTCCACCGCCGAAAAACAGCGGTTGCAGACGGATTCTCGGGCGGCGGCGGACATAGAGCGCGCCAATGCCTTTCGGCCCATAAATCTTATGTCCGGAGATGCTGAGCAGGTCGATATTTTGGGCGGCAACGTCCAACGTCACCTTGCCGAACGCCTGGGCGGCGTCGCTATGGAACCACGCGCCCTTCGCCCGGCAGAGCGCCCCGATTTCGGCGATGGGCTGCAACACGCCGATTTCGTTGTTGGCGGCCATGACCGAGACCAGCGCTGTGTCGTCGCTGATCGTCCGTTCCAACAGCGAGAGGTCGGCCAAACCGTCCGCCTGCACCGGCAGAATATCGAGGCGCAATCCCTCGCGTTCCAACTGGCGCATGCTCTCCAGCACGCATTTGTGCTCGCTTGCCAGCGTAATTACATGTGTGCGCGGCTTGGGCGCCGTGGCGCGGAACCGGCCCGCGCCCAGGATCGCCATGTTGTTCGCTTCGGTTGCGCCGGAGGTGAACACAACCTCCCGCGCCTCCGCGCCGATCAACGCGGCGATCTCCCCACGGGCCTCCTCGACCCGCGCCTCGACCGCCCGTCCGGCAGCATGCTCCGCGGAATGGGGGTTGGCGAACAATTCGCCGAAATACGGCAACATCACCTCCAGCACACGCGGATCGGTGGGAGTGGTCGCCTGGTAGTCAAGATAGATCGGCATATTCATAGGCCAACACATAAGGTCTGGCCGGGCGTCTGTCACGCCTCTCAAGCCGCCTGTCTGCGTCCGTACAACAGCTTCCACTGGGCTGCAAAGGCGTCGATCTCCTCGACTGTCGTCCCAGAGCCAAAACTGACGCGGATCGCCGTGGCTGCCAGCTCCGGCGCCACGCCCATCGCCAGCAGTACCGGGCTTGCCTGCACCTTGCCGCTGGAGCAGGCAGCGCCGGCGCTGACGCAAAATCCGGCAAGGTCAAACGCCATCACCTGGGTTTCCGCCGCGACGCCCGGCATGGCCACGCAAACCGTGTTGGCCAGCCGGCGCGCATCCAGTCCGAACACCACCGCATCCGGTCGCAGCGCAGCTTCCAGCCGTTTGCGCAGTACGGACTGGCGATCGCAATCCGCAAGCATGCCGCCCAGATGATCGAGCGCAGCGCCAAAACCCGCTATGCCAGCCAAGTTTTCGGTGCCGGACCGCCTGCCCTGCTCCTGGCCGCCGGCAGCGCGGGTACTGGACAGCAGCAAGCCGTTCGCCAGAACCAGTGCGCCAACCCCAGCCGGGCCACCCACCTTGTGGGCCGAGACGGTCAACAGGTCGACGCCGAGCGCCGCCATGTCGACAGGCATTTTGCCAAAGCCCTGAACCGCGTCGCAGTGCAGGATTGCGCCGGCCGCATGCGCAATGGCGGCGGCTTCTGCCACCGGCTGCAGGACACCGGTTTCATTGTTTGCGAGCATCAACGAGACAATGGCGCCCGCGCCGTCCTGAGCCAAGGCAGCCCGCAGCGCCTGAAGGTCCAGCCGGCCGTCGGCGTCGACGGGCAACAGATTGCCCGGTGGGCAATACGCCGTCACCGCCGGGTGTTCGACGGCGCTTGCCAATACCCGCGGCTTGCCGGAGGCGGTCAGGGCCAAGCGGTTGGCTTCCGTCCCGCCGCTGGTGAATATGACATTCGCTGGCTTCGACCCCACGGCCAGAGCGACTTTGCCGCGAACGCCGTCAATCAATCGCCGCGCCGCGCGGCCTTTCGCATGGACTGAGGACGCGTTGCCGCCAAGCGCGACAGCATCCGCCATTGCCCGTGCAACGCCCGGGGCCGCAGGAGCCGTGGCGTTGTAGTCGAGATAAACAGCCGTTCTGGTCATTCGGCCACAATTCCAGTCACGAAGACGACACCGTCGATTTCAGATGATTTCCGAATGTACGATGCTATATAATGGCAGGCACAGCGAATCAAAATGTTCCGTGTAGGGCAGTATCGCTGACGAGAGTACCTTTTGTTCAGACCAACACAATAACAGGAAATCGAGCACCGCCCTATGCCCGAGGTCATCTTTAACGGACCCGACGGTCGCCTTGAAGGCCGCTACCACCATTACACAGACACCGATGGCCCAATGGCCGTGATCTTGCACCCGCATCCCCAGCATGGCGGGACAATGAACAATCGGGTGGTCTATGAACTGTTTCAAATTTTCAAACGCCGCGGGTATTCCGTGTTGCGCTTCAATTTCCGCGGCGTCGGCCGCAGCCAGGGGACCTATGGCCGCGGCGAGGGCGAGTTGTCCGATGCCGCCGCCGCGTTGGACTGGATGCAGTCGTTGAAGCCGGACTCAAAGGACGTCTGGGTCGCCGGCTATTCCTTCGGCGCATGGATCGGCATGCAACTGCTGATGCGCCGGCCGGAAATCGGCGGGTTTCTGTCCATTGGCGCGCCGGCGAATCTCTATGACTTTTCCTTCCTGGCGCCGTGCCCATCGTCCGGCCTGTTCCTGCATGCCGGCCAGGATGAGATTGTGCAGGAAGACGCGGTTAAGAAGCTGGTGGAGAAGCTGCGGGCGCAACGCGGAATTTCAATTGATTTTGATCGGATTCCGGGCGCGACCCATACCTTCGGCAATCACATCGACCCGATGGTAAAGACAGTGGAACGCTATTTGGACAAGCGGACGGCGGAACGGGCAGCGGAAGAAGCGGCGGCCTAAGGTAATTCCCGTTCGAATGGGTTCGTTTGAACGGAGAACATTGCCCGACTGTCATAAACTAAGAGCGGCTTCCCCCGATCATCCTGATCGGGCTCCGTTCTAGTCCGTCACGCCCAAACCCGCCGATACTTTTTCCACACCTATCGTCTGGGCGTGGTATCTCCTCTCCGATTGCTTCGGAGACGCACGTTGCGCCACAGGCCAAAAATTATCGGGCGGTTGATACGATCGCTTTTCAGCGGACGCGGTTTATGGAGCGCGCTGCGCCCGTGGCGGGCCATCGCCAGATTGGGCGCAGCAGGCGCGGTCGCAGCAGCGGTGCTGGCCCTGCCTTGCTTCGCCGCAGTTCCGGCGCGCGTCGTATCTCTCAACGTCTGTACCGACCAACTGGCCATGCTGATCGCAGCTCCGGGGCAGTTGGTCGCCGTTTCGCATTTGGCTAGGGAACCGCAGTCATCGGCGATGGCGGCGGAGGCAACCGCGTTTTCGGTAACCTCCGGCGCGGCAGAGGATGTCTTCCGCTTGAAGCCCGACCTGGTATTGGCGGGCGCCTACACAACGCCCGTCACGGTACGGCTGTTGGAACAGCTTGGCGTACGGGTCGAACGGTTCGCTTCGGCCACCAGCATCGACGCCATCGCGTCGGACCTGCGCAGAATGGGGCGGGTGCTGGGACGGGAGGCGACCGCGGAAGCTTTAGCGGGTGCGGTCAGTGCGCGGCTCGAACGCCTGGCGGCGGCAATTGCCGGCTCACCTCCCGTGCGGGCGATCTTCCTGGACGCCAACAGCTATACTGCCGGTGCGGGTACATTGATGGACAGCCTGATGGCCGCTGCCGGCCTTCGCAACATCGCTGCGGACCTGAGGCTGACCGATACGGCCCGCTTACCTCTGGAACGCCTGGTTTTGGGCAAGCCGCAAGTGTTGCTGGTGCCCGTGCGATACGGCCAACCATCCCAAGGCGAAGCCGTGCTCGATCACCCCGCGGTTCATGGCTTGATCGGTCATCCACCTGCCGTCGCGGTGAATGGCGCCGCCGCAGTATGCGCGACGCCGGCAACCGTTGCGACCGCGGAGCACCTCGCCGCCGTCGGCCGCGCCTATGCCAAGGGACAAGGCATGACCGATGAGTGAGCCGGTGCCCTACCCCCTGTTGTTGGCGATACTAGCCACCGTAGTCGCCATCTTGTTCGCCGCGTCTTTACTGACCGGCGTTTCGGGCATCGGCGTCGTCGATGGCATCTCGGCGTTGTTCTATCCTGCCCCGGGCCAGGACGCGGTCGCGCTGGTGATGCGCGAAATTCGGCTGCCCCGCGCCATTCTGGGCCTCGCCACCGGACTATCCCTGGGTCTGGCGGGGGCGGTGTTGCAGGGCTATCTCCGCAATCCGCTGGCCGAGCCCGGGCTTATCGGTGTATCCGGCGCGGCTTCGTTTGGCGCCGTCCTGGCGTTTTACACCGGGTTGGCGGGATGGGTCCCGCTGGCCCTGCCGGCTATGGCATTGGCCGGCGCTCTGATTGCCGTCCTGCTGGTATTCGCCATCGCCGGCCCTAAGGGAGGCTCTTTGCGGGTGATCCTGGCGGGAATCGCCGTATCCAGTTTGGCCGGAGCATTGGTATCGCTGACGCTCAACCTGTCTCCCAACCCGTTCGCCGCCTATGAGATCATGTTCTGGCTGCTGGGCTCGTTGGCTGACCGTTCGATGGACCATGTGGCGATTGCTGCGCCGTTTATGGTGGCCGGTTGGGGATTGCTCGCGCTGACGGCGCGCAGTCTCGATGCGCTGACGCTTGGGGAGGATGCGGCTGCGTCGCTCGGCGTGCATCTCGGGCGGGTTCGTCTGCTGACCGTGGTTGGGACGGCTCTGGCGGTTGGCGCTGCGACCGCGGTGGCGGGGGCCATTGGATTTGTCGGGTTGGTGGTCCCGCATCTGCTGCGGCCGCTGGTTGGAGCACAACCATCAAAGCTGCTACCTGCTTCCGCGCTGGGCGGCGCCGCACTGCTGCTTGCCGCGGACCTGACCGTGCGGCTGGCCGCGCCGGATCGCGATTTAAAACTGGGCGTGATTACGGCTTTGATCGGTGCACCGTTCTTTGTCTGGCTGGTGCTCAGCGATAGGCGGGCCGCCGAATGAGCCTGCTCCAAGTCCGCGACCTGCACGTCGCACTGGCAAAGCAGACGGTGATCGGCGGCGTGTCCTTGTCGGTTGAGCCTGGGGAGATCGTCGGCCTGATCGGGCCGAACGGCGCGGGCAAGACAACCCTGATGAAGGCCGCGCAAGGGCTGCTGCCACGGCAAAGCGGTATCATCACCCTTGGCGGCGACGAGCTGGAGCAATTGGCCCCGGCAGACCGCGCCCGCCGTCTCGCCTGGTTGCCGCAGGAACGGGAAATCGCATGGCCCATAGCGGTCGGCCGGTTGGTTGGGCTCGGGCGGTTGCCGCATCACGGCAGCGCCAAAGGAGGCCGCCAAAGCAACCGCCGGGCAGTCGCCCGCGCGATGCAACAAGCCAACGTAGCCCATTTGGCAGGCCGGCCGGCGACGGCGTTATCGGGTGGCGAGCGCGCCAGAGTGCTATTGGCGAGGGCGTTGGCGCAGGAAGCGCCGCTTCTGCTGGCGGACGAGCCTGCCGCCGGCCTCGATCCCGGCCATCAGATCGACCTGATGCAAACGCTCAGAACCCTGGCGGACGCTGGCAACGGCGTGCTTGTCTCCATGCACGACCTGGGACTGGCCGCGCGCTGGTGCAACCGGCTGCTACTGCTGGAACGCGGCCAGATTTTGGCGGATGGTCCGCCGGCAGCCGTGCTGACGACGACGCGCATCCGCACGGCCTATGGCGTGGAGGCTGTGATCCAGGCTGATGAAGCGGCCGGCCTGACCATTACCCCCTTGCATCGCACATCCCGACACAATCCGAACCTATAGTCAGAGCTTGGTCGCCTTTGGCGGGCCGGCAAATTCACCGATCTATATAATGAAATCGTTATATAGATCGGTGAATTTGCATTTTTTTTAGCGCTTTCGTCGCAGATTTGTGCTTACGTGGCGCTTCTTTCCACCCCAACGTCGAGAGCGGTCCCAGTATGAGCACTTCAAAAAACCCAGAGACACTCGGTCTTCACGCAGGCTATCGGGCGGACCCGGCCACCGGGGCCGTCGCGGTGCCGATCCACCAGACGACGTCCTATCAATTCCGCGATACAGCCCATGCAGCGGCCTTGTTCTCGCTACAGGAATTGGGCCCGATCTACACCCGCATCGGCGGCCCGACCGCGGATGTGCTGGAACAACGGATCGCAGCCATGGAAGGCGGCGCCGCTGCCCTTGCGGTAAGCTCCGGGCAGGCGGCCAGCGCGTTTGCCGTGCAGAATATCGCGCACGCCGGCGACAATATCGTAACATCGACCGACCTCTATGGCGGCACGTGGAACCTGTTTGCCAATACCTTCAAGGACATGGGCATCGAGGTTCGCTTCGTTGACCCAGCAGACCCGCAGGCCTTCGCCCGTGCGACCGACGACAAAACCCGCGCCTACTACGCCGAGACCCTGCCGAACCCGAAGCTAAGGGTGTTCCCGATCAAGGAAGTCGCCGACATCGGCCGGCCGCTGGGCATTCCGCTGATCATGGACAACACGGCGGCTCCGGTGATTTGCCGGCCGTTCGAGCATGGCGCGGCAGTGGTCGTCTATTCGACCACCAAGTATCTGGGCGGCCATGGCACCTCTATCGGCGGAATGATCGTCGATGGCGGCAATTTCGACTGGGAGGCCCATAAGGCGCGCCAGCCCTACCTGAACCAACCGGACCCGTCCTACCACGGCGCTGTCTGGACGGAAGCGGTGAAGCCCATCGGACCCGTCGCCTATATCATTAAGGCCCGCACCACCCTGCTGCGCGATCTTGGCTCCGCCATGTCGCCGTTCAACGCCTTCCTGACCATCCAGGGCGTGGAGACCGTGGCGCTGCGGATGGAGCGGCATTGCGAGAACGCGGTGAAGGTCGCCGACTTCCTGTCGAAGCATCCGGCGGTCGAAAGCGTCATCTTCCCCGGCCTGATGACCGGAGAAGCCAAGGCTCGGGCCGACCGCTATCTGGGCGGCAAGTACGGCGCGCTGATGGGCATGGTCCTTAAGGGCGGCGCCGATGCTGGCAAGGCCTTCATCGACAAGTTGCAGATGTTCTATCACGTCGCCAATATCGGCGACGCCCGCAGCCTGGCGATCCATCCGGCCACCACCACCCACAGCCAGTTGTCGGCTGAGGAGCAGGAGGCCACAGGCGTTTCCCCCGGCTATGTGCGCCTGTCCATTGGCATCGAGCACATCGACGATATCATTGCCGATCTGAGCCAGGCGCTCAGCTAAGCAACGCGCGCGAAGGGAGGCTGCGCCAGACAACAGCCTCCCTTCGCAGGATACCCTTGGGTCCACGGGGCCAGACGGCGGTCAGCCCCGCCGGAAAAAGCAAGAGGCCGCACCCGGTAGGGTGCGGCCTCTGCCTGTACTCGGGGGTCGAGCGCAGCGGCTGGATTAGAAATCCATGCCGCCCATGCCGCCCATGCCACCCATGCCGTCCATGCCACCCGGCATACCGCCAGCACCCGGCTTCTCCGGACGCTCGGCAACCATCGCCTCGGTGGTGATCAGCAGGCCAGCGACCGAAGCGGCGTCCTGCAGCGCAGTGCGCACAACCTTGGTCGGGTCGATGATACCGGCTTTCACCAGGTCTTCGTACACGCCGGTCTGCGCGTTGAAGCCCCAGCTGGGATCGGCGCTCTCCATCAGCTTGCCAGCGACGACGGCGCCATCAGAGCCAGCGTTCTCGGCAATCTGACGCACCGGCGCCTGCAGCGCACGACGGATGATCTTGATGCCGACGTTCTGGTCTTCGTTTTCCGGCTTCAGGTTGGCCAGCGCCTTGATCGCATAGATCAGGGCAGAGCCGCCGCCCGGGACGATGCCTTCTTCGACCGCAGCGCGGGTGGCGTTCAGCGCGTCATCAACGCGATCCTTACGCTCCTTCACTTCGACCTCGGTCGCACCGCCAACACGGATGATGGCAACGCCGCCGGCCAGCTTCGCCAGACGCTCTTGCAGCTTCTCGCGGTCATAGTCGCTGGTGGTCTCTTCGACCTGGGCGCGGATCTGGTTGCAACGGGCTTCGATGTCGCCCTTCTCGCCAGCACCGTCGACAATCGTCGTCTCGTCTTTGGTGATGGAGACACGCTTGGCGCGGCCCAGCATGTCCAGGGTGACGGTCTCGAGCTTGATGCCCAGGTCTTCGCTGATGACCTGGCCGCCCGTCAGGATGGCCATGTCTTCCAGCATCGCCTTGCGACGGTCGCCGAAGCCCGGCGCCTTAACAGCGGAAATCTTCAGGCCGCCACGCAGCTTGTTGACGACGAGCGTGGCCAGGGCCTCGCCCTCGATGTCCTCGGCCACGATCAGCAGCGGCTTGCCGGACTGAACCACGGCTTCCAGGACCGGCAGCATCGGCTGCAGGCTGGCGAGCTTTTTCTCGTGCAGCAGGATGTAGGGGTCTTCCAGCTCGCAGGTCATCTTCTCACCGTTGGTGATGAAGTACGGCGAGAGGTAGCCGCGGTCGAACTGCATGCCTTCGACAACATCCAGCTCGGTCTCCAGGCTCTTGGCCTCTTCCACCGTGATGACGCCCTCGTTGCCGACGCGCTGCATAGCTTCAGCGATCATCTCGCCGATAGCGCGCTCGCCGTTGGCAGAGATCGTGCCAACCTGCGCAACCTCAGAGGACTCGTTGATCTTCTTCGAGCGGCTCTTCAGATCGGCGACAACGGCCTCGACGGCCATGTCGACGCCACGCTTCAGGTCCATCGGGTTCATGCCGGCCGCAACCGCCTTAGCGCCTTCGCGAACGATCGCCTGGGCCAGAACGGTGGCAGTGGTGGTGCCGTCACCGGCAACATCGTTGGTCTTCGAGGCCACTTCGCGCACCATCTGGGCGCCCATGTTCTCGAACTTGTCGGACAGTTCGATTTCCTTGGCGACCGTTACACCGTCTTTGGTGATGCGCGGCGCGCCGAAGGCTTTGTCGAGCACGACGTTGCGGCCTTTCGGGCCGAGGGTCACTTTAACGGCGTCGGCCAGGATGTTGACGCCCTTGAGCATGCGGTCGCGGGCATCGGCAGAAAAACGTACGTCTTTCGCAGCCATAGTATTTTATCCCTCTTCTTTGGATCGAAGTTGGTATCTGGTGAACAGGCGAAATGGAGAAGCGATTAGCCTTCCAGAATGCCCATGATGTCGGACTCTTTCATGATCAACAGCTCTTCGCCGTTAACCTTGACTTCGGTGCCGGACCATTTGCCGAAAATGATGCGGTTGCCTTCCTTGACGTCGAGCGGCGTAACCTTGCCGTCGTCGGCAATACGACCGGACCCGACGGCGATGATTTCGCCTTCCATCGGCTTTTCCTGGGCGGTGTCCGGAATGATGATGCCGCCAGCGGTCTTCTGTTCGGACTCGACGCGGCGTACCAATACGCGGTCGTGCAACGGCCTGAAGCGCATACGGGAGCTCCCTTAAACAGTGGTCTTGAGATCAGAATGTCAGTCCCGCGAACGCCGTCCAACGACGGTGCCCGGGATACCAGCGGATGTAAGGAGCCGGCCCATCAGATGCAAGCGAAAAATCAGCACTCAGGTTGGGTGAGTGCTAACAAATGATGCGCACTC
>JAPOJR010000169.1 GCA_029978325.1 Alphaproteobacteria bacterium | reverse complement strand
ACGCCACCCTTCAAATGTTGGAGCTGTTACAGCTAGGTTAGCATCTGGCACCGCGAGTAACTGGATCGTTGAGCACTGGGAAATGACCTAGGAGCACCGAATCGCAACGTGTAATATGGTATTTGTAATTGCCAAATATTACCCTCCTCACTCCACCATCGCCTCAATCAGCGTCGGCCCGTCGGTCTTCGCCAGCGCCTTCGTGAACGCCTCTTCGAACGCCGCGCCGTCGGAGACGCGGACGCTCTCCATGCCATAGCCTTCCGCCAGCTTCCGCGCGTCGATGCTCGGGTTGGAGAAGTTCATGCCGATGTATTGCTCGTTGCCGTGGAACAGTTTCAGGCGCTGGCGGATGATCCTGTAGCCGTCGTTGTTGCAGATCACGAACACCACCGGCGCCTTCATGTTCGCCGCGGTCCAGAGCGCCTGGATCGAGTACTGGGCAGAGCCGTCGCCGATCACCGCCACCACGCGCCGCTCCGGCTGAGCCATCTGCACGCCGACCGCAGCCGCAATGCCCCAGCCGATGCCGCCGGAGACGTTGCCGAAGTAGGAATAGCGGTCGACGAACGGGAAGTGTCCGTTCAGGGTTGCGGCGCTGGTCACGCCCTCGTCCACCACGATAACGTCGCGGGGGGCGAGGTCGCTCATGCGCATCATCAGCCAGTTGGCGTTGAGCGGCTCGCCGGCGCCGCTGGCCTCCGCTTTCTGGCGCAGTTGGGCGCGGGTGGCGGTCCAGTTCTGGTCGGCCACCGCGGCGATGCGCTTCGCCGCCGTCTCGGCCTGGGCGGCGCCGCCCTTTGCCTTCAGCAGCGGCGTCAGCGCGGCCAGGGTCTCGCGCAGGTCGGCGCGCAGTGCGATCTCCGCCGGGTAGTTCTTGCCCATCTCCCAGTCGTTCAGGCCGATCTGGATCACCGGCATGTTCTCCGGCAGGGGATCGACCTCGGAATAGACCGACATGCGCAGCACGTCCGCGCCGAGGCAGATCAGCATGTCATAGGGCTCCAGCGCCTTGCGCACGTCCGGCTGCGAGCGGCCGAGGCAGCGGATGAAGGCCGGATGCTCGCTGGGGAAGTGGGAGCCGCTGGCGACCGTCTGCTGGAACACCGGCGCGCCGAGCGCATCGACGAAGGCGGTGGCTTCGGCAAAGGCGTCGGAGTTCACCATCTCCGTGCCGGCGATCACCACCGGGTTCTTCGCCTGCAACAGCCGGTCGGCGAGGGCATCGAGGGCCGAATCGCTCGGGCGGACGGTGGTGTCGACGCGGGTGCGCCGGCCCATGTCGATGGCGGCGTCATTGTTCAGGATGTCGCCCGGCAGGGAGATAAACACCGGCCCGGTCGGCGCCGTCATCGCGATCTTGGCGGCGCGGCGGAGGACGCGGGGCAGGTCCTCCAGGCGGGTGATCTCGGTCGACCATTTGACGACGGGCGCCGCCATCTCCACCAGCGGGCCATAGAGCAGCGGCTCCTGCAAACCGTGGCCCAGCTCCTGCTGGCCGGCGGTCAGGATCATCGGCGTGCCGGAGTTGGCAGCCGTGAACAGCGTGCCCATGGCATTGCCGAGGCCGGGGGCGACGTGGACGTTGCAGGCCACCAGCTCACCGGAGGCGCGGGCATAGCCGTCCGCCATGGCGACGACGACGCTCTCCTGCAGGGCCATCGTGTACTGGATGTCCGGCTCGTCGGTCAGCGCATGCATGATCGGCAGTTCGGTGGTGCCGGGATTGCCGAACATACGCTTCACCCCCTCATCCTTCATGACGGCGAGGAAGGCGGCGCGGCCGGTGATGGTGTTGGACGGCGTGGACATGGGGGACGGTTCCTGTTGCGGGCCTGGAGGCATTCGTGTGCGTTGCCGCCTAGCATAGCCGCCGCGGCGCGGCTGTCCATGCGGGAGACGCGAGGTTAATCCCGGTTAACGAGGGTCCCCTCGACATACCGATGGACGATGGAGGCGAGCAGGGTCTGGTACGGGATGCCTTCCGCCAGTGCTCTGGCTTTCAGCTTCTCCAGATCGCGCTCGGGCAGGCGGACGGAGATCGGTTTCTTGCGCGGGTTCATCGTCGCCCGGGCCGCGGAGCGCAATTCCTCATGCCGCTCCGGGGTTAAGTGGGAGACAAGCGCACCCTGCTCTATGCCGGCCTCCAAAGCCTCCAGCAGAGCCTGTTCCTCGGCGTCGAGGGTCTGGGCGTCGGGGTCGATCTGATGTTTTGGAGGCATGTCGCTATTCCTCGCGATAAAGCCGGGTGGCGCGGCGGCTGTAAAATGCGGTCTTCAGGAATTTTACATCCCCATCCTGCACGTAAGGCACGACAACGGCGTAGCCATTCAGGTCCACAATCAACATGCGTTGATCGGGGTAGCGGGAACTGGGATTGCTCACATCGTCGAGCACGCCCCGCGCCTCGGTCACCGCGAGAATCTCCTCAAAGCTGAATCCGCGTTCCGCTATCAGCTGTTGGTTCTTCTCAGGATTCCAGGCGAAGCTATGCATGTCTTACCCAGTAGTATATACAATGTGTATACGAATCTCCAAGGCAATAATGGCAAGGGGTGGTTGCCGGCAATATCGGCGCATGATAGTGCCAAAGGCCGATCTGCGCGCCTGAAAAGAGCCTCCCCATGGATTTCACCTTCTCCCCCGAGCACGTGCAACTGCGCGAGACCGTCCGCCGGCATGCGGAGGCGGAGATGAAGCCGCACGCTGCCGAAGCCGACGATACCGAGCGCTTCCCGCCGCACCTGTTCCGCCGCTGGGGCGAGCTAGGCCTGTTGGGTGCGCGCTATCCGGAGGCGGATGGCGGCGTCGGCATGGACAAGGTCTCCGACTGCATCATCCGTGAGGAAATCGCCCGGGTCAGCCAGGCGTTCTGCGGCGCCTACTCCGCCCACTCGCACCTTGGCATCTGGCCGATCTGGCGGGCGGGGACGGAGATGCAGAAGGCCGAGTATTTCCGCCCGGCGCTGGCAGGCGAAAAGGTCGCCTGCTTCGGCCTCAGCGAGCCGGACGGCGGCTCAAACATCCGCGCCATGAAGACGAGGGCGGAGAAAGTGGAGGGCGGCTATCGCCTGAACGGCGCGAAGCTCTACATCACCAATTCGCCCATGGCCGACTTCATGCTGCTCGCCGCCCGCACCGCGCCGGACCTGAAACCCTGGGCCATCAGCCTGTTCATCGTGCGCCTGCCGGATGCGGCGGTGCATATCAGCCACCTGAAGAAGGAGGGGCTGAAGGGCTCCGAAACCGGGCTGATCGCCATCGAGGACCTGTTCGTGCCCGACGACCATGTTCTGGGCGAGCGCGAAGGCACCTATCCCGTCATTCTCGACTCGCTCACCGAGAACCGGGTCGGCGTCGCGGCCTCCGTGCTGGGGCTGGCGAAAGGCGCCTATGAGGAGGCGCTGGACTATGCCCGCACCCGGATCGTCGCCGGCAAGCCGATCCTGCAATACCAGGCCGTCGCCCACCGCCTGGCCGACATGATCACGGATATCGAGGCGGCGCACTGGATGGTCTATCACGGCGCCTGGAAGGTGGATCAGGGCACCATCGACCACGCATCCGCCGCCAAGATCAAACTCTTCGCGAGCGAGGCGGCGCTGCGCGTGACGGAGGGCGCCATGCGGGTGCTGGGCGGGGCGAGCATCATGCGGGAGTATTCAGTCGGCCGTCACCATCGCGACGCCCTGGTCTACCTGTTCGGCGAGGGGACCAGCGACGTACAACGCAACCTGATCTCGCGCGGCATGGGCCAGGAGGACTACTTGCCCTAGATATTGGCTTGCAATTCGCTTGGGCCGGTGACCGGCTGCTGCGCCGGATTGCGATTGAAGGTTCAGCCGTCGGCCCAAAGTCTAAGCAGATTACTGCGGACACGATGAATGCGGTTGAGCGCCATATCTTTGGCGCCAGCCGCATACAATTCGCTGGCGCTTTGGTCCAGGTCGAACAGGATCGCACGGCGTGCGGGATCAGCAATCCAACTGGTGACCCAGCCGATAACCACCAATCGGGTGCCAGAGGAAGCGGGCGCAACGCGGTGCAGGGTGTTGGATGGATACAGCACCATTTGGCCTGCATCCAGCCGCACGGCCCGCTCTTCCATCGGATCGTCGATTATCAGATCGCCGCCCTCATATTCGCTGGGCTTTGATAAGCAGAGCGCGAACGAGACATCAGACCGGCTGCCGTCGATGATCGCGTCGTCGATGTGATAGCCATACTCCATTCCGGCGCTGTAGTGGGCCACAGCCATTCCCGCATAGCGTCGCGGCCGCGCGGCGGATTGGAATAGGGCATTCTGCGCGAGGACCAACCGGACCTTCACCAGAATTGCGTTTCGCGCTGGCGATGCGATGGCCTGCTCGGCGGCGGCAAACAGGATGGGCGGGTTCATCTCGAACTTGCCTTTGCCCTGGATTGTCCCGAAAGCTCGGCCGGCTGTCTTTGCCTGATACATGATTTTTTTATCGCGGCCTCGGCGATGCCAGGTTCCTTCGACTGCGATAGCTTTCCGGCTTGGCTCTCGACGGTTCGCCAATAGCCCTAGGCATCCTGGTATTCGTGCAGGTTGGAGAGCTTGCCGCCCTTTACCCCTTCGGCACAATCCTCGGCGGCTTCCCACATTAGCGAGGCCAGCGCTTTGAGCCGGTTGGCCGATAAAGCGCTTAGCAGCATTCGGATCACCGATCGCGTAAAGTTCGACGCCGGCGCGCGGGTGTCCTTCGACCGAGCCCAGGGCGGCGAGGAAGTCAGCCTCGCTACGCACGGCTTCGGATTTTTTCTCGCCGCCCTCTCCGCCCTGGGCGACCAAGTAGGCTCCCATTGCATTTGATGCTGACGTATCGGCATAGGCGGTCTGCTCAACGACCAGTCCAGCGGCGACAACGCCAGTGACGATATCAGAACCGCGCATTCCAGGCGGTCCGAAACAACGTTTCGCAATAAATTTTCTTTTTGAAAGAAGGATGGTGGGCGGTACTGGGATCGAACCAGTGGCCACTGCGATGTCAACACAGTGCTCTACCGCTGAGCTAACCGCCCATCCGTCATGCGGGGACTCAGGCCACCGCAGGAAGGCTGGCTGTATAGCGCCGACCGGCGCATTCAGGCAAGAGGTTTTGTGTGCGGCACGAAGTTCACATGGCCCATTTTTCGACCTGGCCTCGCCTCGCCCTTGCCATACAGATGCAGGTGTGCCGTCGGGTCAGCCAGAAACCGGGCCCAGTCGTTGACCGCGTCCCCCAGTAAGTTCCGCATGCGCGCTGGTGCTAGGATCGTAGTGTCGCCCAGCGGCAACGCGCAGGCTGCGCGCACGCATTGCTCGAACTGGTCGGTCTGGCAGGCGTCCATGCTCCAATGGCCGCTGTTATGCGGGCGCGGGGCCAATTCGTTCACCAGCACCTGGCCATTGGCAAGGACGAACATCTCCACCGCGATCATTCCGACCAGGTCTCCGTAGCGCGCAATGCGTTCGGCCAAGTCGATAGCCCGTTCGGCAACGGCAGCGGGAATCGGCGCTGGGACGATGGTCTCGGCCAGAATATGATTCTCGTGCCGGTTCTCCACCGGCGGAAAGCAGCGGACCTGGCCGTCCAGCCCGCGGGCGACGATTACGGAGATTTCCCGCTCGAACGGCACCAGCCCCTCTAGCACGCAGGGAACCTTGCCCAGCCTGGCCCACGCCGATGGCAGGTCTGCAGCATCAGAGACACGCAATTGGCCTTTGCCGTCATAACCGCTCTGCGCGGTCTTGAGGATGCCGGGGAAAGACAGGCCCGATGCTAAGAGATCGGCATCATTTTCGATGGCCAGGTAGGGCGCCGTCGCAGCACCTGCCGCACGGACGAAGGCCTTTTCGCGGCGACGGTCTTGCGCGACGTGCAGCCAATTCGGCCCCGGGCGGACAGGCGTAGTCGCCGCGATGGTTTCCGCGGCTATGACCGGGACATTTTCAAACTCGTAAGTGACCACGTCGCAGGCTGCTGCGAAAGCTCGCAGCGCATCGAGATCTTCGTAGTCGGCGTGGGTCGCCTCTGCGCAAACCTGCTCGGTCGGGTTGTCGCGTTCTGGCGCGTAGACGTGGACGCGATAGCCGAGCCGAGCCGCGGCCAGGGCTGTCATACGGCCCAATTGGCCGCCGCCCAGAATACCGATAGTGGCGCCCGGAGCGATCATAGGTCTAAAGGAAATTCAGCGACGGTGTCGGTCTGCGCCTGCCGCATGGCTTCAAGGCGGGCGGCAAGACCTGGGTCGGTGGTCGCTAAAATCGCGGCAGCCAGCAAGCCTGCATTGGCCGCGCCGGCTTCGCCGATAGCCAGAGTGCCTACCGGAATACCCTTTGGCATCTGAACGATCGACAGCAGGCTATCCCATCCGCTGAGCGCGCGGCTTTGCACCGGAACGCCCAGCACCGGTATTGTTGTCATTGCGGCGACCATGCCAGGCAGATGGGCAGCACCGCCGGCGCCGGCGATAATGACGCGCAGGCCTCGGGTCTTAGCGGCTTTAGCATAGTTGACGAGGCGGTCCGGCGTCCGATGCGCGGAGACAATGCGGGCCTCATAGGGCACCTGCAACTCATCCAGGATATTGGCGGCGACTTGCATAGTCGGCCAATCGGACTGACTTCCCATGACAATTCCGACGAGCGCCCCCGGGTTGGCGGTCGCCTGGCCGGGTTTCGAGGATTCAGACAATAACAGTCACCTTGGCGGGCACATGTCGGCCCGTATCAAAAAAAGCAAAGGTGGTTCGTACAGGTCGAGGTCTAGGCGATCAAGTCCGGCGTGTCGGCCATTTCCAACCGTTCGATCTGGTCCCGCAGCCAAAGCTTGCGTTTCTTCAGGCGTTGTACCTGCACCTGATCATAGGGCGCCCGCTCGGTGAGGGTCGCGATGGCGTAGTCCAGATCGCGGTGCTCAGAGCGAAAGATTTCCAGCTTTTGGTCAACCTTGTCGACTACGGTGTCGTCTGGCATGTTGTCTCCAC
>JAPOJR010000168.1 GCA_029978325.1 Alphaproteobacteria bacterium | reverse complement strand
TCTGCGAGCGCCGCCTCAGGGTGAAGGGTGGTGAGGGGGCTGGGTTGCGAACCTGTGTTGATGAAGATGGGTTTGTTCCAGCCCTCATAACCTCCGCCCTTCAGCCTGAGGCGCTGCGCGAAGCGGAGCCTCGAAGGCGGCGTGTCTCGCTTTGGCATCGCCCCTTCGAGGGCGCTCTGCGAGCGCCGCCTCAGGGTGAAGGGGGGGGGTGAGAGGCCTGGGTTGTGAAACTGTGGTAATGTTGGAGAATCGGGAGGAAACGCCCCCTGCAGCCCGCCCGCAGGCTCTGGGAATCGAGGTCAACTCACCTCGTCAAACCCGCCCTGGCCCTCGGTCTCTGCCCAGAGCTTGAACGCCGGGCTGGGAGTGACTTTGCCGGAGCGGAGGAGGTTCAGCCAGACGCCGCATGCCTTGACGAAATTCGGGATGGAGCCGGGGAACATGGCGTAGCTGAGGCCTTCCGCCATTTCGAACTCGTCCATGCCTTCGCGGTAGCAGCCGGCCAGGTGCCATTCCAGTTCGCGCCAGCTGCGGCGGCATTGGTGCGCGGCGGCCATGGAAATTTCGGCCATCTGGCGGCTGACGGGCGCGTCTACCAGCAGCCGGTCGAAGCCCTGGCGGTAGGCGGCCTCCGGCGAGTAGTGCGGCACGTGCTTCGCCCAGTCGGTCTCGACAAAGCGGAAACACGGGGCGGAGCGGGCATAGCCGGCCAGTTGCACTGCCAGGTCGAAGCCCTCGACCGTGCCGCCGGCATCGAAATATTTCTTGATGTGGTGGGTGGCCACGGCCTCCTCGGTCGCGACGAGGACCACCAGCCAGATGAACTCCTTGTCCACCTCCGGCAGCCGCCGCTCGGACAAGGTGATGGCGGTGTAGGCGGCGTCATAACCCGCCAGCACCTCGGGCGCAGCGACCGAGAGCAGGCCGTGATGCGGCAGCAGATAGCCGCGCTTGGCCTTCACGGCCTCCAACCGCTCGCGAATGGCGGCGAGGTCAGCGCTATCGCTGGTCATGGAACGGTATCACTCCCGCCAGCTGGGGTCGTCGCGGTCGAGCATGCGCTTGATCGCGTCGAAATGGGCCTGGACCTGGGTCAGGTCGCTTTCCTCGTTGATCTGGCGGGCGGTCTGCTCGACGATCTGCTGTGGGATCGCACGCAGCGGCTTGCCGTGCAGCTTGGCCAGCGTCTGCACTTGTGCAGCGCGCTCCAGGTAATAAAGGTCGTCGAACGCCTTTGCGATAGAGGGCGCCGTCACTACGATGCCGTGATGGCCGAGGAAGGCAATCGGCTTGTCGGCCATGGCGTCGGCAATGCGCTCGCCTTCCTGGTGGTCCAGCGCCAGCCCGCCATAGCTGTCGTCATAAGCGATGCGGTTGTGAAACCGCAGCGCGCCCTGTTCCACCATTTCCAACCGGCCATCCTCGACGATGGTCAGCGACGTCGCATACGGCATATGCGTGTGCAGTACGGCCTTGGATGCAGGTCGCTTCGCATGGATCGGCGCGTGGATATAGTAGGCCGTCGCCTCAACCGTGCCCTTGCCATCCAGTACCCGACCGTCGCGATGGCAGAGCACGATGTCGGACGCGCGCAGCTCCGACCAGTGATAACCCTGGGGATTGACCAGGAACTCATTGCCGTCGTCGGAAACGGCGAGGGAGAAGTGGTTGCAGATGCCCTCGTTCAGGCCAAGCTTCGCGGCATAGCGGAGCGCGGCGGCCAGGTCTTCGCGGGGCTGTTGCAGGTCATTGCGCATGGGCAGGCTCCAGTCCAAAGGCGGGCGATCCGGTTGCCGGTTGCCCTTTGCCACTACCTAGTAGACGATTTTACCTCACCTGTGCCAGACCCTGTGCAGGTGGCCTGCCGGCCTCGCGCTTTCGGTGGCTGGTTTGAGGAGGTTTCACTCCTCCGCTGCCGCGGAAACATTATCTGCGAGCGGGTCAGTGGCGTCTGGTCCATAAGGGGGCAGACGCCGTTGTTTTTTCGCCTCTGGCCTAAAGCGTCTGCCCTATAGCGTCAGCCCGCCGTCCGACACCATGATGGAGCCGGTGGTATAGGCGCTCTCGTCGCCGGCGAGGTAGACGGCCAACGCTGCGATCTCTCGCGCCTCGCCCAGGCGGCCGAGCGGCTGGCGGGCGATGAAGTCCTTGCGGGCCTGGACCGGGTCCGCAAAGGCGTTGATTCGATCATTGAGGCTGGGCGACTGCACGGTGCCCGGCGCGATGGCGTTGCAGCGGATGCCCTGGCCGATGAAGTCGCGCGCCACCGACTTGGTAAGGCCGATCACCGCCGCCTTGGTCGCGCCATAGACCAGCCGCACCGGCACGCCGGAGATTGAGCCGGACACGCTCGCCATGTTGATGATGGAGCCGCCGCCGGCAGCGATCATGCCGGGCAGGAAGGCCTTGATCATGCGGAATTGCGAGCGGACGTTCAGGTCGAAGCCGAACTCCCACTGCTCCTCCGTCGCCTCCAGGATGGAGCCGTGGTGCACGAAGCCGGCGCAGTTCAGCAGGATGGCGGGCGCTGCGATCTCCGCCGCCAGCGCCTGGATCGCCGCCGGGTCCAGCACGTCGAGGCGTCGGGTGGTGATGCCGCTCACGCCATCAAGCTCCGCCAGCTTGGCCGCGTTGAGGTCGGTGGCGAGAACCTCTGCCCCCTCCGCCGCGAAGGCTTCGGCGCAGGCGCGACCAATGCCTTGCGCTGCTGCGGTGATGAGGGCGGTTTTGCCGGCGAGGCGATTGGTCATGGCAGATTCCTTGTGCTTGCGGGACGAGCGATTGTCTACGCGGCCTCGTTATAGGGCGTCAGGTAGTCGTCTAGCTGCACCGCCAGCGTGTTGAGCGCGCAGCTGACCATGCGGTACTGGCCGCAGATGAAGATCAGGTCGAGGATCTGTTGCAGGGAATAGGCCGCGTTCAACCGGCCCCACAGGTTGTCGTCGATCATGCTGGTGCGATGCAGCTGGGTGACGGCCTCAACCAGCAGCCCCTCCGTCCCGCCGAGCGTGCCGGCGGCCACCGCCGCAACCTCCGCCGCCGTCACGCCGCGCTCCATGGCAATGGGCTTGTGCTGGGCCCATTCATAGCCGGAGCCGCAGAGCCGGCCGATGCGCAGCATGACGATCTCGCGCTCGCGCAGCCCCAGTTCGCACTTGTGTAGGCAGTGGGAGAAAAACGGCATCCAGCGGCGCAGCAGGTCCGGGTGGTGCATCATCGTCTGGATGACGTTGATCTTTTCCAGGTGGCCACGGGCTTTGTTGTAAAGTTCCAGCGCCTTCGGCTCCAGCGCCTGGATCGGCAGCGGCTCCAGCCGCGGCTTGGCCCGCTTGATCGTCATGCTGGGCAGCGTCGCGCTTGGTGCGGCGGTATTCGGCGGCAGGTTCGGGTCCGGCAAATCCCAGCCTTGGTCGAGTTGCACGCCCATCACGTTCAACGCCCAGGCAAGCGTCGTGTAGTTGCAGGCAGTGAACACGGCGTCCAGGATCTGGCGGACATCGTAGCGGTCGACCAGGGTGTTCCAGACATCGTCCTCTATGAATTGCTGGGTGTAGAGTTGCTCGGCCATCGCCAGCAGGGCGCTTTCGCCCCGGTTCCATAGCGGATCCTCCGAACCCACGGCGATGGCGCGGAACTCGACCTCGGTGAAGCGGCAGTCTTTTTCGGCGATGGGCACGTGCTGGCCCCACTCATAAGCGCAGCCTGCCATCCAACCGGCCCGCATGATGACCAGCTCCCGCTCGCGCGCCGGCAGCGTGGACTTGAACAGCAGGTGGTTGGCCAGCGGGCTCCAACGTTTCAGCAACGCCGGATGGTGCGCCAGCGTCGCAAAGACGTTCAGGACCTGGCCGTGCTCGAAGCCGCCCGGCCGTTGCAGCATTTCCTGAATGTCCGGGTGCATGTCGGCGAGGGCGAGCGGCGGCACCCGTGGCGTGGAGAGGCGATAGGCTTGGGGCATGGCGGGGTTTCTTCCAGAAAGTGTGTCTTATCGGTTCTTGCGGAAAATGGGGAGCTTGCGCTCCCGTCTGCCTGCAGCCTAGCGGCAACAGCCGGCGATATCGAGAGGGCGCCGCACCGGATTGCGCCGCGCCATCAGGATTTTTGCGCCGCTGCCGCAATCCGTCGCTCGCGGAACCAGATATAGAGGCCGGACGCGATGATGATGGTGCCGCCGGCGAACGACTGCGTCCTTGGCGTCTCGTCCCAGACGACATAGCCGATCAGCAGCAGGAACGGGATTTGCAGATAGTCGAACGGCGCGATGATCGAGGCCGCTGCGCCGCGATAGGCGGTCAGGAAGCCCAGTTGCGCGCCGGCGCCCAACAGGCCGATGCCGAGAAAGATCAGCCAGTCCTGGCCGGTCGGCTCGACCCACAACCAGGGCATCAGCGCGCCGCAGACGACGATATTGGCGACATTGTAGAAGACATAGATGCACGCCGTCGTTTCGGACCGGGACAGGCGGCGGATCGAGATCGCGCCCAGCGCATAGAACAGCGCACTGGCGGCGGCGGCGACGGCATAGATGTTCATGTCGCTGCCGGGGTCGACGATGATCAGGACGCCGGCGAAGCCGATCAGGGTTGCGGTGGTGCGCCGCCACCCGACCGACTCGCCCAGCATCGGCCATGACAGCGCCGTCACGAACAGCGGCATGGAATAGCTGAGCGCCGTCACAGTGCCGAGCGGCAGGTGGTTAACCGCGTAGAACAAGCTGACCGTCGACAGCAGGCCATAGCCGGCGCGCACGATATGCGCCGCGGGCCGGCGGGTGCGCACCGCCGGGCGGCCGATGCGGATCAGCCACGGCAGGCTAAGGCCGAAGCCGATGCCATAGCGCAGCAGCAGGATCTGAAAAGGCGAATAGCGCCCGTCCAGCAGCTTCACCATCGCGAACATGATCGAGAACGTAAAGCCGGCGATGCAGACGATAAGGATCGCGCGGCCGACATTGTCCGGCACCGGCGGGAAGGGCGGCGGCACGCTCATGCCGGCTTTTCGTCCAACTTGGGCTCGACGGCGGAAATCGACGCGCCGGGCGTCGTCGGCACGGTCTGCCGCGTGCGCTCGCGGTGCCAGACATAGAGGCCGGCGGCGGCCAGCACGCTCGCGCCGATGCCGGTCGGCAGGTCGGGCAGCGAGCCGAAGGCGAAATAGCCGATCAGGGTCGCCCAGATGATCGTGGTATAGGAGAACGGCGCCAGCAGCGAGGCGGAGGCCAGCATAAAGGCGCGGATCGTCAGCATCTGGCCGGCGATATGGCAGCAGGCGATGCCGGCAAGCGCCGCCCATTGCCACGCGGTCGGCGCCTGCCAGTTTATCAGGCCGAACGGCGCGACGACGACCAGGCCGACGCCGGTGGTCCAGGCCAGCACGGTGAACGAGCGCTCGCGCCCGCGCATCTTGCGGGTGATGATCAGGCCGCCGGCCCAGCAGCAGGACGAGAGCACCGGCAACAGCATGGCGGGCGAAAACGCCTCCGTCCCGGGCCGCAGGATCGCCAGCACGCCGACAAAGCCGGCAATGATCGCCGCCCACCGGCGCAGGCCGACGGTCTCGGCCAGGAAGACGATGGAGAAGATGGTAACGAACATCGGCGAGACAAAGCCGATGGCGGTGGCGGTCTCCAGCGGCAGGGTGCGGACGGCATAGACGAACAGGGTGGCGGAGCCGATCAGCAGCAGGCCGCGCAGAATGTGCAGCAGCGGCTGGCTGGTCGCCAGCGGCCGCTCGCGCCAGCGCCAGGCGACGACCGGCACCAGCAGGCCGACCACCAGCCCATAGCGCAGCATGGTCACCACCTCTGGCGCCAGCCCGCCCTCGGTGGTGTGCTTGGCCAGCCCGTCCATGCCGGTGAAGACGATCATGGCCAGCAGGAACAGGCCGATGGCGAGGCCCGGCCTGTCGGCCTCATCGCCGCCGCTGGCCGCGGCACGGCCGGTAGATTGAACTGCCATCCCGCTGGCTCCCGCATACCCTCTTGACGAAGCCGTCGCCCGTCACCGGCCGGCGAGCGCTCCTTACGGCGAGTTCAGGCAAAAGGCGAGGGGAAAGTTTGGGGGAGGCGCGGCGGAGACGCCAGCGCCCAAACACGGAACACCTCCTAGATTTCGGACGCTATCTGGGAGAGGTGGAGTGTCCACGGCAACCGGCGCGATTGCGGCCTATGTCGAGCAGATGTGGCCCGAACTCATCCTCCTGAACCAGGCCTACCCGGAGCCGCCACCCCGCCTCATCCGCCAGATCGCCCGGCAGGGGGTGGCGGTATTCCACCTCGCCGGCGTCGAGGGCCGCGTCCACCCCAGCCTGCCGCTGGGTTATGACAACGCCGTGCCCTGCTGCGCGGTGCATGATGCGGAGGCGGTGGGGGAGGTGAGGTTGGAACGGCTGGGGTGAGGGGGGGCTGCTGTGCTCGCTTACTCGAGCCGGGACTGGTGCTGCGAGATCATTTGCCAGCCGCCATTGCGCAATGCATAGACCGTCGTCGAGCGCGTTTTAGCCTCGGCAATCGTGTCGCCGTGCCGGGTTTTCCCGTCGGCCGAGTAGATCAGGATGCCGATATCGCCATAGATGCGGGTGGAGATATCACTCGCATCCATGCGCATGATCTGCATCTTTCCGGCGTTGTAGGCCGCAATCACGTCGGCGCGCGTGGTGGTGGCGCCGGTGGTGGAGATGAACACCATGTCCTCCCCCACGACCGTCTGCAGCAACGCCAGATCGCCGGCGAGCAGGGCTTTCAGGCGCGTTTCGTGGGCGGCAATCAGGGAGGCGTGGCGGTCGGCATCGGACATGTCGGCGTTCCTCGTTGGCGGATGGAGCGAAGTGTGACGCATGTTCGGTACGCCTGGCAAGCACGCACCCTGCGGGGCGGACGTGGGCGGAGCTTGTGTTGCTGAACGAGACCTACCCGGAGCCACCACCCCGCCTCATCCGCCAGCTCGCCCGGCAGGGAGTGGCGGTGTTCCACCTCGCCGGCGTCGAGGGCTGCGTCCACCCC
>JAPOJR010000167.1 GCA_029978325.1 Alphaproteobacteria bacterium | reverse complement strand
GGGCACGGCGACGGCACCAATGGCCTTGGCGAAACCTTCGCCGACGCGGTGCACGCGCACCAGATCAACGTGTGCGACGGTCCTGACGATTGCCGCCGCGCGGTGCGCCAGCAGGTCGGGCTCGGCGCGCAGGTGATCAAGTTCGAGGAGCAGCAAAAGCTTCAGGACACCGTGCCGGATATGATCGACGAGTGGATCAAGGAAATGGCGAAGGTCGGCAAAGAAGCCGAGGCCAAGGACTATGCCGGCAAGATCCGGCAGAAGCTTGGGCTGTAACTTCCTTTTCCTTCCATCATCCATCCGTCAAACGACCTCGCCCAAAGGTGGCGTCTGCAAGGACGCCGCTTGCGGATGAGAGGGTGGCGCTAGCCTTCCGGGGCTAGCACTGCTCGCGCCTCGGGCTGAAGGTTCTGTTCGACTTGGGAAACCGCGGATGCCGCTGCTCCAATTCCTCGACGCTGCCATCCGTTGGCTCGGCAATGCCGCGCTGGCGCTGGCGGCGGTCTTTATCGGTGCGCTTGCTGTTATCGGCACAGCCGACAGCCTGGGCACACAATTGTTATCCCTACCGGTTCCGAGTTCGCTGGAGATGAGCCAGGCGGGGCTGGCCGTAGTCGTCTTCATGGGGCTGGCCTATGCCCAGCGCCGGCGCGGGCATGTGACGGTCGATATTTTTACCGGGCGGGCAACGGGCGGTTTGCACGTCTTTTTCACGGTGCTGTCCCTGGTCGCCGCCATAGCGTTCTTTGGCTTCCTCGCGTGGCGTACCGGCATCGCCGCCTGGGAGAGCTACCTTGGCGACGAGCGAAGCTGGGGCCTGACCCGGTTCCCGATCTGGCCGTCTAAGATTGCGGTGGCGTTCGGCTGCGTCATCGCCTTGCTGGAGAGCCTTCGCCAATTCGTCCATTTGCTTGCCGGCAATCCTAACGCCTTTGAGGCGCATTCTATTGAAGACGAGGCGCTCTGAGCCCCATGCACATACCTCCGATCTGGATGGGCTTTATCGGTATCGCGGCCCTGGTGTTCTTCTCCGGTCTGGGCGTGCCGATCGCCTTTTGCATTACCCTGGTGGGTGCGGTCGGCATGGTGATGGTGACCGACCTGGACTTCGTGCTCGTCACCTTCCAGACCCTGCCCTATGCCACGGCCAGCGAATACGCCTTTGCCGTGATTCCGATGTTCGTGCTGATGGGGGCGCTCGCCTCCAACGCGGGCATGATCGGCGAGCTGTATACTGCCGTGAACCGTTGGCTGGAGGGCGTGCGCGGCGGCCTCTATATCGCCACCTGCGTCGCCAGCGCCGGCTTTGCCGCCATCAGCGGCTCGACCGTTGTCAACGCCGCCATGTTCACCCGGATTGCCCTGCCGGAGATGTTGGCGCTCGGCTATAACAAAGGCATTTCGGCGGGTTGCATTGCCGCCGCCGGAACGTTTGCTGCGCTGATCCCGCCTTCGCTGACCTTCGTCATTTTCGGCATTCTGACCGGCGAGAGCATAGGCGCGCTTTTCATCGCGGGCATTATTCCGGGCCTTTTGACGGCTGCTTTTTATGTCGTCTGCATCCCCTTGATGTTGAAGATCAAGCCGGAATGGGCGCCGCAGACGAACGTCCGCTCGACGTTGTCCGAGAAAATCCGCGGTATGCGTGGCATCTGGCCGATGCTGCTGCTGGTGGTGATTGTGCTGGGCGGCATCTACACCGGCATCACGCCTCCCACCGCCGCCGGCGCCCTGGGCGCGGTCGGCGCGTTGCTGATCGGCCTCGGCCGCCGCAGGTTGGGCGCCAGCCAGATTTGGGAGAGCGTGCGCCAGACCGCGGAGCTTACCGCCGTGCTGTTCATCATCATCATCGGCGGCCTGCTGTTCAGCCGCTTTCTGGTGGTGAGCGGCTTCGTCGCCGACCTGACCATCCTGGTGACCGAATCGGGCTTTACAGGGCCGACCTTCATCCTGGCGATGGTGGTGATGTATTTCATCTTGGGCATGTTCATCGACCCGCTGTCGATGCTGGTGATGACCGTGCCCTTCGTCTATCCGGTGATCAAATCCTTTGGCATGGACCCGATCTGGTTCGGCATCGTGCTCACCAAGATGATCGAGATCGCGGTCATTACGCCGCCCGTAGGCATCAACCTGTTCGCCGTCGTCTCGGCTGCGGGCGGTCGGGTGCGCACCGGCGAGCTGTTCACCGGCATCTTGCCCTTCGTGTGTATCGAAGTCGTGGTGCTGACGATCCTGGTCCTCTTCCCCGGTATCTCTACCTGGCTGCCGGCGACGATGAATTGACGGCCGTCTGGCATTGAAGGACCGCCCGGACTCTGAATGCGAGAGGCCGGGCGACCCTTCGCGTCTAGGCCAGATATTTCTGGAAATGCGCCAGGGTGCGCTGCCAGGCAAGCTCCGCCGCGGCGGCGTCGTATCGTGGCGTGGTGTCGTTGTGGAAGCCATGGTTCACGTCCGGATAGACGTGCGCCTCGAAAGTCTTGCCGTTCGCGGTCAGCGCTTCCTGATAGGCTGGCCAGCCGGCATTGATGCGCTGGTCGAGCCCGGCATAGTGCAGCAGCAGCGGGGCTTTGATCCGGGGCACGTCCGCCGCCGCCGCTTGTGCGCCATAAAAAGGCACGGACGCAGCCAGGTTGGGCTTTTCCACCGCCAGGGCGTTGCAGACGCCGCCGCCATAGCAAAAACCGACAGCGCCGACTTTGCCGGTGCAATCGGCATGGCCCGCCAGATGGTCGAAGGCGGCGAAAAAGTCGTTCAGCAGCTTGTTGCGGTCCAGCTTTTTCTGCATTTCGCGGCCATCATCGTCGTTGCCGGGATAGCCGCCGGCCGGCGTCAGCCCATCAGGCCCGAGCGCCAGATACCCGGCTTTGGCGCACCGCCGCACCACATCCTGGATATAGGGGTTCAGGCCGCGGTTTTCATGCACCACCAGCACGGCGGGCAGCTTGCCCTTGGCTCCGGCCGGCCGGGCCATCAGGCCCTTGATTGTGCCATGGCCGTTCGGCGATTCGTAGGTGATCCAGGTCGATGTGACGGAGGGATCGTCCTCAGGCACCTGCGCCGCAAACCCATAGTTCGGGAACAACGCAGCAGCTGAGACGCCGGCAGCGGTAAACACCGATGCGCGCTCCAGGAATTCGCGCTTCGACATTTGTCCGTGCACATAGCCATCGTAGAGGTCAAGCACGCGTTGATCGAAATCACCGGCATTGAGACGGTCTGTCATTGATGGGACTCCTTGCGCTACCGGTTGTGGATGACGGATACTTTAGCGGGACAGCTTGCAGTGCGTCTCGACAATTCAGATTGCCGCAGACGCCGATAACGACACCGTGACAGCGGACGGAATCCGGTGCCACGCCGGAGGATCACCCAATGCAAATCGCCATCGCCGACGCCCATTCCCTCCTGACCCAAGTCATGGCCAAGCTTGGCCACGCGGAGGCGGATATCCCGGCCATCGTCAATCATCTGATCGACTGCGAGTTGCGTGGCCTCGGCTATGGCGGCCTCGCGCGCGCCGTCGCCATTACCGAGCGGATCGGTCGGACCGGCATGCCGACCAGGCCTATCGAGGTCACGCACGAGACCCCGGTTTCCGCCAAGGTCCATGGCCACGACCATATCGGCTATATCGTCGGTCAGCGCGCCACCGACATCGCCATCGAGAAGGCCAAGACCTATGGCCTTTCCGCCGTCGGGTTGGTCGATACCTGGTATACCGGCATGCTGTCCTATTTTGCTGAGCAGGCTGCGGCGGACGATCTGGTGACGATGATCGCCTCGAACGCTGCGCCGTGGGTTGCGCCGCATGGCGCGGCGGAAGGACGGTTCGGCACCAATCCGATCTGCTTTGGCTTCCCGGCGGAGCCGCATCCGATCATCTGGGACATCGGCACCAGCAACATCATGCACGCAGAGGTGCTGCTGGCCCGCCGCCTTGGTGAAAAGTTGCCGGAGGGTCGCGCCATCGGACCGGACGGCCAACCAACGACCGACCCGAATGCGGCGCTGAAAGGGGCCTTCACCGCCTGGGGCGGACACAAGGGCTCGGGCCTGGGGCTGATGGTGCAGTTGCTGGGCGTGCTGGCCGGTTCCGACGGCATCACCGACGACATGGGCGGCTTCGGCATGACCATCGTCGCGATGAAGACCAACCTATTTGGCGATGGCGAGGCGACGAAGCGCCGGATCATCGACTATGCCGAGGCGGTGCGCGGCGCGAAGCCGCTCGACCCCGCCAGCCCGGTGCGCATGCCCTTCGACCGCTCTTACCAGGTGCGCGAGGCGGCGCGCGCCAAAGGAAGTTTCGACGCCAATGACCAGATCGTAGAAAAACTGAAGGCGTTCTTGGGATAGGCGGAGGTGTCGGGGCCCGGCTGAACTACGGGCCTCCGCCCGGACCGGCGCGTTATGCGGCCGGCTTGTTGGTGGCTTCCATCACATGCTCCTTGTACGCGGGGCGTTCGCAGAGCCGGGCGTACCAGGCCGCCACATGCGGGTGGGAGGGGAGCAGGTCCTTCGGTGTCCAGGTCATCCAACGGTGGATGAGCGCGCCTGCCGGAATATCTCCGATGGTCAGCCGGTCGCCGCCGACATAGTTGCGGCTTGCCAGATGCGCGTTCAGCACGTCGAGGCGCGGGATCGTGGCTTTGACGGCGGCCTCCATCTTCGCAATGTCGCGCTCTGCGGGGGAAAGACGGAAGTGGTAGTCCAGATAGACCTGGTTGAAACCGGCAAGGTTCAGCGAACTCCAGTCCATCCAGCGGTCGGCATCGGCGCGGTCGCGCGGATCGGCGGGGTAGAGGCCGCCCATGTCGTGCTTGGCGGAGAGGTACCGGATCACCGCGCCGGATTCCCAGACGCACCAGCCGTCCTCCTCCTCGATGGTCGGCAGGCGGCCGTTCGGGTTCTTGGCGAGGTAGGCGGGGTCATCATTGCCGCCGAACTTGCCGCCCCAGTCGATGCGCTCGTACGGAATACCGAGTTCGCCGATGCACCACATCGCCTTGATAACATTGGAGCCGTCGCGGCGTCCCCAGACTTTGATCATGATTCGTTTCCTGCCTGCGTTGGTTGGTGAGCGATGGCAACGGCGGTGGTTTTCGACCTATCAGCAACAACCTTCAGCCTGAGGTGGCGCTTCGAGGCTCACTGCGTTCGCACCTCAGCGTGAAGGAAACTACCAGGAGGATCGGACCCTGCTGCCGTTCGTATCATCAGAATACTCCACCCGGCGCGCGCCCGGCGCAACCGGAAAAGCTGGCCAGGGCGGCGGTGGGCATAGTAGCCTGACGCAAATCCCGAACAGCCCTTCCAGGACCCTCCCTCATGCTGAAACACGTCCAACTCGGCCGCTCCGGCCTGCAAGTTTCGCGCCTTTGCCTCGGCACCATGAATTTTGGCGAGCCGGGGGTCGGACACCAGGGCGACTGGACGCTGGATATCGACCAGTCGCGGCCGATCTTCAAGAAGGCTCTGGACCTGGGACTTAACTATTTCGACTGCGCCAATGTCTACGGTCTCGGCTCATGCGAAAAGGTTGTGGGGGCGCTGCTGCGCGAGCTTTGCAAGCGGGAAGACTATGTGGTCACGACAAAAATGGCGGCGCCGATGGGCCGGGGGCCGAACAAAGGCGGGTTGAGCCGCAAGCACATCATGGAGAGCATCGACGCCTCGCTGCAGCGCATGGGGCTGGACTATATCGACCAGCTGGTGATCCACCGCCACCCGCACGGCTTCCCCGGCGTGGCGCATCCGCCGATTGAGGAGAGCATGGAGGCGCTGCACGACGTGGTGAAGGCCGGCAAGGTGCTGTACCTGGGCGCGTCCAGCATGTTCGCCTGGCAGTTCTGCGAGTTGCAGATGACGGCGGAGCGGCATGGCTGGACCAAGTTCATCTCCATGCAGAACCACTACAACCTGATCTACCGCGAGGAAGAGCGGGAGATGAACCCCTATTGCGCCGCCACCGGCATCGGCCTGACGCCCTGGTCGCCGCTGGCGCGGGGGATTCTGACGGGCGCCTACAAGGGTTCGCTGGATGCGGGCTCGACGACGCGGAGTCAGGGCGCGGACAAGGAGCGGACGCGCGGGCTCTACCGCGGCGAGATGGACTTCGCCATCGCCGACCGCGTGGTAGAGGTGGCAGAACGCCTCGGCTGCAAACCGGCCCAGGTCGCCGTCGCCTGGCTGATGAGCAAGCCGGAGGTGACAGCGCCGGTGGTCGGCGTGTCGCGTGTGGAGCAGCTGGAGGGGCTGGTCGAGGCGGCGGGGATGGAGTTGCCGGCTAACGAGGTCACCTATCTGGAGGAGCTGTATAAGCCGGTGGTTAACCTGCTGAGTATTGGGAGTTCTTGAGGCTCCGCTTGCCCGGTCACTGCTAGGCAGCTGCTGGCCGTTCCGTTCCCTTGATGACCACGCGCCAGAGCCGGCGCTCGTGCGGAAAGTAGTCTGCGACGGGATAGTGCAGAGTACGGGCGTTATCCCAGACGATCAACGTGCCGGGTTTCCAAGTCAGCCGGAAGTGAAACTCCGGACGGCTGGAATGGGCGTACAGCTCTGCCAAAAGGGCATCGCCCTCCGGCCCTGGCATCTCGGCGATGCTGCGGCAGTAGATCGGCACGTTGACCAGCAGGTAGGGACGGCCATTCTGCGGATTGCGGGCGACGAGCGGATGACGGACCGCGGGCGCGGTCTCGTAGGCCGCGATCTCCTCCTCCGTCTGGCGGCGGCGCGTGTTTTGGGTCACCGTCACCTTGTGGAGGGTATGGAGGCCTGCGATGCGCTGTTTCGTTTCGGCCGGTAGCGCGTCGTAGGCGGCTTCCAGGTTGGTAAACAGCGTGTCGCCGCCGCAGGGCGGCAGCATGTTCGCATACAGCGCCAGCACCGGCGTCTGGATTTCGCGGAACGTATGGTCCTGGTGCCAGAAGTTGATGGTCTGACGCTCGCTGGGCCGAATGTGGATCGCGCCGACTTCCGGCGGGTTGCCCTGCTCGACTTGCAAATCCTCCGGCACCGGCTCACCGAAATGATGCATAAAGCGCGCGAACTCGGCCGGGGAAGCCGTCTGACCGCGGAAGACCAGGACTTTCCGGTCCGCCAGCTTGGCCCGCATCGCCTCTGCTTGGGCTGCGGTCGTGCCGGTGATGTCAAAGCCGCAGACTTCCTCGCCAATGGCGGGGGTGATCGACTGGAAGTTTAGTGTTTGGTCAGCCATGGCAG
>JAPOJR010000166.1 GCA_029978325.1 Alphaproteobacteria bacterium | reverse complement strand
CAAAAGGGGCATCTGGCTGCCGGTGGCGTTCGCCGGCTTATCCATCGGCATCGGCGCAATCTTAGGCAGTCACGCAGAGAGTCCCATAGCATTGTTAGCGGTCTGTTTTGTCTTTCTGGGCGTCTTCGGCAATGGCGCGGTCTTTTCGCCATTGATCGCGAATATCACCCGCTGGTTCGACGCACGGCGCGGGATTGCCGTGGCGCTGGTCATGTCCGGTCAGAATCTGGCGGGAGCTATTTGGGCGCCAACGCTCCGCTATGGCATCGAAACAATCGGGTGGCGGCAAACCTGGTTTCTATTCGGTATCTTTGTGATGATTTGGATGCCGCCTCTGGCCCTGCTGCTGCGGCGGCGACCGCCGCAGGTTGCGTTCGGCGCTACTCCGCCGAAAGAACGGCATTCGGTTCAATCCCGGTTTCCGCCGTTGGTTACCCAAGCCCTTTTGTGCGCGGCGATTATCGGGTGTTGCGTCGCGATGGCGATGCCGTTGGTCCATATCGTCGCCTATTGCGGCGACCTGGGCTTCGGCATTGATCGTGGCGCCCAAATGCTGGCCCTTCTCCTGGCTTGCGGCTTTGTCAGCCGTATGGCGTTCGGATGGCTCAGCGACAGGATCGGCGGCCTGAAAACGATTTTCTTCGGCGCCGGGATGCAGGCGATGGCACTGGCGCTTTTCACCTTTGTCGACAGCCTCACCGGGCTTTACTTGGTCTCGGCGCTTTTTGGCTTGGTGTTTGGCGGAATTGTGCCGAGCTATGCGTTGGCTACCAGACAACTCTTCCCGGCAAAACAGGCTGCCGCGCGCATCGGCGTCATTTTTATGGCTGGGTATGTCGGGATGGCCAGCGGCGGATTGCTGGGCGGGGCAATCTTTGACCTGACGCTCGATTACAAATTCGCATTTGCCGTCGGCGTCGCGTTCAACCTTTTGAACCTGGTATGCATCGCCATCCTGATGGCCGGCGGGCGGCTGGATCGGCAGCACGCCCTGCGCGTTGCGAATTAATCTTGCGTCAACTTGCACTTGCCGGCCAAGCGGCGGATGATAGGGCCACATCTCCCAATCGTTATTAGGATCCGCGCCGATGCCCAAGACTCTCGCCGACCTTGTCACCCTTCGCTATGGTATAGAGACCGACCTGGGAGCAGACCGACCCGCGGACGGACTGTTGGCGCAAATCCTGGATCGCCGCTCGCACCGCCGCTGGAAGGATGACCCGGTTCCGGAGGATCTGCTGCAACTGCTGTTCGCCTGCGCTTTTTCCGCCAGTGCCAAGTCTGACCTTCAGCAATCCGGCGTCGTGGTTGTCCGCAACAAAGCCGTGCAGCAAAAGATTACCGACCTGATCCCAGCCATGCCGTGGATTGCGACCGCGCCGGTGTTCATGGTCTGGATCGGCGACAACCACCGGATCCGCCGTATCAGCGAGATGCGCGGTATTCCCTTCGGCAACGATCATCTCGACAGCTTTCTGAACGCTGCCACCGATACGGCGCTGGCGATGCAGACCTTCATTCTGGCGGCAGAAAGCCAGGGGCTGGGCTGCTGCCCGATCTCCAACGTTCGCAACCACACGGACGCGATGAAAGACCTGTTGGGCCTGCCGCCGCACACCTTCCCCTATGCCGGCCTCTGCGTCGGCTATCCCTCGCGCGAGGGCTTTTCCTCGATGCGGCTGCCGCTGTCGCGGTTTGTGCATGACAACACCTATAACGAGGCGACGCTGGAGGCGGACATCGACGGCTACGACCGCCGCCGCGCCGCCCGCCATGCGCCGCCGAAGGAGAGCTGGCGCGATGTAGAGAAATGGGGCGAGCCGGAATTCTATGGCTGGTCCGAGGATAAAGCCCGTCAGGTCGCCGTGACCGAGCGGGATAATCTGGGGCCGTTCGTGCGGGCGCAAGGGATCAAGCTGGACTGATCCAACCGCCATGGCAAAGCTGGCATCCCTGGGCGCAATCAAGGTTTTCAACAACCGCGCCTACCGCATCTACACGCAAGGCAACTTTATCTCACTGATCGGGACATGGGTGCAGCGCGTCGCCACCGGCTGGCTGGCCTGGCACCTGACCGAGTCCGGTGCATGGCTGGGCATCATCGCGGCGGGGGAGTTGCTGCCATCCATCGTGGCGGGGCCTCTGGGCGGAGCAATGGCGGACCGGATGGACCGGTTCCGGCTGATCAAAGTGGCGCAAATCCTGCAGGCATTGCAGGCCTTCGCCCTGGGCGCGCTGGCATTGGCGGGGCTGGCGGATATCTGGCTGTTGTTCGGGCTCAGCGTGATGCTGGGCATCGTCACGGCCGTCAACCAGCCAGCGCGCCTGTCCATGGTGCGCAACCTGGTGCGGACCGAGGACGTGGCCATCGCCATCGCCATCAATTCCGTATTGTGGAACGCCGCCAGGTTTGTCGGACCGATGGTGGCGGGCCTGCTGATCGTCTACATGGATATCGGCTGGGCCTTCATCGTCAATGGCCTGACATTCGTGGTGTTCCTGGTATCGCTGGAGCGGGTGCGCGACGACATCCCGCGCGCGCCAGCGGTGGTCGGTGGACGGGTATTGCCGCAGATCCTGGAGGGCTTTGCCTATGTGCGCCGGCACCAGGGTCTGGGACCGCTGATCGCGCTGCTATGGCTGGGCTCGATCTTTGTTCGCCCGTTTGCGGAACTGCTGCCTGGTTTTGCCGACGCTGTCTTTGGTCGCGGTGCCGACGGCCTGGCCATGCTGACGTCAGCCACGGGCGTCGGTGCGGTGATCGCCGGGATATGGCTGAGCCAGGCAGCGCGGCCGGACAAGCTGACCGACCTGGCGCTGCACTCGTTGGTGGCGATGGCGCTGGCCATGTTCCTGCTGTGCGCGACCGACTGGTTTTGGCTGGGCATGGTGGCGACGGCGGCGGCTGGCTGCTTCATGCTGGTCAACGGCGTCGCAGCGCAAAGCCTGATCCAATATTCCTGTGCCCCCGAGATGCTGGGGCGGGTATTAAGTCTATATGGCCTGAGCGCCAGAGCCGGACCGGCAATCGGCGCGCTGATGATGGGGACCGCCAGCGAATGGTTTGGCCTGCGCCTGCCGGTAATCGTCGGCGGCGGCGTCTGCGTGCTGGGGTATCTGTGGACACTGAACCGCAGAAGAAAGATTGCGGAGGCCCTAGGTGTCGGGGCATCATCCGCGCCTACGACTTGAGGGATATTCTATGACCGACCGCTACGCTGCTTTTGAGACGCTGGCCTTTGACCGCCCGCACCCCCGTGTGCTCCGCGTAACGATGAACCGACCGGAACGCCTGAACGCTGCCAACGCGACCATGCACCGCGAACTGGCTGAGGTTTGGCGCGTCATCGATGAGGATCATTCGGTCAATTGCGCCATACTGACAGGCGCGGGCAAAGCGTTCTCCGCCGGCGGCGATTTTGAAATGATCGAAGAGATCATCGACAATTATGAAACCCGTATCAAGGTTTGGAAAGAAGCGCGCGATATCGTCTACAACGTCATCAATTGCTCCAAGCCGATTGTGTCCGCCATGCGTGGGCCGGCGGTGGGCGCGGGCTTAGTGGCCGGGATACTGTCCGACGTCTCCATTGCCGCAGAAAACGCACGCATTATCGATGGCCACACGCGCCTCGGCGTCGCAGCGGGCGACCATGCCTGCATTGTCTGGCCATTGCTTTGCGGTATGGCCAAGGCGAAGTACTATCTGCTGCTGTGCGACTCGGTCAGCGGCGCAGAGGCAGAGCGCATCGGTCTGGTCTCCCTCGCGGTTCCGGACGCTGAATTGGATGCAAAGGCGGTGGAAGTCGCGACACGATTGGCAGAGGGTGCGCCGAGCGCCATTCGGTTCACCAAATATGCCCTGAACAATTGGTATCGCATGGCCGGCCCCAGCTTCGACGCCTCGCTCGCGCTGGAGTTTTTGGGCTTCACCGGTCCCGAAGCGAAAGAAGGCCTGGGTTCCCACAAAGAAAAGCGGCGGCCTAACTTCAATCCGGACGTGCCGCTGTAACGCTACACATCATAACCGACTGAGGATGGTCGATTGGCGAGCGATCACCAATGCCCTGGCGCGGCCGCCATCGACGACGGATCGGCCTCGGCCGACAATTGGTCCTATCTCATTGTCGATGACAATCCTGCCGCTCTCGCGACGCTGCGCACATTGATGATGATGATAGGACTGGAGCCGCCTCTTGAAGCTTCCGGCGGACAGGAAGCGATGGATCTGGTACGCAGTTTCGATCTGGATTGCATCATTACCGACCTGCGGATGGAGCCGATGAATGGTATCGACTTCATTCGCTGGGTACGGGGTAGCAACGAGGCGCGAACTGCTTCGATCAAGATCCTCGCCATTTCCGCCTATCGCGATGCCGCGGAAATCGCTGGAGTAGAGGATGCAGGCGCGAACGGGTTTCTGAGCAAACCGCTGACGGTGCGGTCGTTGCGCCGGGCGATCGCATTGCTGCAAGCGCCAACCGGCGACTTTGTCGATATTTCCGCTACGCCCGGGCCAAGCGCCAAAATCACCGGCAGTGGTCGATAGACCCGCCCGCACTTACGAACTACGCCCAATGCCCCATTGCCGTACCGACAACTTGAGCCGATCAATGGCAGCGACAAAGCTTTTGGATGCCGCCGCCCCCTTATCCTCACGTTGTAACGGCGCCGCGATGATCAACCATCCCAAAGTTCAGGGAAAGCCGCACCGTGTTCCACATGCTCGAATCCCTTGACCCTTTTGTCATCGCCGTCGCTTCCATAGCGTTTTTCCTTGGTGGTTTGCTGAAAGGCGTCATCGGCATGGGAATGCCATTGGTCGCGATACCGCTGATCGCGACCGTCATGCCGGTTACCCAGGCAATCCCTTTGATGGTCGCGCCGGGCTACATCATGAACCTGATTCAAATGCGCCAAGCCTGGCACGCCCGGATGCCGTTGTTGACCTGGTGGCCGCTGTTTCTTGGGATGGCTGTCGGCGTGGTTGTCGGCGTCTACTTTGCCACCAGCGCGCCTGAACGTTTGCTGCGCGGCGTGCTGGGCGGCACGGTGGTAGTGTTTGTGCTTTTGAGTTTCGCCCGGGTAGAACTGCCGGCGCGGCATGTCGAAAACCCTGCCGCCGGACTGACAATGGGCGGAGTCACTGGGCTTTTTGGCGGATTGACCGGCGTATTCGGACCGACCCTCGCCATGTATTTTTTGGCGCGGCGGCTGGAGAAAGACAGGTTTGTCTGGATCATGGCCGTCCTCATGTTCAGCGGCGTGACCTTCCTGAGTGGATCCCTGACCGCAGCTGGAAATTTCAGCCAGGCGCAATTGCTCGGTACTCTCGGCGTTCTCCTGCCAAGTTGGCTAGGTCTGACGGCTGGAGCATGGGTTCGCGGCCGGGTCAGCCAAAATATTTTCCGCCGCGTGGCGCTAACAGCATTGCTGGTGATGGGGATTAGCTTGCTGGTGGCCTCACTCGGTTGGACCTAATCGTGAACGAGGCATTGCTTCTGCCCAACCCATTGTGTAGGTAGTCCAACCGGTAACAAGCCATCGCGTTCTAGGCGGTCGCTATAACCTACTCAACCTGGAGGACAATGTCTGATGAAACTGCTTACGACCACACTTGCCGCTGTTATGGCGACAGGTGCCGCGCACGCCGCCGATCCGAAATTGCCGAAATCCATGGTTTGGAGCGCCTATGACCTGGGCTCGTCCGGCTATGCCGAAGCGACCGGCATCGCCAACGCGCTGAAACAGAACTACGGCACCCGCATCCGCATTGTGCCGGCCGGCACCTCGATCGGCCGTATGCTGCCGATGACCACCGGCAAGGTGAAATACGGTTTCCTGGCGAACGAAGCCTACTTCTCTGCCGAAGGCACCTATGATTTCGCGACCGAGCAATGGGGTCCGCAGGACATTCGCATCGTGCTGGGCCGCGTCGCGTCGGTAGGCATGGCGGTTGCAGCTGATACCGGTGTCAAATCGATGTCCGACCTCAAGGGCAAGCGTATCGGGTTCGTTAAAGGCAACCCATCCGTCAATGTCAAAAATGACGCCTACCTCGCCATGGGCGGTCTGACCCGTGACGACGTCGAAATGGTGTGGTTCGGTTCCTACAGCGCCATGAAGACGGCGGTTCTGGCCAACCAGTTGGATGCGTTCGGCAGCGTCCCCGGATCGGCAAACATGCGTGAGATCGAGGCCAGCCCGCGTGGCTTGGTTTGGCCGCCGTTCGACCCGGAAAACAAGGACGGCTGGAAAAAGTTGACCGACGTGGTCAGCTTTGCCTCGCCGATGCTAGAGCACCGCGGCGCCGCACTCTCGAATGAGAAACCGGTCTGGCTGATGGGTTATCGCTACCCGATGATGACTGTGTACCAGAATGCCGTGACGGCGGATGAGGTCTACAACGTTATCAAGGCTGTCGATCTGAGCTTTGATGACTACAAGAACACCACTGCTAGCTCGTCCGATTGGGCCCTGGAAAAGGCCGGCCGTCCGCCGTATGACGCCCCGGCTCACGATGGCACCATCCGCTACATGAAGGAAAAAGGCCTGTGGCGCGATGAGGATCAGGCTTGGCATGACACTCGTCTGGCTCGCCTGAACAAGCTGCTGGAAGCCTGGGAAGCCGCGCAGGCTGATTTCCATGACTGGCGCGTCGCTGAAGGCGATAAGGGCAATAAAGTCAGCGCGAAAGACGCCTGGCCGGACTATTGGGAAGCTGCCCGCAAGAAAGCGCTTGGGCTGAAATAACCCGATAGCGGAAGGCTCTCGGCTCCGGATAGAGGCCATCGGCAGCAATGCCGGTGGCCTCTCTCTTTTTCCGTCCCGCTTTTTCCGTCCTGCATCGGACATAGCCCTTCAGCCTGAGGCGCGAGCGGAGCGAGCCTCGGAGGCTTAGCGTGTGGGATGGGCGCTTCGAGGGCGCTTTGCAAACGCCACCTCAGCGTGAATGGAAAAGACCGCTCTGATTCCGCGCGAACGGAAATCGCCCTAGATGCGCGTCCTTGCCTGTCTTGGCCTCTGATCTGCCCGACCAGAGGCCCCCCAGGTCAATGTTTGACAATTGTCGCAAAGACGTTCCTAATGCCTGTCCCATTTGCTGAAATATTGATGCAAATGTGGAAACACGGAGGACGTCTATGTTAAGGATATTTACAATAATTGCGCTCGCCAGCATCGCATCCACTGCATTGGCTGCCGATCCCGTACTACCCAAATCCAGTGTCTGGACCGCTT
>JAPOJR010000165.1 GCA_029978325.1 Alphaproteobacteria bacterium | reverse complement strand
AAATCAAAGAGTCCCAGGTAATTGCTGGGCGATGCAAGAAGACCGAGCAAAACCTCCGATCCACGGTTTGTATCGCAACTGCCTGAATAGATCTAAGGCGATTATCGACAGGCTCTAGCTCAATCCTATCGATAATAGGTCGAAGAGATGCTTGGGAACCTACAAGCAATTCATCGTGTTAACCGGAAAAATAACGAGTCCGGCAACAGGCGAGCAAGTTTGAACCGCCAAGCGAAACGCCTAGGGAAGTCGGTGCGGAAGCGGCCGCTTTCCATGGCTTTCCGCACCTCATGGGCCGCCGCCTCCGCCGTCATGATGTAGGGCATAGCAAAGTTGTTCTTCTTGGTCAGCCGTGTCTTGATGAAGCCCGGATTAATGGTCTGCACGCAGAAATCCTGGGGCGCCAGGTCGAGGCGCAGGCATTCTGCCAGATGCATGACTGCGGCCTTGCTGGAGGCATAGCCGATGGCGCCCGGCAGGCCCCTGTAGCCCGCCAGCGAGCCGATGATGACGATGTGACCATGGCCTTGCCGGTTCAGGACAGGCACTGCTTGGCCGAGCACGCGGGCTGTGCCGGTGAAGTTCACGTCACACATGGCCTCGACCGCTTCGGCATTCCAGGCCGTCGCCGTTACAGGTTCATAGACGCCTGCGTTGATGATGACGCCGTCGATTGCGGGCAGGGATGCAAGAGCAGCGGCGACACTCTCCCGGTCGGCGATATCGCAGGGGGCGATCAGGTGCTCCCCCGCGGCGGAAGCGGGCAGGGAGGCTGCCAGAGATTCCAGCCGTTCCCGGTTGCGGGCGGAGAGGCAGACGCGGACGCCTGCTGTGGCCAATTCAGCCGCCAGGGCCCGGCCAAGGCCTTCCGATGCGCCGACCAGCCAATAGGTCTTGCCTGCGAGCTTTACTGCCATTTCCTAAGCCTACCCGCTGTTTGGGCGGCGGAACACGGCGAAGAGCTCAGCGGCCTTGATGGAGAATTTGCGCATGTCGGAGCGGTTAACGATCGTCCCGTCCCCCATGAGGTAGAGCCAGTCGACCACGTCCAGCACATGCCCGCCCGCCCTCTCCGGCAATTGCAGGCGGTAGGTCATGCGGACGGCATTGCCGGAGACCACGCCCTCTGCCGGGCCAACCACGTCTGCGGCGGTAGCGGTGAAGCGGTCCGGGCCGATGAAACGGATTTGCCACTCCCTTGTGTCTTCATTCGCCATGCCGTCATAGGAGAAGCGTTCGGCTAGCACACCGCCCGCCTCGTCGAACGTGCCGGTGATCTGGGCGGAGAAACGCACATTGGCCCGGCCCGAATAGTCAAAAATCACACCGTGGGCGACGTAGCTGCCGGCGAGGGCGTGGCGAAGGTCGAAGGCCGGTGCTTCGTTGGCGTAGTCGGCAGGGCGCTGGGCCCGGAAGCTCCAGAAATGATCCCAGACTAACCCCAGGCCGAGACAGATCGCGATACCTGAGGTGATGTAGGCAACCGCGCTAATCATGGTGTCCTCGCTTGTATGGGTGTGAGTAACAGTATCAGGGCCGCAATGGCCTTCAGCGCGCAGGGAATACCGGCATAGGCCAGGCTAAGGGCATTCAGCGCGTCTGGCTGGTTTTGGCCGCCTGGCACGAAACCAGCGGCGTCGAGTGCTGGGAGGGCCAACCCCGCGGCCAGCGCCAAAGAGAATTTGTTGACGAAGCCCCAGAGGCCGAAGGCATGGCCGGGGCTGTGTCCAGCCTCCGCCAGGCGGCGCGAGAGCATGGCGGGCAGCAGGGTCATATCGGCCCCGACGGCCGCGCCCGATATGGCCGAAATCAGATAGAAGGCCGCCCAGTCACCTGAGCCCAAAGTCAGGGCGACAGCAAAAACGGCGATAGAAAGCGCCATACCGGCGAGCATGGCTGGCTTTGCGCCAGTACGAACCGCGATACGCGCCCAGAGCGGTGCGGCGGCTGCGGCGGCCAGGAAGAAAAGCAGCAGGGCGGGACCGGTGTGTTCGGGCGCGTTCAAACGGTCCTGGACAAAGAACAGGAACAGGGTTGCCGTGATGCCGGTCGGCAGCGCGTTGATCAGGCCGATTACCAGCAGGCGGCGGATGCCGGTGTCTGCCAGCAGGGACCAGAAACCGCCGGGCTCGGCTCCGGGTGCGGCGCTGGTATTGAGACCGGCAGGCCAGAAGGGAAACATCCGCCAGCCAGCGACCGCGAGCAGCACGCAGAACAACAATGCGAAGGCGGTGTATGCCCATGCTGTGCCCGCCACGACGGCGAACAGGGCCGGTGCAACGCATGCCGCCGACACGCCGATCAGGATACCAGCCTCCCGCCAGCCGGCGATGGCCGGGTGACCGATGCCGCGAGCCGCAGCGATGCCGACGCCGGCGCTGTAGACCATGATCTGGAGGGCGCTGAAGCCGGTGAAAACCAGCACGAGGCTCATTGCCAGCCACCAACGGGCGTCGAACAGTGGTTCCGGTGCGAACAGGAGCAGCGCGCCGATGGCCAGCAGCAGGCCAAATCCAGCGGAAAGCCAGCGCTGGGCGATACGGGTGCGGGCGATGAACCAGCCAAGCAGTGGATCCTGAATAAAGTCCAGCATCCGGAGCCCCAGCAGCACGCCACCCACCGCCGCCAGGCTCATGGCGTGGTTCTCGGCATACAGGGCCGGAGTGTGGATGTAGATTGGCGGTCCGGCAAAGGCCAGAGCCGCACCGAATACCGCATACCGGCCAAGCAGCGACCGGTCAGAGACGTTATTAGGTACGGTCATTCAGGCCGCCCGGTCAGTTGCCGGGACTTTGCCGGGAACTTGCTGTTGTCGCTGAGCCAGATGCGGAAGAACTGACCACGCAGGCCGGGTTTCTCCAGCGAACAGCGCTGCTGGCCGTTCAGGTAAAGCACCACGCGGTCCGGCATGTTGCCCGTGGCCGTGAAGCGGTCGCCGTTGCCGACATCGGCCATGCACCGGGCAACCTCGCCGGCAAATGATGCCAGAGTGTCGTCGGACCAGTTGGTGAGCCGGTCAAGCTCGCTCATGGTCTGGTCAGTCAGTTCCTGGGCGGAGAAATCCGTGCGATAGGTCAGGGTAAGCGCAAACGGCTGGTCCCAGGAGAACTTGCCGTCATTGCTCCAGAGAGAACCGTCGAACAGGTCCCAGAACAGCCAGGAAAAAGTCGCCTGTCCCACAGGCTGCGGCGCCTGGATTGCCGCGCGGACTTCTGCAGGTGCTTCTGTTGTTGCCATTGAAGCGGAGCTGGCCAAGGTCAGGCCAGCAGACGCGATGAGCGCTATCAAGGCTTTACGCATGACGAAGCTCGACATGGACGACCTCGGTGCGGCCCGTGGTGAAGGCCGCGGTGCAAATGTCCAGGTAAAGACGCCAACTGCGCAGGAAGCCTTCGGTGTAGCCAACGGCGCGGATTTTCAGGGCGACTTCATTGCCCAGGCTGTATTGCCCCGTGGTCAGCGGTGAGCGCATTGCCCCCGGGCGGGCGGCGGTGATCGTGCCGGTCATCGTGTGACCTCCTCCTTAGGGGGAAGCGGGCGCACTTTGTATGGCGCGCCTTTCAGTTTCAGGCGGATCGCCTGCCAATAGATCAGGGCGGAAACCCGGAGTGCGCCAAGCGGCCGGCGGGCGATCATGTGCAGCAAGCCCTTGGCCGAGAGTGGTTCGAGATGGCCCGATAGGGTGGCGACGACGCCATGCCGCGAGCCATCCTCTGCCTCGCGGGAATGGTCGATGTGAATGTCGATGGCGTCCGGGCCAACGGCAAACCGGAAGTCATAGACTCCGGTCGTTTGCTGAAATGGCGAGACATGGAACACCTTCTCCGCCCGGATGGTGTCCCGGCCGGTGATGGGTTGCCAATCCGGCAAGGCGCAGAGGTAGCTGTGCCGGTCGCCGAATGTGTTGTTTACCTCCGCCAGCACCGCCCGGAGCGCGCCTGAGGCGTCCCTGAAGAACCAGAAGCTGACGGGGTTGAAGACATAGCCGAGCGTGCGCGGCTGGGTCAGCAGCCAGACTTCCGCCATGGCGTCCGCGGGCACACCGAACGCGGCGGCCTGTTCGACAGCCCAATTCAGCATGGGGCCTTTCCCCCGGCCATGGTCGCGGTCGCAGAGGCCAAACAAGGCAAAGCGCCGCCGCCGGAGCAATGCCGAGCGGGCGGTGGCTGCGGGGGCAAGGCGCCAGAGCAGGTAGTCCACACCATAGCGGAAGGCGTTGGCGGGACCGCCGCGGCGGCCATGAAAGGTCTCCCCACGCAGCAGCGCCGCGCCGCTTTCGGGCCAGCCGGTTACGCCCATTGCGGGGCGGCTCCCAGTGCCTTCGCGACATTGACGGCACTCAACAGGCCGTCCTCATGGAAGCCATAGCGGGTGTAGGCACCGCAGAACCAAGCCCCGCGGCGGCCTTGTATCGACGGGAGCCTAGCCTGCGCGGCAATAGCCGCCTTATCAAACACGGGATGGCTGAGGATTGTCTCGTCGAAAATGTGCTCGTCCGGAATATCATCTGACGGGTTCAGGGTGACGAACAGCGGTACATCATCGGGGATGCCCTGCAGGCGGTTCATCCAGTAAGTTACCGTGACCGCTGGGGCCGCGTGGCCGGTGCGGCCCTGATAGTTCCAGCTAGCCCAGCAGGCGCGGCGTGCTGGCATCACACGGGCGTCGTCGTGCAAGATGACCCGGTTCGGTTTGTAGCGCAGGTCGGCCAGCACTGAGCGCTCCTCCGAATCCGCGTCGACCAGCATGGCGAGTGCCTGATCGGAATGGCAGGCAAAGACGACGGCATCGAACTGTTCGACCGGTCCGCCGACGGTTTTCACCCAAACGCCGTCATTGCGGGAGACGGCCTCGACCCGCGCGCTGGTGCGGAGGTCAGCGCCGTTCGCTTCTAGGGCGCTTGCGAGGCGGCTCACGTATTCCTGGCTGCCGCCGTCAACCGTGTGCCATTGCGGCTGGTCGTTCAGGGTGAGCAGGCCGTGATTGTCGAAGAAGCGGATAAAGGTCTCCGCCGGGAAATCCAGCATCTCCTCCGGCGTCGCGCTCCATACCGCGCCGGAGAGTGGCAGCATGAAATAGTCGCGGAACCAACGGCCCATGTTCAGGCGGTCCAACAGATCGCCCAGAGTCAGATCTTCTGTCTCCGCCAGAGCCGATGCGCCCTTGTTGAAGCGGGGGATGTCGGTCAGCATCCGCCAGAACGCTGGGCGCGCCAGGTTGCGCCGCTGGGCGAAGAGGGCGGAGGTGGCGTGCAGGCCATACTCGACCCTGCCACCGTCGATACTGGCGGCGAAGGCCATATCGCTTTTCTTGACCGGCACGTCCAATTCGGCGAACAGGCCGGTGAGTAGGGGATAGTTGCAGTAATTAAAAACGATGAAGCCGGTGTCTACCGGTACCTGCCGCGCGCGGCCGGCGAGCCGGGTGCGGGCATGGCCGCCAAGGCGGGATTCCGCCTCGATCACCGTGACCTGATTGTCGGCTGATAACGCATAGGCGGCGCCCAGGCCGGAGATACCGGCACCGACAACGGCGATGCGTGGTTGCTGCGGGAAAGCGCCAAAAGAGTCGAAAGGCATGAAGGTCCTCGTTTAATAGATTGGACCAGTTACGTTGTCATGTGGCTGCCGGATCAAAACGGCGTACAGAATAGTTTTTTTGGATTTGGGTGATCCGCTCCGGCTGGGCACCCGTACCCTCGCTATCGATAGGAAAGACGGGCAGACTATGCTCAATGATTCCGGAAGACCGGATCGTATTTGGGAAGACATGCTAACCGCTGTGGCGGAGCACCGTGACAAAGACGCCTTTGCCTCGCTGTTCAGCCACTTTGCACCACGGGTGAAGGGTTATTTGATGCGAGGCGGAGCCAGTGCCAGCCAAGCAGAAGATATCGCGCAGGAGACTCTGGTCTCCGTGTGGCGGAAAGCGCACCTGTATGACAGGCAGAAAGCGACTGCCTCCACTTGGCTGTTCACCATCGCGCGGAACCAGCGGATAGATAATATCCGCCGGGAGCGGCGGCCGGAACCGGACCCGCATGACCCATCATTTGCCCCGACACCGGTGACTCCACCGGACAAAGTAGTATCGACGTATGAAGATGCGTCGGCGGTCCAAAAGGCATTGGCCGGTTTGCCGGAGGCGCAGAAAGAAGTCGTGCTCCTGTCTTTCTATCATGACCTGTCGCATTCCGCGATTGCGGAGCAGCTGGGACTCCCTATCGGAACCGTGAAGTCGAGAATTCGGCTGGCACTGAAGCGGATGGACACCATGCTGGACCGCGCGGCACACAGCCAAATCGATGGAGGTTTAGAATGAGCATTCGTCATCATGTGAACGATGAATTGCTGCTGGCCTACGCCGCAGGCAATCTAGCGGAAAGCTGGAGCCTTGCGGTGGCAACTCACTTAAGCTTGTGTCCTGTGTGCCGGGAGCGAGAAGCACGGTTCGCCGCCATAGGTGGTGTGGCGTTGGAAGATATTGGCGGCATTGCGATGAGCGACAATGCGCTCGCGGATTGTTTGGCCCGGCTGGACGGGATAGTGCCTGACCCTCCGCCAGCCCTCCGCGATCCGACGGCGGCTGCTGTTCTGCCAAGCCCGTTGAGAGACTACGTTGGTGGCGACCTGGATGCAGTCCGTTGGGCGATGGTCGGCGGCGGCGTCCAGCAGCGAATTTTACCAGTCGGCAAAGTTGGTCAGGCACGGCTGCTCCGGATCAAAGCTGGGGTAGCCGTGCCAGAACACGGTCATCGCGGTCTGGAACTGACCCTGGTGCTGGCAGGCAGCTTTTCTGATGGCGAGGCCGAGTTCCGCCGCGGCGACATTCAAATGGCCGATGAAGAGGTTCAGCACATCCCGATTGCGGGTTATGGCGAGCCCTGCATCTGTCTCGGTGTGACCGACGCTCCACTGGTGTTCCGGGCGCTGCTGCCCCGCATCGTGCAACGGTTCGCAAAGATTTAGCGGACAGAGTTTATCCCTGGGATAAACATTCAATAAGCTAGGCGTTGGAAGACGCCGCCCTTCACTGCACTCCGCCCAAAAGGCAGCTTAGAGCTGTGAGCGACGTCGCCTTTTCCGTCGGTTTGGGCGGGAAGCGGCTTCTCGCTCCAAAGGCCAAGCGACAGGTGAAATTTGTTGGAATCAGACATTCTTGCTGGAGAGCGTTTTCGGCTCAAGTAGCCCCAATCTCATAGACCTTCTGCCTGAGGCGCGAGCGGAGCGAGCCTCGAAG
>JAPOJR010000164.1:240-7269 GCA_029978325.1 Alphaproteobacteria bacterium | reverse complement strand
GCATCCGCGACCTGCTGGGTGTGACGACCGGTGAGCCGATCCCGGCGGAGCAGATCGCGGCGGTCAAGATGGGCACAACCGTCGGCACCAACGCGCTGTTGGAGCGTAAGGGCGAACGGGTGGTGCTGGCGGTCACCCAGGGGTTCCGCGACCAGCTGCGCATCGCCTACCAGAACCGGCCGAAGCTGTTTGATCTCCAGATTAAATTGCCGGAATTGCTGTACCGTGAGGTGGTTGAGGTGCCGGAGCGGCTGGCGGCGAACGGCGACGTGGTCATGCCGCTGGACGAGGCAGCTGCCCGCACCAGCTTGCAGGCGGCGTTCGACCGGGGCTACCGCGCTATCGCCATCGTCTTTATGCACGCCTACCGCCACACGGCGCACGAGGCGCGCGTTGCCGAGATCGCCCGTGACATTGGCTTCACGCAGGTATCCGCCAGCCATGAGGTCAGCCCGCTGATCAAAATGGTCTCCCGTGGCGATACCACGGTGGTGGATGCCTATCTCTCCCCCATTTTGCGCCGCTACGTGGACCAAGTCGCGGCCGACCTGGGCGATGTGACGTTGCAGTTCATGCAATCGAACGGCGGCCTGACGGCAGCCGAGCGATTCCAGGGCAAGGATTGCATCGTTTCGGGCCCAGCCGGCGGCGTGGTCGGTGCGGCGCGGGCAGCGGAAATGGCTGGATTCGACCGCATCATTGGGTTTGACATGGGCGGCACGTCTACAGACGTTAGCCACTATGCCGGCGCCTATGAACGGGCTTTCGAGACGCAGGTGGCGGGCGTGCGCATGCGCGCCCCGATGATGCAGATCCACACCGTGGCGGCGGGTGGCGGCTCCATCCTGTTCTTCGACGGCCAGCGCTATCGTGTCGGGCCGGAAAGCGCCGGCGCCAACCCCGGACCGGCCAGCTACCGGCGGGGCGGCCCACTGACGGTAACCGACGCAAACGTCATGCTGGGCCGGGTTCAGGCGGATTATTTCCCGCACGTGTTCGGTCCGGCGGGCAACGAGCCGTTGGACTTTCATACCGTAAAACGCCAATTCAAGGCCTTGGCTGAGCGCATTCGGGCAGAGGCCGGCGATACCCGCACGCCCGAGCAGGTCGCGGAGGGCTTTCTCGCCATCGCCGTCGACAATATGGCGAACGCCATCCGTGAGATCAGCGTGCGCCGCGGTTATGACGTCACCCGTTACACGCTTTGCGCCTTCGGCGGCGCCGGTGGGCAGCATGTCTGCCGCATTGCCGATGCGCTGGGCATGACTTCGATCTTCCTGCATCCGTTTGCGGGCGTGCTGAGCGCCTATGGCATGGGTCTCGCCGACCTGCGCGTGGTGCGGGAACAGAGCATTGAGGTGCGGCTGGAGCCAGGCGCGATTGTCGGCATCAAAGCAACCCTGGCGACCCTGGCCGAGGCTGGACACGCCGAGATGGCCGCGCAAGGCCTGCCGACGGCGCAGGTCCGAACCGAAAACCGGCTGCTGGTCCGGTATGAGGGCACCGATTCCTCCATCGAAATAGCCTTTGAGGCGGATGTTGGGGCGATGCGGACGGCGTTTGAAGCCGCACACAAGCAGCGGTTTGGCTTTGTCATGCCGGACAAAGCCCTGGTTGCCGCCACCGCAGTCGCCGAGGTGATTGGTGAGACCGAAGTTGCGGATGAACCCCGCCACCCGCTCAATCCGACCGGAGCGACGCCGGTTTCGCGCCGGCCGGTCTGGGCCGGCGGGCGTTGGCAGAATGTACCGTTCTTTGAGCGTGACGCCCTCACCCCGGGCACTGAGGTCGATGGGCCGGCGGTGATCCTGGAGGCTACCGGCACCACGGTGCTAGAGCCTGGCTGGCGCGCGCGGATGACCGAACGGCTGCATCTTGTGCTGAACCGCACCGAAGAGCTGCGGCGCGAACACGCCATCGGCACCGAGGCCGATCCGGTGCGGCTCGAACTGTTCAACAACCTGTTCATGTCCATCGCTGAGCAGATGGGCGCAGCGCTGGAAAACACCGCCTATTCCGTGAATATCAAGGAACGCCTGGACTTTTCCTGCGCCATATTCGATCCCGACGGTTACCTCTGCGCCAACGCCCCGCATATGCCGGTGCATTTGGGCAGCATGGGCCAGGCGGTGCGCTCGATCATCCGCACCCGCAAAGGCACGATGAAGGCAGGAGATTTTTTCGCCCAGAATGCGCCCTACAATGGCGGCACCCACCTGCCCGACATCACGGTCATTGCGCCGGTGTTCGAGAACGGCGAGGTGATCTTCTATGTCGCGAGCCGCGGCCATCATGCCGATATCGGCGGCAAAACCCCCGGCTCGATGCCGCCGGACTCGACGCATATCGAGGAAGAGGGCGTGCTGATCGATGACTTCCTGCTGGTCGATGGTGGCCGCTTCCTGGAGGAGGCATTTGCCGCGCTGATGCTCTCGGGCCGCTATCCGACGCGGAACGTGGACCAGAACATCGCCGACCTGCGCGCCCAGATTGCCGCCTGCGAGCGCGGCATCCAGGAAGTGCGCGGGATGGTCGAACAGTTCGGGCTCGATGTGGTGCAGGCCTATATGCGCCACGTCCAGGACAACGCGGAGGAGCAGGTGCGCCGGGTGATCGACCGGCTGCGCGATGGCTCGTTCCGGTATGAACTGGACGATGGCAGCCACGTGCAGGTGGCGGTCTCGGTGGACCGGGCGGGGCGGTCGGCGAAAATCGACTTCACCGGCACCAGCCCACAGCAGCCGAGCAACTTCAACGCGCCGAGCGCGGTGGCGCGGGCGGCGGTGCTGTATGTGTTCCGCTGCCTGGTGGCCGATGACATCCCGCTGAACGATGGCGTGTTGAAGCCGCTGGAGATCGTCATTCCCAAGGGCTGCATGCTGAACCCGGACTATCCGGCAGCGGTGGTCGCCGGGAATGTCGAGACCAGCCAAGTGGTGACCGACACGCTGTTCGGGGCGCTGGGCGTGATGGGCGCGGCCCAGGGCACGATGAACAACTTCACCTTCGGCAACGCCAAGTATCAGTATTACGAGACCATCTGCGGCGGCAGCGGCGCCGGGCCGGACTTCGACGGTACCAGCGCCGTGCACACCCACATGACCAACACGCGCCTGACCGACCCGGAAATCCTGGAGTGGCGCTTCCCGGTGCGGCTGGAAAGCTTCGAAATCCGGCGCGGCTCCGGCGGCGGGGGGCGGCACCGCGGTGGCGATGGCATCGTCCGGCGGGTGCGCTTCCTGGAGCCGATGACGGCGGCGATCCTCTCCAACCACCGCCGCGTGCCGCCCTACGGCATGGCCGGTGGAGAGCCCGGCAAGGTGGGCGAGACCTATGTGCTGAGCGCCGCCGACGGCTCGCGCGAGGACCTGGGCGGCCAGGGCCAGGCGGAGATGGGCGTGGGCGACGTGTTCGTGATCGAGACGCCGGGCGGCGGCGGGTATGGGGAGGCGTGATTAAGCCCTCTCAGCTTACCGCCAGGCCCGTCTATCCCGCTTCGTTTGATCCTGGGTTGCACGAAGCGCGTATTGGCGGACACCGGCCCTTCGATACGGCCCCGACGGGCCTACTCAGGGTGAGACTGAAAGGGCGGGTAAGAGGAACGAAGCAGCTTACGGACGGTCGGCGAGCTGCATCCGGCGATGTGCCCCTGCCCTCCCGATCCCCAACACCACCAGTGCCGCCAATTCGAACCCGGCCGCGACGCCCAGCACGCCCGCATAGCCACCGAGCCAGCCCACCAACAGGCCATAGAACACTGGTCCGAAGGCAGAGCAAAACTGGATCGCCGTGCCGGCGACGCCATAGATGCTGCCGAAGGCCTCAGCTCCGAACTCCCGGCGGACAACTATAGGCGACAGGGTCGTGATCTGGCCGAGACAGAAGCCGTAGATCAGACTCACCGGCACCAGCACCGCGACGCTCGGCCAGAGGGCAAAGCCACCTAGCGCTAGGGCCTGCACCGCCAGCACGCCCATGGTGTAGCGGCGAGGGTCGGCGCTGTCGATCACCCGCGCCAGCACCAGGCGGCCGGCGAGACCCGCAGCACCCGTCGCCCCCACCAGCAGGCCGGCGGCCTCAGCGCCCAGCATCGGTACTGCCAACGCGTAGTGGTGGGTGAGGAAACCGACCTGCACCAGCAGGCCGAGCGCAAACCCGATGGCGATGCTCCAGAGTCGCAGCGAGCGCACGGCGTCTCGGCGGGCGTCGGCCGGGCGGGCCGGAGCAGACCCCGCCATGGGCTCTGCCATCGGCTCGCCGTCGCGAGAGAGGCACAGGTCGGCGGGGCGGCGGTAGCGCAGCACCACCAGCGCCAGCGGCGTCATCACCGCCACCAGCACGGCTGCCGCCGCGAGCGTCGCCGGGCCGAAGCCGAAGGCAGCGATGGCGAACACGAGCGCCGGCACGACCAGCATGGCGCCAAAACTGGCGCCGGTGAGCGCGAGGGCGATGCTGCGGCCCTGGTGACGCTCGAACCAGGGGGCGATGGTGGCGCTGAGGCCGGTCACCGACATGGTGGCATAGCCAAGGCCCATGCAAAAGAACGCCGCATACAACTGCCAAACGGCCTGCAACTGCCCTATTCCCGCGACGCCGACCGCCAGCAGCAGCACGCCACAGGTCATCACCAGGCGGGAGCCGTGGCGGTCGATGGCAGCGCCGACCGCCGGCAATGCCAGGGCGTTGGTGAGATAGAATACCGTTAGGGCCGACGAGACCAATGCCGTCGGCCAGCCATGCGCGGCGCGGATCTCGCTTAGGTAGACGCTGCCGCCGAATACGCCAAGGCCCCAGGTGAAGACGGCCGCTGCAAAGCAAACGCCGACAACGCGCCAGCCGTAGAACATGGGGAAAGGGTCCTCGCCGTGAACAGAGCACCCGATGGTAGGGGCATCACGCCCGCCGGGGCAATCCGATGTCGTTCGGAACGGCGTTAGGCAAGGTGAAGCGCTGGCAGTCTATGAGAACACACGCAAGGTCCGGACAGTGCTGATCCAATCCGTTTCCCGCATGAACGACATGGCAAAAATCCGCGATGCTGTGGATGTCACCTTCGGTTATGTCGCATAGAATACGCCCCTGGCAAAGGCCTAGGTACCGTGTCCTGAAGGACGTCGTCGCCCGGTGCCCTCCCCTCACTCGTCCGCAACGGGCATCGGCAAGACCTCGGACTGGGCTGCTGGCCGCCATTCTCGTTCCGTCTTGCGGATCAACGCCTCAATGCTGGGGTCTTTCCCCGCCAGACGGACGAAGTCTTTGCGCTTTAGCACCAGAAGGCGCGAAAAGCCTTTGGAAACGACGGTACTTTTTCGCCGCCGCAGCGGATAGATCAGGGCGATTTCTCCGAAATAGTCGCCCGTACCCAGTTGAACGGGTTCCGGTTCGATCACAACTTCAAGAGCTCCTGACGCAATGAAGTACATTGCCGTGCCGCGTTCGCCCTGCCGTACCACAACTTCGCCCGGGCTGGTGAATTGCGTGCGTAGCGACCGCGCGACCAGTGCGCGCTGGCGGTCGTCCAGGTCTTGGAAAATTTGCACCCGCTCCAATAGTGCGGCAGGCTTCAGCGTCAGGTCCAGTCGCGGCGGACGGGCAACCTGCCGCTCGCGCCGATCCAGATCGACCCGCAGGTCGTCGAACAATTCCTGCCCGACGACGCCATCGTTCAACAGGCGCTCATACTGCTGGCGTTCGCGACGTATGGCTGCTCGGGCAACCAGGGTCTTTTCTACGTCGCTGGCATAATGCGGATATTGCGCGGCGATGACGTCGATCTGGTCGTTGATTGCATCGTGTCGGGCAGCCAGCAGGGCGGCAAGGTTATGGGCGGCATCGTCTCCGATCATCGGCGCAACCGTATAGGTCACATAGTTGCGCAATTCGCGGACGATCCGCTCGCTTTCCAACAGCGAGATAAAATGCAGTTCTATCGCGGCGCGCAACGGCCGGTCCAGCCACAGTAATCTGCGCAGCCATAAGGCTGCCCGATACGACGCCGAAGGCTTGAGCGCAGCCTCCGAGGCGATCTCATAGCCGGCGCGGCCATCGGTGCGCGCGCCGTCCGCAATGCGGTCGGCGGACAGGCGCAACCATCCAGCGGCCCGCGGCCCGATGGCGCCTTCCTCGAAGGCGCGTCGGATCAGACGGTTTTCCTGGCCGCTGACGATGGTCAGGCCCAAACGAAGACGCTCTCCGAAGGGTATGCGCTCACCCCCGGCCTGCGCCGCGGCCAGGGCATCGGCTTCCGCATATTGCTGCCCCAGCGCCTCTTCGACCGTTGCCAAAGCTTCCGGCTCCAAATGGCGTTCCCGCACGATGTTGCGCACCACCTCCCGCACCCGCATCAGCGAGCCGGCGACGATCTTTTCGCGCAGAGCCAGGTCTGTGGAGGACAGGCGGTTTAGCCCCAGCAAGCCTGTCAGCCAGGCCAATGTCGAACCATTGAGAAAGATGGTCATCAGCGTGTAGGAGGCCGCAACGGCGGCAAGGAAGCGGGCGTTTTCCCCCAGTGCATCGACATTCGAAATGGAGATTGCAAGGAGCAGCGTCACAGACCCGCGCACCCCTCCCCATGTCAGCAGATAACTCTGGCGCCGGGTCAAAGGGGATGCAAGACGCAGCATGGCCAACAGCGGCAGCACGGCCAGAAGGATGGCGGCTCTGGCTGCCATAGCCCCTAAGTAAACGATGGCCGTAAGCGGCACGATTTTCCATCCGAATTCCAGGATCAGGCCAGGCACCATTGCCGTTGCAATGATCATGATCAGCGCGTTCGCCCAAAAGCCGATCTGGTGCCACACTGCGCGGGCAGTTTGCCAATTGCCTGGGCCCATGCGCATGAAGCCAGCCCATCCGGTGGTCAGGCCGGCAAAGACCACTGCGACGACGCCGGAACTGCCGATAGACTGTTCTGCAATGATGAACGATGCATAGGCGACGACCACGGTCACCGTCGTCTCCGCAACGTTCGACCGAACCAGCATTCGGTATACCTGTCCACTGACGATTTCAATTTGTCCGCCCAACGGA
>JAPOJR010000164.1:0-230 GCA_029978325.1 Alphaproteobacteria bacterium | reverse complement strand
CAGCAACTGCGATTGCCCACCCGACCGCAGCGCCTGCGCCGAAACTGTAGAGAAACTCCAGGCCGATATCGCCAACGGACGGTGAAACTTCACGCCGCAGAATCCCCAGCATCAAGCCGAATATCGCGATAGCGGCGGCATCGTTCAGCAGGCTCTCGCCCTCAAGGATCACCAACAGGCGCCGCGGCGCGCCGATCTCGCGGAATGTGGAAATCACCGCGCCCGGATCG
>JAPOJR010000163.1 GCA_029978325.1 Alphaproteobacteria bacterium | reverse complement strand
AAACTGAATGGTCAGTTGGAACGAGCTTCTTACGCCTATTCCCAGCAATTTTGAGGCCGCTACCTCGGCCAGTGCTGCTACCAAAAGTGATTCCTGGGATATGTTTGAGGAATTGGACGTCGGGTTGGGTTTGCTCAACAAAGACGGCATCCTGCTTTGCTGCAATCAGGCGTTTCAGTCCGCGTTCGGTCAAGCGGCCCGGATATGCCGTTCGGGCGCTGCGATCCAACAGATATTGGTTCTGGCTTGTATCGATACAGGCAGCGCGACTGCTGCCAATGGCTGGGTTGAAAGCTTTTTGCGCGCCTTCCGCGACGGTTCCAGTATCGAATGGCAGTCACACGACCACCAGTGGTGGCGCGCCCAATTTTTCTGTCGGGCCAACCAAGATCGGATTTGCCGGATATTGAACGTTTCTCTGGAACGGCGGTTGGCGCAGGAAGCCCGGCGTTTGGCCAGCATTCCCGGCAGCGACAACCCGCTAGCTAAAGGCTTGGCCCATATGGGGCATGAGCTTCGGACGCCTTTGAATGCCATTCTTGGGTTTGCCGATCTCATCCGGTCGGAAACGGTCGGACCAATCGGCAATCCCAGTTATAAGGGCTATGCCAACGATATTTTCGCCAGCGGTCAGGTCCTGCTGACCGCCGTCGATCGGATTGCGACCCTGGTCAAGCTGGAAGCCGGGCTCATCCGTCCGCAATCGGCCCCGGCGTCTTGCCACACCATCGGCAGCACAGCAATCGAACAGGTGGCGGCTGCAGCCGCGAAAGCCAACGTCGACGTTATCGACAAGATCGCAGTTTCCGCTCCTTCACTGTTTGTGGACCACGCCCTGTTGGCAACCGCCATCGGCTATTTGCTGGAAAATGCAATTGCCGCATCGCCGCCGGGCAGCCAGGTGGAGGTTTATTGCGATGGGTCTGCCACGGATGGCGTCGCCTTTCGCATCAAGGACCAGGGCAAAGGCATCCCCGACGAACAACTGGCAGCCATTCGCCAGCCATTTGTCCGCCTGGACGCCGCCAACCCGGCGTCTGTCGGCGGCGTCGGCATGGGCCTGCCTTTGGCAGACCGTATCGCCGCATTGTTGAATTGCAACATAGCGCTGGAAAGTAAGCCCGATTCCGGCACTATTGCCCGACTGACCGTGCCAATGGACCGGGTCATTGCCTAGACCAGATCCCGATCCGATTGGATCGGGTGAATCTACTCTTAATCCAATTATTAGGGCATCGCCCGGTCAAATGGAATCAAATGACCGGGGTGCAATGCTCTTGATTGCGAGAGTAAGGACAGGCTGATCCGATCCGAATGGATCGGGACCTGATGCTTTAGAACTTGGTCACGCCGAAGTCGATGACTGAGCGGACAACCTTGCCTTCCTTCATCGCCGTGAAGCCCTCGTTGATCTCCTCCAACTTAATGTGGTTGGAAATCCAGTCATCCAGTTGCAGGCGGCCGCTCATGTAAAGTTCGACCAGGTTGGTCATATCGGTGCGGAAGCGGTTGGAGCCCATGGACGAGCCCTGGATCTTGCGCTCGCGCAGAAAGTCGGCGCCGTGGATTTCCAACTTTTGGCCGAACGGCACCATGCCGACGATAGTGGCGGTGCCGCCGATCGCCAGCATCTCGAACGCCTGTTCGGCGGTGCGCTTGGTTCCCAGGCACTCGATGGCGTGGTCGACGCCGCCGGAGGTCAGGTCGAGGATCTGCTTGACCGGATCGCCGTCCTTCGGGTTGATCAGGTCGGTCGCGCCCAGCTTGGCGGCGAGTTGCAGCTTCACCGGGTTGGTATCGACCGCGATGACGCGGCTAGCACCGGCGATGTGGGCGCCATGCAGCGCGGCCATGCCGACGCCGCCGCAGCCGATGATCGCCACGGTATCGTTGAACCGCACCTTGGCGGAGTTCACCGCCGCGCCGAAGCCGGTGATGACGCCGCAGCCGATCAGTGCGCCACGGTCCAGCGGCATGTCCTTGCGCACCTTCACCACCGCGTTCTCGTGCAGCAGCATCTGCTCGGCATAGGACGAGAGGTTGGTGAACTGGTTCAGCTTTTCCGGCCGGTCCCAGACAAAGCGGTCGGCCTGGCCCGGCGGCTGCTTGACCGCGGTGTTCAGGCAGAGGTTAGGACGGCCGGCGGTGCAGTTCTTGCAGGTGCCGCAGAAGACCGAGAGGCAGGTGATGACATGGTCGCCCGGCTGCACATAGGTGACTTCCGAGCCCACCGCCTCGATCACGCCGGCGCTCTCATGGCCCAGGATCACCGGCACCGGATGCGGGTAGAGCCCCTCGATAAAGTGCAGGTCGGAATGGCAAAGGCCGGCGGCGGCTGTACGCACGACGACTTCGTGCGGACCCGGATCGCGGACCTTGACCTCGCAGATTTCGAGCGGCTTGTGCGGCTCGAACATGACGGCGGCTTTCATGGGCGCTTCCTCTTGGTTCTTGGGAGGTTAAGGGTGTGCGGAGGGACTATGCCATGGGCAGGGGGAGTGGGGGAAGAGGGCTGGCTGCTATTGCCTGACGAGGTAGTCGCGGACGGCGGCGCGGTTGGCCATGGGCCCCTGGAGCTCCCAATCCCTGGCGGTTCGGTAGCGGCAGGGTAGTGCGGAAAATGGTCGGGATTCAAGGGCGGGGGGTTTCCCGGCCGCCGCGGAGCGGGGAGCCGGGACCGGTCGATCTCACGAACTCGGGGCGGGGCGGTGTTCGGATGCCGAAGGCGGCCCCGGATCGGTGCTCCGCACCGTCCGGGGATTGGGATGGCCCCACACGCGTCGGGAACCGCGCCCCCTACTGCACCATTCCGCCGTCGATCAGGATCACCCGGCCCGTCACATAGTCAGAGAGATCGGTGGTCAGGAATTCGACCACGCCGCAGCATTCCTCGATGGTGCCCTCACGCTTCAGCGGCACCACTTCCCGGGCGCGCGCCGCTCGGTCGCCCAGCCGGCCGGTGCGGATGATGCCGGGTGCGATGGCGTTGACGTTGATATTGAACGGGCCCAATTCCTGCGCCAGGCCGCGGGTATAGTGGATGATGGCGGCCTTGGCGGTGCCGTAGGGGTGGTAGGTGCCGCTGGCGTTGACCCCGGCGGTGGACGATACCGTCACGATCTTGCCGCCGCCCGCCGCTTTCAGGAACGGCGTGGCGGCCATGCAGGTGTACATGCAGGTCTTGACGTTGATGTCCATCACGCGGGTCAGCATCTCCTCCGGCGTGTTGGAGGGGGTGCCGGTGGTGACGTCGTCCAGCACCTGGTTGCCGCCCTGGCCGCCCTGCTTCTCGTCGGCGAAAAGCACGGTGCCGCCGCCGGCATTGGCGACCACGATGTCGAGCCGGCCCATCTGCTGGGCCACTTGCGCGACGGCGGCCTCGGTGGCGGCGCGGTCGGTCAAGTCAACCTCCAGCCCCATGGCGCGCACGCCCAGCGCCTCGCACTCGGCCATGACGGTGGGGGCAGTGAGGAGGGCGCGCTCGAACTCATAGACCTCGGCACCGCGCAGGTTGCGGTCGATGATGGCGACGTCAGCGCCCAGTTTGGCAAGGCGGAGGGCGTAGCCACGGCCAAGGCCTCTGGCGCCGCCTGTGACGAGGGCGACTTTGCCGGCCAGTTTCTTCTCGGACATGGGATCAGGCTCCACGGGCTGCGATACGGTCTAGGGTGGGTTGGCGGACGCGCCGCTTGGTCTCGGCAAAGGCTTCGGGGTCCAGTTCGGCGAGCGCGGCGGCGGCCTGGCGCACCCGCTCGTCGAAGGCATCGGCCTTGGCGACCTGGTCGAGATAGCCGATGGCGGCGGCCTCGTCAGGCCGATAGAGCTGGGCGTTGATAACGGCGCGGGAAAGCTCGGTCGGCAACAGCCGGTCGCGGGCGAGTTCTATGCCGGCGATCGGCAACGACAGGCCGATGCCGACCTCGTTCAGGCCGATGCGGAAGTCGCCGGCGGTGCCGATGCGCACGTCGCCCGCCAGCAGCAGCAGCGCGCCCATGGCGACAGCGTGACCGGTCACGGCAAAGACGATGGGCTGGGGCGAGAGGTAAAGGCGCTTCAGTAGCATCATCCCGTCTTCGCGCATCTTAGCCTTCAGCGCCTCGTCGTCGCCACGGATGATCTTCAGGTCGAAGCCGCCGGAGAGCAGGCCGGAGCGGCCGCGGATAACGACCGCACGCGCGCCATCTGCTGCGGCGCGGTCAAGGCCGGCATTCAGGCCGGCAGACATGGCAGGCGCCATGGCATTGGCCTTGCCGTCATCCATCTGAAGCGTGGCGATGCGGTCGGTGAGGCTATAAACAACGGGAGAAGTCATGACGGCTCCAAGCAGCAAGGACAGTGATTTGCAGTTTGGCCAGGCGCGGGTGCGGATGTTAAGAGGCTTTGGTTCCGCAGCATCGCGGGCCCCAACCAAGCCCGCGTCCGGCGACGGCGCTGGTATTCGATAGTCCCGCGCGTCAAACCAGACGCAGGCGCATGCCGCAGAGCATGATGGTGTCATCCTCTACGGCGCAGCCGGCAGCTCGCGCGCGGCGCTTCACCTCCTCAGGGGCTGCGGTGGCCAGGTCCAACCCGCCCAGCCCCTCGCCGCGCCCATCCCTGGACCTGACAAAGCGCAGGGTGGCGTCATCCAGGTGGATGCAGGGATTGGCGCGGGCGTCGACGGCCAAGGGGCGGTCCAGAACCTCCGCCCACCGGCGCGCCAGAGCGTCCGGGTCATCGCTCTGCAACTCGGCGGCGCGCATGGCGGAGACCAGGCGGGAGGGCTCCATCGACGGCCATTCGGAGCCGGCAGGGTGCCACGGCTGGTCAGGGCGGTTCGGCTCGCCTGGATGCAGGTCGTTACGGTCGACCGAGAGAATAGCCCCGCCAACATCGCGCGGATGCAACTGCACGCCGCGGAAATCGCCATAGTCCATCTCAGTCGCGATGCGCACTCCTAAATCCGGCAGGCGCGCATAGAGGCGCGGGTGCAGGTCATCGCTGGCCTGGAGGATCACCATATAACCGCCGTCGCCCTTACGCCGCTCCAGATAGCGGCCCGCGGCGGTCTCCTCTGGCTGCTTGTCCGCCATCGGCGCAACCACTTCCAGAAAGGAGAAGCCGACCGGCGACAGGAAATTCTCCAATCCCCAGCGGCCGACAGCGGGGTCGCGGAAGCAGACCGAAAGGTCCAGCACGTCGGCAAAGGCTTTCTCGGTCGCGGCCAGATCATGGGCAACCAGACAGATTTGGCGCATACGCAATGACATGTCAGGCGATTCCCTTGTTGAACAACTTGATAATAGAGGAAAAGTCCAGCTCGCCGAGGCCTTCCTGTTCGGCCATAGCATAGAGCATCGCCGCCTGTGCGCCCAAAGGCGACGGCTGGCCCGTCTCAACCGCTGCCAGTTGCGACAGCCGCATGTCCTTCAGCATAAGCTTGGTCATGAACCCCGGCCTGTAACCGAAATTCGCCGGCGATTTCGGGGTCGGACCAGCCAAAGGCAGATAGTCCGTTACCGCAACGCATGACCCAGAGGACGACGCAATCACCCGCTGCATATCCTCGACACTGACGCCAAGCCTCTGCCCCAGGCTGAACGCCTCCGACACAGCGATCATGGCGATGCCGCCGATCATGTTGTTACAGATCTTCACGGCTTCGCCATTGCCGTTGCCGCCGCAATGGACGATCAGCTTACCCATTTTCTCCAGTTGCGGGCGGGCCTCGTCCAGATCTGCTGCATCGCCGCCAACCATAAAGGTAAGCGTCGCGGCATCAGCGCCGACGGTTCCGCCGGACACCGGCGCGTCGATCATGCGAAAGCCTCTGGCTTTGGCCGCAGCCGCAACCTCCCGCGCAGTGGCGACATCGATGGTGGAGCAATCGACGAACAAAGTTCCCGGCTCTGCATGATCAAAAATGCCGCCATCCTCCATATAGGCCGCCTTCACGTGCTTACCTTCCGGCAGCATTGTGATGACGGTCGCTGCCCCTTGGGTGGCTTGCCCTGCCGACTGGCTCGGGATTGCGCCGCCATCTACCGCCACCTGCATTGCGGTTGGCGACAAATCGAATACCTTCACGGTCTTGCCGCTGCGCGCCAGATTGCGCGCCATCGGCCCGCCCATATTGCCGATACCGATAAACGCTGTGTGGCTCATACTGCTGATCTCCGCAAAATCGCATTTCCGATGCAAGGCTGAACAGTTTTCGCCTCCGCACACGCAATTTGCCATGATTGCCGGCAAACGTCCAAGGATGGCTTGATCGAATCCAAAGCTACGCCTCTAATCGCCGCTTTCACACTCAGGGAGACCCTCGCAAAATGGATATCAGACTAGACGGCCGTACGGCCCTGATCACCGGCGGCAGCAAAGGCCTCGGCCTCGCCATGGCGCAGAAGTTCGCCGAATCCGGCGCGAATGTGGTTATCGCCGCGCGCGATGCCGCGACGCTGGCTGCGGCGGAAGCCTCAATCAACAGCAAGGTGCAGGGCGCTGCAAAGGCGATTCCAACCGACGTCACCGACCCGGCGCAGTGCAAGGCGCTCTATGACAGTGCGGTCGCGCAGTTCGGCAAGGTGGATATCCTCGTCAATAACGCTGGCCAGTCGCAAACCGGCAAGTTTGAGGATATCACCGATGAAATCTGGGCCGCGGACATCGCGCTTAAGCTGATGGCGCAGGTCCGCCTCAGCCGCCTGGCGTTCGGGCCGATGAAGCAGCGCCGCTGGGGCCGCATCATCAACGTGCTGAACACGGGCGCCAAGGCCCCCCGCGCTGGTGGCGCGCCGACCGCCGTGACGCGCGCGGCGGGCATGGCGCTTAGCAAAGTCATGGCTGGCGAAGGCGCGCCGTTCAATGTGCTGGTGAACGCCATGAACACCGGCCTGATCGTCTCGGACCAGCATGTCCGCCGTTGGGAAGCGTCCGATAAGTCCAAGACCTTGGACCAATTCCTGGCCGATGTCGGCAAGAACCTTCCCATGGGCCGAATGGGCGAGTCGGAAGAGTTCGCCAACCTCGCTTGCTTCCTGGCCAGCGACGCGGCGGGCTATATCAACGGCACCGCGATCAACGTTGACGGCGGGATGTGCCCGGTGGTGTAAGCCGTTTCGCGGTACTGCATAGATCGCTTTTGTTGGGGGGACGTCCGGGCTCGAACCTATGCCCCGATGTCCCCCTGCAAAATCGATGATCGATGGCTGGGCATCTGAATTGCGATCAGCAAAACTGACCGAACGAGAATTCAAGAACTGCCCGCAATTCGGCCGGCTTAATCGGCTTTGTAAAGACATCAATCCCCAGTTCAGCAGCCCGCTCCGCTGTTTCGCTGGATCGGTCGGCCGTAAGCAAACATGCCGACAATCCTTCGAAATCTTCCCGAAGTAATTCAATTGCCGTCATGCCATCGATTGCGGTGT
>JAPOJR010000162.1 GCA_029978325.1 Alphaproteobacteria bacterium | reverse complement strand
TTTGTACTGTTCAATCTGGCGCTGCCGGTGATCATCGCCAAACTCGTAAGAACGGAAAATCCAGATGGCGTGAGGCCGGTTCCGGGACATGAGACCAAACGCCACTAAATATCATAGGAGAGCCTCCATGCTGCTGCGCACGTCCATAACATCGCCCTTTGGCCGCAAAACGCGGGTGGCGGCCTTGCGGCTTGACCTTATGGACAGGCTCGAAGTGGTGCATGGCGATACCCTCGATCCGAAGGACCCGCTGCGCGGCGATAATCCGTTAGGCAAGATCCCGGTCCTCATCCTCGATGACGGCCGTCGGGTCTTCGACAGCCGTGTCATCCTCGAATATTTCGACCATCTGGCCGGCGGCGGACAGATCCTGCCAGCTGATCCGGACCAGCGGCTCGATGCGCTGCGCCTGCAGGCGCTGGCGGACGGGCTGATGGATGCCGCCATCCTGGTCGTCTACGAGGTCCGCTATCGCCCCGAAGACGGTCGCCACCAGGGCTGGGTCGACATGCAGAAGGACAAGATGACCCGTGCCCTGAAGGCCATGGGCGAGTTCTTGCCGGCGCCGGACATGGTAAATGTCGGCACCATTACCGTCGCTTGTGCACTGGGCTATATCGACTGGCGCAAGCAGGTCGATTGGCGCACCATCAATCCTTCGCTTGCGCCGTGGTTTGAAGCGTTCCAGAAAAACGTCCCGGAATTCGCGCAAACTCATCCCGAGGGGTAAATTCTGCAACCCGCCGATCAAAGTTACTTTTTTTTCCGGACGTAGCGATTGACACGCGACCAGCTAGATAGTTCCTTCGCCGCATGGATTCTTCGCCGCAACGCACACGATCAAAAAACTGGAGCCTGCCCAATATCCTGACCTATGGCCGGGTCGTGGCAGTTCCCGTGGTCGTGGCGCTGATGTTCTGGCCGGAAAAGGACTGGGCCCGCTGGACGGCGCTGGGCATATTCGCGCTGGCGGCCATAACCGACTTCTTCGACGGCTATCTGGCGCGCATCTGGTCCCTGCAATCCTCGCTGGGCCGGATGCTCGATCCGATCGCCGACAAGCTGCTCGTCGGAGCGTGCCTGTTGATACTGACCGCAATCCAGCAAATCAAGGGCGTAACCGTCTGGGCGGCGCTGATTATCCTGCTACGGGAAATCCTCGTATCGGGACTTCGCGAATTTCTGGCCGAATTGCGTGTTTCCGTCCCCGTTTCCACTGTGGCAAAATGGAAAACCACCGCCCAATTGCTGGCGCTTGGCTTTCTCATAGTCGGCCCGGCTGGCGAAAAGGTGCTGCCGGGATCGCAAATGATCGGCATCGTACTTCTTTGGATTGCCGCAGTCCTTACACTTTATACCGGCTGGGACTATCTGAAGGCCAGCCTGACCCATGTACCGGATGAATAGAATGAAAGCTGTCTATTTCGCCTGGGTGCGTGAACGCATCGGCAAAAGCGATGAAGAGATCGATCCGCCGGAATATGTCACGACTGTCGGCGAACTGATCGGCTGGCTCGCTGCACGTGGTGAGGAATATGCCTATGCCTTCGAAAAGCCGTCGGTAATCCGAACCGCCATAGACCGCAAACATGTCAGGCACGATGCAAAATTCGCTGGTGCTCGCGAGGTTGCCTTTTTCCCGCCCATGACCGGCGGCTAAAACAAGCAAAACGGAAATCACCTGACGGAAAAAGCATGGCCACGGTCCGCATTCAGAGCGAAGACTTCGACGCCGCCGCAGAGGCCGCTGCCCTCACGGCAGACCGCAAGGATGTCGGCGCCGTCGTGACATTCACCGGCCTGTGTCGCGATGAGGCCGGCCGGCTCGCGACGCTTGAACTGGAGCACTATCCCGGCATGGCCGAGGAAGAAATAGAACGCGTCGCGGCAGAAGCGGAGAAACGCTGGCCGCTGATGGGCGTCACTGCCATTCACAGATACGGCAAGATCGAACCGGGTGGCAATATCGTGCTCGTGGTCACAGCATCCGCCCATCGCCAGGCTGCCTTCGAAGCAGCCGAATTCCTGATGGACTTCCTGAAGACCCGCGCTCCGTTCTGGAAAAAGGAGCACAACCGGGACGGCACCAGCGGCGAATGGGTATCGGCCAAGGACGCCGACGATGCCGCCGCCGACCGCTGGCTACAGGGGAACAAATGACAGGCACGCCTCAAATTTATGGGGCGGGGATCCCAATCTATTAACGGACGCGATCTACCCCACTGGTAAGTGTACAAAGGAGAAGACTTATCGGTTATCTAGCCGATATAGAAAGGCTGGCGCAGCTTGCGCCACCTTTAACGGCAGATGCAACCGGCAGGCTACCGCCATTTTCGCCATTAGTTTGGATAGTGGTGGGCCGGGAGGGACTCGAACCCCCAACCAGACCGTTATGAGCGGTCGGCTCTAACCAATTGAGCTACCGGCCCGGACACCGGCTGCCAGATCGGCGCCAGTCAAATCGGGAAACGCTCTGTTACACTCAAATGGTGGTCAGACGCAACTGTGCTCGACCTACAGGATCGGCATCCGCAGCCCCTGCTTTTGATGCCGGCTGCACCGTGGCTGCCTCGCTGGCCGCCGGCGCCCCGACGGCATCGGAAAGCTGCGCCTGGCCATTGTCGCGGCGCATGCCCATTGCAAACGGGTCGGTTATGGCTACGAAACCGATGAGAAGCGGAACCGCCAGAAGCCCCGAAGCGATCGCCACGGTGCCATACCAGGGCGCAACAGGCGCGCTTGTGCCGTCTGCTGAAGCAGCAAGAACTTCGCAACTCGATGTGGATACTTCGGTCATGTCTCTTCTTACTGCAGCAGGCTTTCAAAAGCCTTGCCGGACATGGTGAACGAATGCTTGTGCAGCCGGTTCACTGACCGGACTGAAAGCAAAAAACGGCCCGCCGGGGCCGTTTTGCTGTGGCTGCTTACGCCATAGCGGACGACTTGCCGCCTGCTGCTGGCCGTCTCTGACCAGCCAGACTGCCGACGCTGTTGCCGATGGCCGAATACGGCACCGGCCGGCGTTCGCCGTCCGCAAGCGTTACTGGCGATACTGCTGGATACGCGTGGTGCGCAGTCCGGCCAGGCCATGACGGTCGATGGAGATCTGCCAGCTGAGGAATTCGTCCATGGTAAGCGTGTAGCGGTTACAGGCTTCTTCGAGGGACAGAAGCCCCCCGCGCACGGCGGCAACAACCTCGGCCTTACGGCGAATGACCCAACGCTTGGTGCTGGGCGGCGGAAGATCGGCAATCGTCAACGGGCTGCCATCAGGCCCGATCACATATTTGACCCTCGGGCGGTGGGGTTCACTCATGTTACGCGCTCACTTGTACTAAGAACCAAACTGCTGATGGACTATAGGTCGGTTGACTTAAGATTCACCTAAATGACCCGTCGCAGAACAACGCTGATTTTGCCGAAAAGGCCCTGTTTTGTTTGCAAACTGTTTAGAAATAAAGAAATTGCGTGTCTGTTCGGCACATCCGGCAGGAGTTGGTTAACCATAAATTCCGAGCGGCCACGCCACCGCCGGATTTTCGCCACACCCGGCTTACAATCCACGCGCCTTGGCTAAATTGCCCATTTGGCCTTGCATTTGCCGCAAGATTGGTTTTTCTGGCCGCCACACGTTAATCTGCGACCCGAAAGATCCGGCCCCGTCGGCGCCGGTGCTACCAAGGTGCGTTCAGCCATGTCCGCAGGACAGCATACGGCCAATACTCCGGCCCATACTGCAGGGATGCGCCCGCTTCGTGCGCCAGCGGTGGAAGCGCTCATCCGCCAGACAGCCGATCTGGGGATAGATCGTCCGCGCCAGCAGGTTCGTGTGGTTGTTGCGATGTCCGGCGGCGTCGATTCCTCCGTCGTTGCCGCGCTGCTCGCGCGTCAGGGCTACGATGTGGTTGGCGTGACCCTGCAGCTCTACGATCATGGCGAGGCAACCCATCGCAAGGGCGCATGCTGTGCCGGTCAGGATATCCAGGACGCCCGTAATGTCGCCGCCCGCCTGGACATACCCCACTATGTTTTGGACTATGAATCGCGCTTTCGCGACAAGGTCATCGAAAGTTTTGCCGATTCCTACATAAGCGGCGAGACGCCCGTTCCCTGCATTGCCTGCAACCAGTACATCAAATTCGCAGACCTGTTCGATACGGCGCGCGATCTGGGTGCGGATGTGCTGGCGACTGGCCACTACATCTCCTCGGCGCAGGCGCCGGAAGGTGGTCGCGCCCTTTACCGTGCCGCCGATGCTGAGCGTGACCAGAGCTATTTTCTCTTCGCGACCACCCGGGCCCAGCTTGACCTTCTGCGTTTTCCCCTCGGCGACCTGCCGAAACCGCAAGTCCGGGCCCTCGCAGCTGAATTCGGCCTGCCTGTGGCCGCCAAGCCCGATAGCCAGGACATCTGCTTTGTGCCGTCCGGCAAATATACGCAGGTGATCGAGAAGCTCCGCCCTGGGGCAGCAGAACCCGGCGATATCGTTCATCTCGATGGGCGCATACTCGGCCAGCACCGCGGCGTCATCCATCATACCATCGGCCAGCGCCGCGGCCTCGAGCTGACCGATCAGGCTGCGACCGGCGGCAAGCCGCTGTACGTGATCCGTATCGACGCCGACAAGCGCCAGCTTGTTGTCGGCCCGCGCGAAGCGCTGGCCATGCGAACGATCCACCTGCGCGAAGTCAACTGGATAGGCGAAGGAGAGCTGTCCGGCCTGCCGGCCAGCGGCCTGGAAATTGCTGCCCGCGTCCGCTCCACCCGCCCCCCCGTTCCCGGACGATTGTTTCACGATGGCGCCGGAGCGCATGTCGAACTGGCTGGAGGCGAATACGGGGTATCCCCCGGTCAGGCTTGCGTCTTCTATAGCGATGCCGGACCGCGAGCCCGGGTCCTGGGCGGCGGCTTTATACGCAATGTGGAAAGCTGAGGCGAAATCCGCACGATGAGCGAACATATGTCCAGCCACAATGAGCCCGCCGGAAATCCTTCGAAGCCGTCTCCCGATACATCCCACGCGCTATCGGCGTACGCCCGCTGGGCAGGCATGTACGACGCCGTCTTTACGCGCATCCTGCGTCGCGGGCGCATGGCGCTTGCAGAAGCAGCAAATGCCATCGGCGGCAAATGTTTGAATGTCGGTGTCGGCACGGGACTGGAATTGCCGATGTTTGCTCCGAATCTTCGCGTAACGGGTGTCGATCTATCCGAGCCCATGCTTGAGATTGCACGCAAGCGGGTTGCGGAACTTGGTCTCACCAACGTGGACGACCTGTTGGTGATGGATGCCCACGAACTCGATTTCCCCGACGCCAGCTTCGATGTTGTCGTGGCGCCCTATCTCGTGACGATCCTGCCGGACCCGCACCGGAGCCTGGACGAAATGGTGCGCGTCGTGAAACCCGGAGGCCACATTATTCTGGCCAATCATATCGCGGCCGAATCGGGCCCTGTGGCCTGGGCGGAATCGGCATTGGCAAAGATCGGTCCGGGCCTTGGCTGGGATCCGAGATTTCCCTGGTCGGTGATCGGCGACTGGCTGGAGCAGCGCAACGATGTAACGCTGGTCGAGCGGCGAACGTTGCCTCCCTTGGGGCTTTTTGCACTCATCCACATGCAGAAGCGCTGAATCAGGTTTCACGCAGCGCGGAAAGAACGAATGAAAGATGCAACCCGCAAAAAGCCGTCCCGTTGGCCCCGGATGGCTTGACACGATCGCCACCCGCCCCCTATATCGCCGCACGCACCGGCTTGGCCCGGTCCTTCTGGCGGAGTAGCTCAGGTGGTTAGAGCAGCGGAATCATAATCCGCGTGTCGGGGGTTCGAGTCCCTCCTCCGCTACCATTGCAAGTGTTCATCCACTGCCCCCTAAGCAGCGCGCCTTTATAGTCCGGACTTTGCGAATTACGCCGCCCGGGACGGAAGAACTCTCGCACCCTCGGCAATCGTTCGTGGCGATGTATTGAGCTGCTCGATGGCAAAGCCGGCCGCTGCCTTGTACCCGGCCATGAACTCCGCCCGTTCCTTCTCTGGGATGACATCGTTGATATCGTTGAATGTACCGCCACAGCGATCATCGACGATATTCAGCAAACCAAAGGGGCCAGCGCCGCGGTTGCGCAGGACCACCTGCGAAATGGGACCGCACAAGGCAGCATCATAGGCCGCGAGCGCCTCCGGCGTCACGCCATGCTCAACCATTGCAGCACCCAGCACGCGGGTATCGACGATTGCCTGGCTGCCGCCATTGGAGCCCGTCGGATACATCGGATGGGCCGCATCGCCGAGCAGCGCTACCGGCCCGTCGCACCATGTATCGATCGGGTCGCGATCGATCATCGGATTTTCAAATGCCGTGTCCGCCTGGCGGATCAATGCCGGCACATCCAGCCAGTCCCAGACCCATTCGTCGAAATGATGACTGAACTCGTCGATGCTGACTTGCCGGAACCAGCCCGTCTGCTTCCAGCCCTCGGCATTGTCCATGGTCACTTCGGCGATCCAGTTGACCGTCGCCAGGCCCGTCTGCGGATCGGACGGAGAAATCGGATAGAAAACCATGCGATGCTTATGGGTGCCCAGACCCACGAATGACGCCCCGCTACGGATAGGCTGCGCCAGGGATGTACCCCGCCACATGATGGCGCCTCCCCAATGAATGCCCGGCTGGCCGGGATGCATCTGGGCGCGGACCGCAGAGTGGATGCCATCGGCGCCAATCAGCAGAGCGCCCGATTCTTCCGAGACAGAGCCGTTGATATGCTCGATGCGCACATTGACTCCCCCGTCCGCCGTCTTGCTATAACCGGTAACGCGGCTGCCCAGCCGCATGGCCTCCGGACCAAGCCTGTCCAGCACCTTCTCATACAACAGCATCTGGAACTTGCCTCGATGCACTGCATATTGCGGCCAGTTGTAACCTGCCAGCTTACCACGCGGTTCGCTGTAAATATCATTGCCATTCAGACCAACCAGAGCCCACTCCCGGGCCGGCATGCCAACCCGGTCCAAGTCCACTTCTGAAAACCCAAGATCATACAATTCGCGAACCGCATTAGGCTGCAGGTTGATCCCGACGCCGAGCGGACGCATCTCGCGCACGGACTCAAAGACAATACAGGGAACGCCGATCTGATGTAGCGTCAAGGCTGTCGCAAGACCGCCAATGCCGCCGCCTGCAATGATTACCCGCCTGACTTCCATGATGATAACCTGCTTCCGGAAAGAGGCCTGTTCCTATCATCCGGCCGGCCGCGTTATCAAGCCGCTCCAGCCATGTGCGCAATGACAAATGAGATATCAGAAGCTAGTTGAGAACAGGGATAACAAAAAGTAAATCCATCACACCGGTCTGCAATCATATCCGGCGCAAATAACATTCAAACTTTCTGAACAAGTGCGGAAATTACCAGCACAGAAAGTTTTTTGATCCCGTATCGC
>JAPOJR010000161.1 GCA_029978325.1 Alphaproteobacteria bacterium | reverse complement strand
AAAACCATACAACCAATCCGGCACACACCAGCGGGCAGCCCGGAATATTTCGTGATTGATATACAAATTTATAGTAGTTTTTCATCTCACATGTATCACTTTTGATTTATTGCCATTTCGTTCTGATTCACAGTCCCCGGCAAGCTGTTGGCGTATCCGGCCGCGCCTTGCCGTTATCGGTTTCAGCCGCAGGCAACGCCCGCCAGGCGGCGCTTCACCGCTTGAGCCGCCGCCGTAAATCCACCGTCCGCGCCGTCGATAAAATGGATATGCCGGCCTGCTTTCAGGCTGAACACCAAGCAGGTCATCAGTGCCGACGCCGCCCGATGGCTGCCATAGATCAGACGGCCGGCGTGGAACCCTGCGCTGAGGTGGGCCTCAATCGCATCGGCCTGGTCCGGCGTAACATCCAATACCAAACGTAAGAATCCGTCGTATTTGCGAAAATCGGTATTGGCCTGCAACTCGCGCAGATAGGTTGGCAGGTGCACCGGGCCGACCGTCGTCTTCAGCACCTTGGCCGCCGCAAAAATCGCGGACACGGCGGTTACTTTCACCAGGCGCCACCAGGGGCTTCCCGCGCCGGCGGTCGCTTTCGCTTCCGACCATAGGGTCCGCGGCGGAAAGCGGAACCGCAGCGTCTCCTGTCGGACCGGCGACGTCATCGAACCGTCGTCCCGCAGAATCGTCTGGATCGCCGCCAGGCATTCGCGCAAAAGCGCGGACTGGCTGGCGCTATCTGGGCGCGTGCCGCGCAGCATCACGGTTAATGAGACCCCGTTTGCCGCGCGCAGCGGCTCCCACCGGCAGGATAGGCCTTCCAAATCCGGCGGCGGCGCATGGGGAATCGGCAGGCGGAAAGGGTTGTCCGCGGCCGGATCCTTAACCAGCCGGTCCGCCAGCTCCAAACCGCTGCCGCCGAAGAGGGCGAGCGTATTGCCGGGGCTTAGGGAGAATTTGCGGACCGTGATCTCCGAGCCCCGTGCGCGAATCGCGCCAAGCCCAACCTCGCCGACCCGCATCGTCAAGCCGAACCGCGCCTTTGCCACCCCCGCCAGGCCGATCAAGGCGGCGCGCGCCTCTGCGACCACCGCCGGCGGCACCAACAAGGATGCGCCATCGCCGCCGAACACATAAGGAAGCTCTATCCCCGGCGCAGCATTCAACACGGCAGTGATGCCGGCCGCCCCCATCAGATTAACGTCTTTGTACCGACCGGCCGCAATGGCACCAGAAGAATCAACAATGTCGGTGTGCAGCACGGTCCAGTCCGGAGGCGCCGGTATATAGGCGTCCAAGTCCGCGACTGCGGCGAAGTCGGCAAACGTCGGCAGGTCCGCATAGAAGCGGTCATCGGCTGTCAAACGAGGTCCTCGCATCAAAAGGCGCCAAGACCTTATATATAGGGACCGATCCGCGCGGCGCATCCGGCCCCGCCAAATAAGCCGGACGGCTGCCTGCGGCGAACGATCGGACCTCACGCCGAACGCAAAGAGACCGGCCTCGCCGGGTTACGGCCAAAGCAAAACCCCGGCCCTTTCGGACCGGGGTTGGTGGCTACCTCTGGCCGGCGGCGAACCTTATGACAGGTCGCTAAATCGCTTCAGATGGAAGTCGACGTCGCCGAAGCTGCGGTCGACCATAGTCAGGCGCTTGAAATAGTGGCCGGCAGCGTATTCATCGGTCATACCGATGCCGCCATGCAACTGAATCGCCTGCTGGCCGACATAGCGACCGGATTTGCCGATCTGCACCTTCGCCGCGGACATCGCCTTCTTGCGCTCGGCGGCATCCGCCTCTTCCACGCGCATCGCCGCCATCATGGCCATGGACTTGGCCTCTTCATGCGCGATGAACATATCCACCATGCGGTGCTGCAGCACCTGGAACTTGCCGATCGGCTGGCCGAACTGCTCGCGCGTTTTGATGTATTCCAGCGTCATGTCGTTCAGATGGCTCATAGCGCCGGTCGCCTCCGCCGCAATGGCGGCAATAGCGTGATCGATCACTTTTTCGAGCACGGGCAGGCCGCCGCCGACCGCGCCGACAACGGCATCCGCGCCGACCTCGACATTCTCCAGCGTGACCTCGCCGGCACGCAGGCCGTCGGCAGTCGGATACCCGCGCACGGAGACGCCGGCCTGGTTGGCATCGACGACGAACAGGGTAATACCGTCTGCATCGCGCGGCCCACCGGACGTGCGCGCGGACACCACGATCTTATCGGCAGACGGCGCGCCGAACACGACGCCCTTCATGCCGTTCAGCTTGTAGCCCGCACCGCTTTTCTCAGCCTTCGTCGCGACATCGGACAGGTTATAGCGCGACTGCCGCTCGGCAAAGCCCAGGGCCAGCTTCATCTTGCCTTCCGCAACGGCCGGCAGAATCGCATTCTTTTGGTCTGTCGAACCGCCATGCACAATGGCCCCGGCGCCCAATACCACGGTCGCCAAATAGGGCTCGGCGACCAGGCCTTTGCCAAATTCCTCCATCAGAATCATCGTTTCGACCGGCCCAAGGCCGATGCCGCCGTGATCCTCCGGCAAGGAAAGCCCCAGCCAACCCAGATCGGCCATCTGTTGCCAATAGTCTTCGGAATATCCGGCCTCTGTCGCGACGATCGCGCGGCGCTGCTCAAAGCTGTAATTATCCTGGACAAACCGGGCGACGCTATCTTGCAGCTGGCGTTGCTCGTCGGTGAGTTCGAAATCCATGGGGCGTCCTCGCTATCGGCAGACAGAAGTTCATTGGCTGAGTGGAAAGCTAAGGCGCTCCGCGCGGCTTGGCAAGCAGGCTGAACACGCAGGAGCGCCAGTTTATGGCTTGGTCAGTCCCATGTGCGCCTGATCGCCCCAAAGCTCCTCCAGCCGTTGGTCGCGACCGCAGCGCCAGCGATAGACCTTGTACTTGATCGGGTTCGTATTGTGGTAGTCCTGATGGTAATCTTCTGCCGGCCAGAACGTCCGTGCAGGCAGGATTGGCGTGACAATTGGCTTGTTCAGCACTTTTGCGGCTTCCTGCTTGGAAAGCTCTGCAATGGCTCGCTGGGCGTCGTTCAGCACGAACACTCCCGTCTCATAGGGCTCGCCCCGGTCGCAAAACTGTCCGCCCGCATCCGTCGGGTCGACGGTGCGCCAAAAAATCGCCAGCAGCCGTTCATAGCTGATCACTTTCGGATCAAAGGTGATCTGCACCGCCTCGCGATGGCCGGTATTGTGCCGCCCAACCATCTGATAAGTTGGGTTCATAACGGCACCGCCCGTATAGCCTGAGATCGTCTCTAGCACCCCAGGCACATGGTCAAAATCGGATTCGACGCACCAGAAGCATCCGCCGGCAACGATGGCGACCTCGCGTTCGGCGTCGGCAGCGGCCGAGGGCCGAGCCAGCAGCAGCACCGCTGCCATTAGGGCAAAAAGAATTCGCACGGCTTCCAATACCTCCGCATCAAAAATCAAACATGTGCCTCTGCCGACCCTAACCGCGCGGCCGCGCAGACTGGGCATCACAATGTCGTGCCGCAGCTACAGCATTGAAGCGGTACGGCGCGCCAATTCCGCCGCCTGCTGGATCATGTCCTCGATCACCTGCGCGACTGGCTTGATGTCGCCCTCGTTCTTCAACATGCCGCAGATCTGGCCTACCACTGCCTGGCGCGCGCCCTCGTAGTCCTCGCCTTTCTTGCGCCCCTGGCGCACGGCGCGCTCGAAGGGTTTCAACTCCTCGCCAGATAGTCCACGCAGGCGCGCCTCCTCATAGGCCCGAACTTCGGCGGTGGCGAAGGCGCGGGTGGTCTTGCCGGTCAAAGCCTTTGAAACGATGGTGCCCTCCTCATTGGTTGCGAGGATCATTTCCTTGTACCAACCGGGGTCCTGCGCCTCCGGCGTGCAAATCAGGCGCGTGCCGAGTTGCGCGCCGACCGCGCCTAGCGCCAACGCCGCCAAAAAGCCACGGCCATCGCCGATGCCGCCGGCGGCAACGACCGGGACTTTCACGGCATCGACGACCTGCGGCACAAGCGGCAGGGTTGCGATATAGCCGACATGGCCGCCGCCCTCGGTGCCGCTCGCGACAATGGCGTCGGCGCCTTCCGCCTCTACCCGCAAAGCGTGGCGCACCGTCGGCACCACGGGAATCACCTTGATGCCATGGCTTCGCATTGCACCGACGGCGTCAGGCCCCGGATCGCCCAGGCCCGTAGTTACGACCGGAATCCGCTGATCGATGCAAATCGCGGCGCGTTTTTCCGTGAAGGCACGGCCGACGGGCGTAATATTCACCCCGAAAGGTTTGTCGGTTAGCGCCCGCGTCTCCTCAATCTGCCGCAATAGGTCGGCTTCTGTCTCGCCAAACGTGGGCAGGACGCCAAGCCCGCCAGCCTCGCTGACGGCAGCCACCAGCCGAGGCTTACCGGCCCCTTGCATCGCTCCCATCAAAATCGGGTAGCGAATTTCCAACATATCGCACAGTATTGTATGAAACATGAGCGGATGGCACTCCAAGGCCTGGTGCGGGTCGGTTCGGCCCCATTGGCGGGAATTTTGCCCTAATTTGGCAGCAATTCGGGGGCACACAATGGGCTCTTATTGAAAGGATGAACCACATGCTTCAGGAATTCAAAAAGTTTGCACTGCGCGGCAATGTCCTGGATATGGCCGTCGGTATCATAATCGGCGCGGCCTTCACCACCATTGTCCAGTCCGCGGTGAATGACATTATCATGCCGCCCATCGGTCTGCTGACTGGTGGCGTCGATTTTTCCAGCCTCTTTATCAATCTGTCCGGAACTGAGGTAGCGTCGGTCGCCGAAGCCAAAAAGGCTGGGCTGCCGGTGATCGGCTATGGCCTGTTCATCAATGCGGTGATCAGCTTCCTGATTGTGGCGTTCGTGCTGTTCCTGCTGATCCGCGGCATGAACAAGCTGGTCGCCAAGGAAGAAGCCCAGCCGGCTGCACCGCCGCCGCCGCCCAAGCAGGAAGTTCTGCTGGAGGAAATCCGCGACCTGCTGAAAGAGCGGCGGTAGCGGCCCGTCACCCGGTCTGCGCAAACAACTCCCGCCCAATCAGCCAGCGGCGGATTTCCTGTGTGCCGGCGCCGATCTCATAGAGCTTGGCGTCGCGCAGCAGGCGGCCGGTGGGATAGTCGTTGATATAGCCATTGCCGCCCAGGCACTGGATCGCCTCCAGTGCCATCCAGGTCGCTTTCTCCGCCGTGTAGAGAATCACGCCCGCCGCATCCATGCGCGTCGTATCCCCCCGGTCGCAGGCCTTCGCCACCGCATAGGCATAGGACTTGCAGGCGTTCATGGTCGTATACATGTCCGCCAGCTTGCCCTGCATCAGCTGGAAATTGCCGATGGGTTCGCCGAACTGCTCGCGCTCGTGCAGGTAGGGCAGCACCACGTCCATGCAGGCCTGCATGATGCCCAAAGGCCCGCCGGATAGCACCAGCCGCTCATAATCCAGGCCGCTCATCAGCACGTTGACGCCACGGCCGACCTGGCCCAGCACGTTTTCCTCCGGCACTTCGCAATCCTGGAAGATCAGTTCCGCGGTGTTGGAGCCGCGCATGCCCAGCTTGTCGAGCTTGTTGCCGGTCGAGAACCCCTTGAAGCCTTTTTCGATCAGAAACGCCGTAATGCCGCGCGGTCCGGCCTCCGGGTCGGTCTTGGCGTAGACCACCAGGGTATCGGCATCCGGCCCGTTGGTAATCCACATCTTGGAGCCGTTCAGGATATAGCGGTCGCCCTTTTTCTCGGCCCGCAGCTTCATCGACACCACGTCGGAGCCGGCATTTGGCTCGCTCATCGCCAGCGCGCCGACATGCTCGCCGCTCACCAGTTTCGGCAGGTAGCGCGCCTTCTGCTCGTCCGTGCCGTTGCGGTGGATTTGGTTCACGCAGAGGTTGGAGTGCGCGCCATACGACAGCCCGACACTGGCCGAGGCGCGGGAGACCTCCTCCATCGCTACCATGTGCTCCAGATAGCCCATGTCGCTGCCGCCATATTCCTCCGCCACCGTCACGCCCAGCAGGCCAAGGCTGCCAAGCTTTGGCCATAGGTCCATGGGAAAGGCATTGTCGCGGTCTATGTCGGCGGCCCGCGGCGCGATTTCCTCCGACGCGAATGCGAGTGCGGTGTCCCGCAGCATGTCGGCGGTCTCACCGAGGCCGAAATCGAGGGATGGCATCGCGTTGGGCAGCATGGAGAGCACCGTTCAGGTCGGAAAGGGAGAGGCCGGAACTATACGCCAATCTTGCCAGCCGTTACCAGCCGAGGGGCATTACAATCGGTGCATACCCCACCACGGTGTCGCCCCGACACCCACAGCCCTTGAAATCCGGCCATTGACCCGGTATCGCAAGGCCAACATTCGGGGGCGTTTTACCACGATTGGCCTTCTTCCGGGAGCGCCAGGGCTCGACGAACAGGGATTGCGCGGATGGCTCTCTATCTGGTGACCGGCGGATGCGGATTTATCGGCTCGCATCTGGTCGACGCATTGCTCGCCCGCGGCGATCAGGTTCGCGTGCTGGATGACCTGTCCACCGGCAAGCGCGAAAACGTGCCGCTGGACCGTATCGAGCTGGTGTTGGGCGATGTCTCGGACCCGGCCACGGTGCGCCGCGCCATGGCCGGCGTCGACGGATGCTTCCACCTCGCCGCCATCGCCTCGGTCCAACGTTCGAACGAGGACTGGGTGCCGGTGCACCGGGTCAATCTGACTGGCAGTATCGCCGTATTCGACGCCGCCCGAACAGCCCGCGCGGCTGGCCCGGTGCCGGTGGTCTATGCCAGTTCGGCGGCAGTCTATGGCGATAACCCGAACGTGCCGCTGGCCGAAAGCGCCGAAACCCGCCCGCTCACCGCCTATGGCGCCGATAAACTGGGGTCCGAACTCCATGCCCGCGTCGCCGGCAACGTGCATGGCGTCGCCACGACAGGATTCCGCTTTTTCAATGTGTACGGCCCGCGCCAGGACCCGAAATCGCCCTATTCGGGCGTCATTTCGATTTTTGCCAACCGTCTGGCCGACGGGCAACCGGTGACGATTTTCGGCGATGGCCAACAGACCCGCGACTTTGTCTATGTCGCGGACGTGGTGCGCCACCTGATCGCCGGAATGGCTAACGCTTCGCTGGACGCGCCGGTCTTCAATGTCTGCACCGGACGCAAGACCGACATATTGACCCTGGCCAACACCATCGCCGAGTTGTTGCAAGCGAAGGCCGATATCCGCTTTGCCGACCCTCGCCCGGGCGATATCAAGCACTCGCTGGGCAACCCGACTGCCGCCAACAAGGCGCTTTCGGTAACAGCGGAAACCGCACTGGCGGATGGCCTGGGTCATCTGTTGGATGCCATCCGTTCATCGTAGCGCACATCCTGATCCGCTCTGATCGGGCGATTTTCCCTTGCGCCGCGTCGGGCCGTCGCAGTTGTCTGCGAATATTGCCTCACAACTGTGGGATGCATGTTATTTTCTTACTGGAT
>JAPOJR010000160.1 GCA_029978325.1 Alphaproteobacteria bacterium | reverse complement strand
CGCGCTATCCGATCGCCGGCATTAGCGCATTTCCGATCGGGGGCATTCCCGGCAAGAATCGATCCGCGTTGGTGGCGAAGGTACTGGTCGGCGGCGATATGATCACCGTCGCGAATGTTCACACGCAGAATCGGCAGATAGATGACGGGGCCGTGCAGGCGATCCGGAACATGATGGGAAGCGAGCCCGGATTGCGGATCGTCCTAGGTGATTTCAATATGGAACCTGCGGACCATCGGCTGGAGGTCATCCGCAGTATGGGCATGACCGACACGGCCACGGCAGCCCCGTCCGGAAGTTTTTTGGGCACGTATGACTCGGTATTGGGACGCCGCATCGATTATGTTTTTGTCGATACGAAGAATTTCGAGCCCATTGCATCCCTATTGATTGCAAAGGAGCATCGGAAAGCCAGCGACCACATTGGCTATGTCACTGTCATCGAGCGCCGGTAGGCCCGGCCGGTTAATTGGCCGAACGACAGGGCGTCCGAGAATCCGGTGTCGCCAATGCCGGCCAGCGCGGTATGCTGTCCACCTACAAACCAACAACCTATGGATCTGGGAAAGCCAATGCTGCCAATTAAAGATACCGTGACCATCGTGACCGGCTCATCCAGCGGAATCGGCGCGGCGACCGTCCGCATGCTGGCGGAAAACGGCGGACATGTCGTCATCAACTACTCAAAGAGCGCCGCAGCCGCCAACCAGGTTGCCGAAGACTGCCGCGCTTTCGGGGTTGAGGCGCTGGTTTGCCAGGCCGACGTTGGCAACGAGGCCGACCGCCTTCGCCTGGTCGATGAAACCATGAAGAAATTCGGCAGGATCACAGGCCTGGTCAATAATGCCGGCACCACGGTGTTTGTCGATCATGCCAATCTTGGCGGGTTATCCGAGGACGACTTCCACAAGATTTATGGGTTGAACGTCGTTGGCGCCTTTATGATGACGCGCGCGTGCGAACCGCACATGCGGGCCGGCGGCCGCGGGTCGGTCGTCAACATCTCATCGGTGGCCGGAGTCATGGGGGTAGGGTCGTCGATCGCCTACGCTGCCAGCAAGGGCGCGCTCAATACGATGACGTTGTCGCTCGCCCGCGTGCTTGGGCCGGAGATCCGCGTCAACACCGTTTGCCCCGGCTTTGTGATAGGCGAATGGCTGAAGCAGGGGATGGGCGAGGCTAGGTATGAGGCGACTCGGGAGGCGCTGGCGAAGGGAACGGCCTTGCACAAGCCCGGCGGCACCGCGGAAGATATGGCCGAGGCCGTGCTATGGTTCCTGTACGGCGCCCGTCACATCACCGGCGAGTTCTTGCTGACCGACGGCGGCCAGCATCTCGGGCAGGCGCCATTAATTGCAAGATAGTGTAATAATATTAGGTACTTATAACGAATAACTGTGATCGTAGTTTAGGTAGTTTCCACCCAAGCTGCTCAGGTTGCTTGGGTGGAAATTTGGGCCAAAGTCTCTGTCAGCCGCGCGACGCCGTTGAGCCGGCTGGACGCTTTCGGCCATTCGCGAACAATTACCAGCTTATGGTCCGGCCGCAGTTTTGCCTTCCCGTCCTGGCGGGTGAGAAACTGAACCAGCCCACCTGGGTTGGGGAATTGATCATGGCGGAATGTCAGCACCGCGCCTTTGGGTCCGGCGTCGATTTTCTCGATCTTGGCCTGGCGGCAAAGCGCCTTGATGGCCACGACCTCCAGAAGATTTTTTGCCTCGTCCGGCACCGGGCCAAAGCGATCGCCTAATTCTGCGGCGAACGCATCGATTTCATGCCGGGTGCCAAGCGCCGACAGCCGGCGGTACAGATTGAGGCGGATGTTGAGTTCGGGAACGTAGCTTTCCGGGATCAGGACAGAGGCGCCGATATTGATGGTCGGCATCCATTGATCGTCCTTGCGGGGGCGCCCGGCGCCGCCTTCCCGAGCTTCGGCAACCGCATCTTCCAACATTTGCTGATACAGTTCGATGCCGACTTCCCGGATTTGGCCGGATTGCTCGTCGCCCAGCAAATTTCCGGCGCCTCGAATGTCCAGATCGTGGCTGGCTACGGTGAAGCCTGCGCCGAGATGATCCAACGTCTGCATGACATCCAACCGTCGTAGGGCCGACTTGGTTATTTTGACGTCGCCAGGAAGCGTGAGATAGGCATAGGCCCGGACTTTGCCGCGGCCGATCCTGCCCCGAATTTGGTACAATTGGCCCAACCCAAACATATCGGCGCGATGCACGATCATCGTATTGGCGTTCGGGATGTCCAGGCCGCTCTCGATAATGTTGGTGGCGATCAGCATGTCGAACTTGCGGTCGTAAAACCCGTTCATGACATCTTCCAACTCGCGTGGCGCCAGGCCGCCATGGGCGACAGCAAGTTTAAGGTCCGGCATGATTTCGCGAACCTGTTCTTCGACCTGGCGCAGGTGGCGAACGCGGGGGCATACATAAAAGATCTGACCGCCCCGGAACAACTCGCGCTGGATCGCTTCGCGAATCACAAGCGGGTCGAACGGCTGCACGAACGTGCGGATCGCCAATCGGTCGACTGGCGGGGTACCGATCAGGCTCATCTCGCGAACGCCGGAAAGTGCCAGTTGCAGGGTTCGCGGGATTGGCGTTGCGGTCATGGTCAAGACATGAATATCCGCCCGCAACTTTTTCAATCGCTCTTTGTGGGCAACACCGAAATGTTGTTCTTCATCAACAATTAAGAGGCCTAACCTACTAAATTCGATGGACTTTGCTAACAGGGCATGGGTGCCGACGATAATGTCGACTTTTCCTTCCGCCAAACCTTTCTTCGCCTCGGTAGCTTGCTTGGACGGGACCAGCCGAGACAACTGCTCGACCCGCACCGGCAAGCCCTGAAAGCGGTCGGCAAAGGTCCTGTAGTGCTGGCGTGCCAGCAGCGTGGTTGGGACCACCACGGCTACTTGAAAGCCTTCCATCACAGCCAGGAATGCGGCGCGGAGCGCGACTTCAGTCTTGCCGAAACCCACGTCGCCGCAAATGAGCCGGTCCATCGGCTTGCCGCTGGCAAGGTCGTCGAGGACGTCGTCGATTGCTTTCAGTTGATCATCTGTTTCTGCATGCGGAAAGCGCGCACAGAATTCGGACCATGCACCTTCTGGTGGGCGCAGTTCATCGGCCTCCTGGAGGGTACGGGCGGCTGCTGTCTGAATCAACTCCGCCGCCATGTCGCGGATGCGATCCTTGAGCTTGGCCTTGCGCGACTGCCAGTTGGCGCTGCCTAGGCGGTCGAGTTGAACGGCGTTTGATTCGGATCCGTACCGGCTTAGAAGTTCAATAGATTCAACTGGAACATAAAGTTTATTATCATCATGGTATAAGATTTTCAGGCAGTCATGCGCAGCACCGCCTGCGGTCACGGTTTCCAACCCCTCGTAACGGCCGATGCCGTGGTCGAGGTGTACGACCAGGTCGCCTTCCGCGATTTCGCTGACTTCCGTCAGGAATTGATCGGCCCGGCGGCGGCGGCGCGGGCGGCGGCTGATGCGCTCGCCGAGTAGATCCTGCTCGGTAAAAACCACGAGGTTTTGGGCGCGAAATCCGTGTTCCAGCTCCCAAACTGTGGTAGCGAGCGGCGGCAGACCGTCCGCGGTCTCGACCGAGCGGCTTTCCAGGCCGGCGCGATCTTTCAACAGGTCTGAAATTCGTCCGGCAGCGCCGGTGGAATAGGCAGCCATCAACACCGAATGTCCATTCCGGTGTTCTGCCCCTATATGCGTGGCTACAGCTGCATACAGCTCTGCATCGCCTTGGATGCGCGCTTCGGCAAAGTCCCTGACCCTGCGGGCGCCGATGTCGAAGACCTCTCCGCCCAGGGTTTCGTCGGCTTCGAACCGGTGCCAGGTGGCGACGGCGCGTTCGTCAGCCAGAGCGTCCCACTCTTCAGGGGTCAGATAGAGCCGGTCCGGCGGTAAAGGCCGGTAGATACCACCTTCGCCGGCCGCGGTTGTCTGCGCCAACGCAACGCGGGAGGCATAGTGGTCGGCGATGGTATCGAAACGGGCACGCTTGGCGTCGCCAAACTGATCGTCGAGGAGCAGCGCCGTCCCACTCGGCAGATAATCCAACACTGTCGCCAAATGCTCGTGGAACAGAGGCAACCAATGCTCCATGCCTGGGTGTTTCCGGCCGGCCGAAACACTTTCATACAATCGATCATCCGCGCCTGGGATGCCAAACTGCGTGCGATAGCCGACCCGGAACCGTTCGATGGCTTCTTTCGTCAGCCGCAATTCATTGACGGGTGCGATGGAGAACCGCTTAACCGGTTGATCGGAGCGTTGGGTCAGGGGATCAAACCGGCGGATGCTTTCGATTTCATCGCCGAACAGGTCCAGTCTCAGAGGCAGCGCTTCACCCGGCGGGAACAAGTCGATCAGCCCGCCACGAATAGCATACTCGCCAGCTTCCATGACCGTGTCGGTCCGATTGTAGCCGTTGGCACTGAGGAATTCGGTCAGCGCGGCCTGATCAAGCTTTTGCCCTTTTTGTGCAGTAAATTTGGCATGGTCGAAGAAAGATTTGGGCGGCACGCGCTGCAGCACGGCGTTGACCGTCGTCACCAGCAGGCGCGGCGGCTTAGCAGCCAACTTGGCTAGAGCATCGATCCGTTGGCTCAAAACCTCAGCGTTTGGCGAGGAGCGGTCATAGGGCAGACAATCCCAGGCCGGCAGAAACAGCGTTTTGGCGTCCGGCGCGAAAAAGGCGACGCCGTGCAACAGCCGCAGCGCCTTTTCTTCATCGACCGCCACCGCCACCAACGGCGGCATGTCAGGATCAGCGATAGCCCCGGCCAACCATTGGGCGTCCGCGCCTTCTGGCGCGCCTGCCAGCGTCAGATGGCCCGGCAAACGGAACGCCTGCGCCGTCAGGCGCGGAGGAGTTTCCAGAACCGCTTGGGTGGTCATGGCGCGGGTTTGAACGTCATCAGCTGATCGAGAACAGGCGAGCGCAGATTGGCTGGCACGGGTTCCCGCCCGGTGAACCAATCCATGAGTTCGGGGTCGATACGGTCCAACACCTGCTCGAAATCAGCCAGCTGTTCGGCCGTCATCGTCGCAAGGTGCGCATCGGCGAAGCGGCCAAGCAGCAGGTCGCTTTCTTTCGTGCCTCTGTGCCAGGCACGATAATGGAGCCGTTTGCGCGTTCTTTCCAGTTCAGTCATTGTCCAAATCTTCCATGGTTTCGGCCAAGCATTTGCCGGGATGCGTGACAGAACGCAAGATGACGGGTTGACCGCCGCTGCCGAGCGCCCGCAGATTTCGAAGGAGCCAAGCCGCCTTGCTGGCCTCCTCTGAATTAAAGATCCAACGAGGACTGACTAAGCGCGTCGGCCATGGCTTCGGCAATCAGGGCGTCCGTGTCGGTCTCTTCAACCTCCCGCAGAAGGTGATCGAGGGCCTGTCCATCGTAAACGTTCTCACGCCCAACTTCCAACAGCACCGGCACGGCCAGCGGCGATACTCTGTCGAGGCGACGCCAGGTAATATTGCCTCGGGTTCTGGCCAACAATTCCGCCAGCCGGCCGATATCCGTCAGGCCGCGCGCGGCGTCGCGCCGGGTGGCGCGCAATAGCAGGTGGTCGGGCTCATGGCGGCGCAGGACGTCATAGATCAGGTCGGCGTTGAAGGTCACCTGTTTGCGGGTTTTCTCCTGCCCCGGCTGGCGCCGCTCAATCAAGCCGGCGATCACCGCGACATTGCGGAATGTTCGCTTTAGCAGCGAGCTTTCCGCCATCCATTCTTCCAGGTCGTCGCCCAGCATGTCCTGGGCAAACAAGGCATTCAGGTCGCGCGGTTCGGCCAGCGACCAAACTGCAATGACATAGTCTGTTGCGACGAAGCCCAGCGGTCCCAAACCGGCGCGCTGCATCCGTCGGGTCAACAGCATGCCCAAAGTTTGATGGGCGTTGCGGCCCTCGAAACAATAGGCAACGGTGTAGTACTTGCCGCCGCGTGGGAAGGTCTCCACCAGCAGCCCGTCGGCTTTTGGTAATTCGGACCGCCAACGTTGCATTCTCAGCCATTCCATCACGTCGGGTGGCATGCCGCGCCATCGTTCCTGCGCGGCCAGAATTGATCGTACGCCTTCGGCGAGATGCGTGGTCAGCGGCAACCGGCCGCCGCCATATGCGGGAACTTTTGGGGAATCGCCCGTCGCGCGCCGCGTCGCCACAATCATTTCTCGGACGCCCAGAAATTCCAGCACTTGCCCGGCAAACATGAACGTGTCGCCCGGAACCAGCCCCTGGACAAAGACCTCTTCGACCTCGCCGACGATGCGGCCGCCGACCCGCACCTTCAAGGTCGGGGTTTCGACGATGGTGCCGATGTTCATGCGGTATCTTTGCGCGAACCGTTGGTTGGCGATGCCAAGCCGCCCGTTGCCGGCGGGTCTCAGGCGGCGATACCGTTCGTATTCCCCCAGCGCATAGCCGCCTGTTGCGACAAAGCTGACGACGTCGTCGAAGTCCTGACGGCTCAGTGCTGCATAAGGCCCTGCTCGCGATACCTGTTCGAATAGGTCGTCGGGATGAAACGGGCCGCTGCATGCCATGCCGACCACGTGCTGCGCCAACACGTCGAGGCCGCCCGGCTGAGGCGGCGCGCCGTCCAACTGCCCCGCGTTGATCGCATCCAGCGCAGCCTGGCATTCCAGCAACTCAAACCGGTTGGCCGGGACCAGGATGGCCTTAGACGGTTCGCTCAGCCGGTGATTGGCGCGACCTATGCGTTGCAGCAACCGAGAAACACCTTTCGGCGCGCCAACTTGCAGTACCAGGTCGACACTGCCCCAATCGATCCCCAGGTCGAGAGAGGACGTGGCGACAACGGCCCTCAATGCGCCGCGCGCCATCGCCGCCTCGACCTTGCGCCGTTGCTCCGCCGACAGTGATCCATGGTGCAGGGCAATCGGCAGGTTCGCCTCATTGATGTGCCAAAGCGCCTGAAAAATCAGTTCGGCCTGGGCGCGGGTATTGACGAAGACGATGCTGGTCCGATGCTGGCGTACCGCCCTGTAAATCGGCTCGATGGCATAAAGCGCCATGTGACCCGACCATGGCATGCGCTCAGCCGGAAGCATGATCGAGACATCCGGTTTGACCCCGCCGCGGCCGATGACGAGGCTGACATCGTCGCTGTTGCGGCCGGCGCTCGGCGAAAGCCATCGCATCAGAGCCGGCGGGTCGGCCACAGTCGCCGACAATCCGACCCGGCGCATATCCGGCGCCAGCGCCTGGAGTCGTGATAACCCAAGCGACAACAGATCGCCGCGCTTGTTATCGGCCAGTGCGTGCAACTCATCGATAATGACGGCCTGCACACCGCGGAACAGGTCCGGCGCTTCAGGGTAAGACAACAACAGGGAAAATGATTCAGGCGTCGTTAACAACAACTGTGGAGGATTCGCTTTCTGTCGGGCGCGCTTGCTTGCCGGCGTATCGCCGGTGCGCGTTTCGACCGTAATCTGAAGGGCCATTTCGGCG
>JAPOJR010000015.1 GCA_029978325.1 Alphaproteobacteria bacterium | reverse complement strand
GTCCCTCACCAAGGGGCGGACACACCCTTGCCGTGTAATTTCTATTGGATCCGGCCAATCCACAAACAAGCAGGACACAGATGCATAAGTATCTCGTGAAGCGAATTCTGATGATGGTGCCAACCTTGGTCGGCGCCGCTATCTTTATCTTCTTTTTGCTGCGGCTGATCCCGGGCGATATCTGTATCGCACGGCTGGGTGGCACGGGCGGCTTCTTCGATGAAGCAGCATTGACGCAGTGCCGGATCAATTTCAACTTGGACCAGCCATTATTGGTGCAGTTCCTAAGTTGGTTTACCAATTTCTTCACGTTCGATTTCGGGATCTCGATGTGGACCGAGAGGCCCATTGTTGAGGAAGTGGGGCTGCGGTTCCAGCTCAGCTTGCAGATCGCGCTGATGGCGACGTTCATCAGCATCTTTATTGCGATCCCGATGGGGATTATCTCTGCGGTCAAGCAGAACACCTGGATCGATTTCCTGGTTCGGACGTTTTCCATCGCCGGCATCGCCATGCCGTCGTTCTGGCTGGGCATTCTGATCATCCTGGCCATTTTGCTGACAACGCAGTGGTGGACCGGCATCGCCTGGCTGCCGCCGATTCACTATGTGCCGATCTGGGTGGATCCGATTCACAACCTTTCGCAGTTGATCTGGCCGGCGCTGGCGACGGGGTACCGCTATTCCGCGGTGGCAACCCGTATGACGCGTTCTGCCATGCTGGAGGTGCTGCGTGAGGACTATATCCGGACGGCGCGCGCCAAAGGCGTGATGGAAAAGTTGATTGTCAACCGGCACGCGCTCAAGAACGCGATGTTGCCGGTCATTACCGTGATCGGCATCGAGTTCGCCTTCCTGATGGGTGGGCTTGTCGTGACCGAGCAGGTGTTCAATCTGAACGGCCTGGGCAAATTGTTTGTCGGCGCCGTTACCAATTACGACTATAGTATGACGCAGTCGTTAGTGTTGCTGGTCGCGGTAATTTTCGTGATCACGAACATCTGCATCGATGTGGCCTATGCGTGGCTTGACCCGCGCATCCGCTATAGCTGATCCGCTGCGAAGGAGATACGGGTATGACGACCGTCACCAATATTGAACCCACCCACCTTCCGCCGCAGAAGACTTGGCTTACCATTGTCGGGCGCTGGTGCAGGCGCCAGCCGCTCGGTGCCTTCAGCGGCGGCATGCTGATTGTCATTCTGCTGGTTGCCGTGTTCGCGGAATATGTTTCGCCCTACGACCCAGAGTTGAACGACTTTGCGGCGATGTTGACACCGCCTGGGGCTGACTTCATTCTGGGGACGGATCAGTTCGGCCGCGATGTGCTGAGCCGGATCATCTATGGCGCGCAGACGGCCCTGTTCGTCGGGTTTACTGCGGCCTTTTTCGGATCGACCATCGGCCTGATCCTGGGCGTGTCCAGCGCCTATTTGGGCGGTGTATTCGACCTGGTGTTTCAGCGGATCATGGACGTCTTCATGGCGTTTCCGTCGATCATCATTGCGCTGGCCATCGTCGCCACGTTCGGCTCCGGCACCCATAACGTGATCCTGGCGATCACCATTCCGATGATTCCGAACTGCGCCCGCGTTGTGCGTTCCAGCGCGCTGCAGGTGCGGGAAATCCCGTATGTGGATGCTGCCAGGTCCTTGGGCTTCAGTCACATTCGGATCATCATGCGCCATATGGCGCCGAACGTGATGGCACCGTACCTTATCATGTTCACCAGCTTCCTTGGCCAGGCCATTCTGGCGGAGGCGTCGCTCAGCTATCTGGGCCTGGGCGTTCAAGAGCCGACGCCGGCTTGGGGCCTGATGCTGCAGGGTGGCGCAGAAGAGTATGCGGAGAGCGCAATCTGGGTCGCGATTTTCCCAGGGCTCGCTATCACCTTGGCGGTGTTTGCGTTCAACATCTTCGGCGATGCGGTGCGCGATACGCTCGACCCGCGCCTGCGTTCGCAGTAACGGCGGGGACGGGAGCCGGCCTATGGAACGCTGTCCCTGGGCCGGCGACGACCCGATCTATCACCACTATCACGATACCGAATGGGGTGTGCCGCAGTACGACGACCGCGCCCTGTTCGAGAAAATTGTGCTGGAAGGTTTTCAGTCGGGATTGTCCTGGATCACCATTCTGCGCAAGCGCGACAATTTCCGCGCGGCGTTCGACGGTTTCCAGCCCGCCAAAATTGCAGCGTATGACGACGCCAAACAGGCGTCGCTGATGGCGGACGCGGGAATTGTCCGCAATCGGGCCAAGATAGCAGCGACCATCGATAACGCTCGCGCCTGGTTGGCGGTGATGGAACGCGGCTCGTTTTCTGAACTGGTCTGGGGATTCGTCGACGGCCGGCCGGTGCAGACCAATCGTGTCGCCATGAGCGATGTTCCAGGCGTAACGCCCGCCTCTTCGGCGATGGCGAAAGAATTGAAGCGGCTGGGGTTCCGGTTTTGCGGGCCCACCACCTGCTATGCGTTTATGCAGTCCATGGGGCTTGTAAACGATCACTTGGTTTCCTGTCCCAGACATGCTGAAGTGGCGGCCCTAGGTGAGGCGGAACGCTAAGGGAGATTGACGATATGACCACCACCAAAGGCGGCTGTTATTGCGGCGCAGTTCGGTATGAAATCGATGGCGCCCCGCAAGCTCAGATTCAGTGCCACTGCAGGGAATGCCAGTACATTACCGGCGGTCATCCGAATGCGATCGTCATTTTTCCGCTGGCAGGATTCCGCTGGACGAAGGGCGAACCGGCCAACTTTGCCCGCAGCGATCTGGAACGTCCGGTCACCCGCTTCTTTTGCCCGACTTGTGGCACGGGCCTTGGCACCCGGTCGCCTGCGCGTCCGGATTCGATGATCATCAAGGTCGGCACGTTGGACGATCCGAGCCAGTTCAAGGCGCAGGCGGCGATCTTCACGATCGATAAGCAACCCTACCATCACCTGCCAGAAGGTGTTCCGGCGTTCGAAAGACGCCCGGGCTAGGCGGCCGGCGCTTGCGACATGGCCCTGCGTACGCTTATAGGGCTAATTGCCTGCGGTCTTTACAGTTGGCGTATATATGACCCGAAGCAGTCCTATGCCGGATTCTATGACGCTGCCAACTGGCTGACAGGGTGGTTGCTAGACGAGAGCGGTGTGATCGGTACGCTCCGGCGCATGGTCAATCTGGTATTGTTGGATCAGGTCGAAGGCTTTCTGATCGGCATTGCAATCGTCACCCTGTTGTCCCTGCCGTTCTGGGTTTTGCGAAAATCAGCCGGGTGGGGCGTGGGCCTGGCGCGCCGTAGGAGCCGCCGCCGCGCGCGCCGCCATGCTGCGGCGATGGTCGAGTCACTGCCAATTGAGACCGATACGCTGGCAATGTTGAGCGGCATTGTCGATTTCAACAGCTTCCGGCCCGACCTTAAGGCGGCGTTGCAGGCATCCGGCCACCCTGGCAAGGACCGTGGCGCGGTTGAGCCACTGGCGATGTTCCGGATGCTGGTCCTGCAAGACCTGCATGGTCTGAGCATGGAGCAAACAGTCGCCCAGGTTCGGGATCGGCTGACCTGGATGCGGTTTTGCGGTGTTAGCCCGGACGGACCATTTCCGACGGCTGCTGCGCTGGCGCGTTTCCAGGCCGAATTGAAGGCTGCGGAGATGTTCGAACCGCTCATGGCCCGCGTTGGTCATAAGTTAACGGACGCGGGTTATCGCTTGCTGAACGGCCATATCTCCGATGCAAGCCTCATTGCCGCCGGCCCGCGTGAAACCGGCGGTCCAAAAGGCGCTTAAGTCAGCGAACGCTTCGGCCTAATGCGCCTTGTCGAAAATTCCGAGTTCCAGCGACGGGATCTTGCCCATCCAAAAGGCATAGTCGCGATGGTCGGCCAGGTCGTCGTCGGTATTGGGGTGGACCAGCACGGTCAGTCCGTCGCGCTCCAGCGCTACGAACGGCACGATCTGCGGGAACAACTCCACCGGGAAATGCACCTGGTAAGACCATTCTGGATGTGGCCCGACGGGCCTGTCGTGCCAGCGTCCATAGATTGCACCGGGAAACGCCGCCTCCAGTTTGGCGCGCAATGCCTCGGCGCGAGGCTTGCTGGCCGCGTCATAGTAGACGTGGATGTGGTAGTCCTTGATCCGGTCGATAATGGAGTCGGCGCTGGCCATCTGCTAGTCTCCCATACGTTGGAGTTGAGAATATAGGGTCTATCGCCCGCAATAGGAGCCTTTACGTGCCTGACAGTGTTGCAAACCCTGAAATTGTGTTTTCTGCCTGCCCGCACGATTGCCCCTCCACCTGCGCGCTGGAGGTGGAGCGGCTGGATGCCCGCACCATTGGCCGGGTACGGGGCGCTAAGGCAAATCTGTACACGGACGGTGTCATTTGCGCCAAGGTTGCGCGCTATCATGAGCGCATCCACCATCCTGACCGCCTGACTAAGTGTCTGCAACGCACCGGAGCGAAAGGCTCTGGTGAGTTCCGCGAGATCAGTTTTGACGACGCCATCAGCGAAACTGCGGAGGCATTTCTGAAGGCGGAAGCCCGTTATGGCTCGGAAACGATCTGGCCGTATTTCTATGCCGGCACCATGGGGCAGGTGCAGCGCGATTCGATCCATCGTCTGCGGCATGCGAAGAAGTACAGCTTTCAGCACGATACCATCTGCGTGGCAACGGCCTGGAATGGCTTTGTTGCCGGCACAGGCTCGCTGCATGGCGCCGACCCGCGCGAGATGCGGGTCGCTGACGTGGTGGTGATCTGGGGCACCAACCCGGCTTCGACCCAGATCAATGTCCTGACTCACGCCGTTTACGCCCGCAAGAGCCGCGGCGCGAAGATTGTGGTCGTCGATACCTACCGCACCGAGACCGCAAAGCAGGCGGACGTATTCCTGTGCGTCAAGCCGGGGACGGACGGCGCGCTAGCCTGTGCGGTGATGCATGTTCTGTTTCGCGACGGGCATGCAGACTGGCCCTATCTGGGGCAGTACACGGACTGCCCGGAGGAATTGGAGGCCCACCTGAAATCCCGTTCGCCGCAATGGGCGGAGGCGATCTGCGGCGTGCCGGCGGCGGAGATCGAGGCGTTCGCCCGCCTACTGGCGGAGAACAAGAAGCATTTCCTGCGCATCGGCTATGGCATGTGCCGGCAGCGGAACGGCGCACATAACATGCATGCTGTGCTGTCCATTGCCGCCGTGACAGGCGCCTGGCAGTACGAGGGCGGCGGCGCGTTTCACAACAACCGCGACATCTACCGCTGGAACAAGACCCTGGTGGAGGGCCGCGATTACGCCGACCCCAGCATCCGCCGGCTCGACATGAGCCGCATCGGCGACGTGCTGACCGGCGATGCCGAAGCTCTGAGAGGCGGGCCGCCGGTCACTGGCCTGTTCATTCAGAACACCAACCCGATGATGGTCGCGCCTGAGCTGGCCAAGGTGCATGCGGGCTTCGCGCGGGAGGATCTGTTCACCTGCGTGCATGAGCAGTTCCTGACAGACACAGCGAAAATGGCCGACATCGTCCTTCCCGCCACCATGTTTCTGGAGCATGACGACGTCTACCAGGGCGGCGGCAACCAGTACATCACGCTGGGGCCGAAGGTGATCGAGCCGCCGGAAGGGCCGCGGTCCAATGTCGAGGTGATCAACGCGCTGGCGCAGCGCCTCGGCTGCCCGCAGCCGGCCTTTCGCATGACGGCGCGCGAACTGGTGGATGCGACGCTGAAGGCCTCGAAACGCGGCAGCTATGACGAGTTGCTGGTGAGCAAATGGGTTGATTGCCAGCCGCCGTTCGAGGAAGCGCACTACCGGAACGGCTTTGCCTGGCCCGACAAGAAATTCCGGTTCAAGCCGGACTGGGCCGGCTTGCCGCCTTATGACGACGGCACAGGAACGGGCCGCTATGGCCCCGGCGACTGCATGCCGGCGCTGCCGGACCACTGGGACGTGATCGACCGGGCGACGCCGGACAAGCCCTTCCGCATGGTGACCGCGCCAGCGCGCTCGTTCCTCAACTCCACCTTCACGGAGACGCCGACCTCAGCCGCACGTGAGCGGCGGCCAGAGGTGATGATGCGGCCGGAAGATGCGGAACCGCTGGGCATTGCCGACGGCGCGCGCGTGCTGATCGGCAACGAGAAGGGCAGCGTCACCTTGCATGCCCGCCACTTCGACGGCCTCCGAGCCGGCACGGTCATCGTCGAGAGCATCTGGCCGAACCACGCCTTCCCGGAGGGCATCGGCATCAACCTGCTGGTCTCGTCCGAGCCCGCCGCGCCCGTCGGTGGCGCAGTGTTCCATGATACGGCGGTATGGGTGAGGCCGGCGGGGCAGGTCTGACGACCGTCCCGCCTACTTGTCGTATTTGAAGCCCAGCTTCAACGTGACCTGGTAGTGGCCGACCTTACCTTCCTTGATCCACCCTCGGATCTGGCCGACTTCGAACCATTCCAGATTGCGCAGACTTTTGTCGGCCTTGGCGATAGCGGTCTGGATAGCGTCGGAAATCGAGGTTTCGGAGGAGCCGACGATTTCGGTCACGGAATAGACATTGTTGGACATGACAGCCTTCCCTTGCTGTTTCAGTCCTTAAGAGATGGGGATGCGCGCAAGGTGCGACAATGCGTTCCTGCGTCAGGCACACAAAAACCGCCGCCGGACATCATCGTCCTGCGGCGGCATCTGCAATGCGCGGGTCAAGCGTACTGGCGGTCTACAGCAGGAAAATCGCCATGAGCACCAGAACGATGATCACGCCGATCGTGCCATATTTCAAAAGGTCGGCAAAACCTTCCCAGCTGGCGCGGTGGCGGCGGACGGAGTCTTCGAAATTTTCCATGGTGCTCGGCATTCCATTCATCGGCGGCCCGCCGGGCAGGCGGATACAGTGATTATTCTGACTTTTTCCTAGCTTGCAACCGCGGCATCCCCAATGCGGTTCAAGGGCGCAGCCCGGCAGGGCGGGTCAGGCTTCCTGCGGGTTGGTGAGCGTGGTCTCCTGCACGGATACCGATGGGTGCAACGCAACGCGCTCGCCGATGACGGGCGCCCGTCCCTCCGCTACGAGGCGGACAGCCATCGGATAGATCCGGTGCTCGGCCGCCAGCACCCGGTCCGCCAGCTGCTGCTCAGTATCGTCCGGGTGCACGGGCACGACCGCCTGAGCGATGATTGGCCCGGCATCCATCTCCGCCCGGACATAGTGCACGGTGCAGCCGTGCCAACGGACGCCGTCGGCCAGCGCGCGGGCATGGGTATCGAGGCCCTTAAACGCCGGCAGGATCGAGGGGTGAATATTGATCAGCCGGTCGCGCCATTGGCCGACGAACCAGGGGGTCAGCAGGCGCATAAACCCGGCCAGGCAAACCAAATCCACGCTGGACTGGCGGAGGCGGGCGTCTAGCGCCCGTTCGAAGGCCTCGCGGTCCTTGCCGAATGGCTTGCTGGCGACCACGGCGGTGGGGACGCCCCGCGCTGCCGCATGCTGCAATCCGGCGGCATCGTCTCGGTTCGCCAGCACCAACGCGGCGTCAGCCGGGTAGGCCGGGTCGGCAGCGGCGGCAACCAGGGCCGCCATGTTGCTGCCGCGTCCGGAAATCAGAATCCCCAGGCGCGCCCTGCTCACGCGTCGCTCCACGGCGCGCTGCCGGTCCAGGCCAACTGCGCCGCCGTTGCATCGGCCAGCGGTCGGATTGTCCCCAGGCGATAAATTTCTCGCTCGCCGGCGCCGGTAAGTGCCGCGCGTACCTCAGCTTCCCGGTCGGGCGGCGTCACCAGCACCAGGCCAACACCGCAATTGAACGTTTTCAGCATCTCGGGCGCGTCGATCTCGCCGGCCGACTGCAGCCACTGAAAGACCGGCGGCAACCGCCAGGCATCAGGCTCCAGCACAACGGCGAGACCATCGGGCAGAACCCGCGGCACATTGCCGGGCAGGCCGCCGCCGGTGATGTGTGCGATGGCATGAACGCCTCCGGTCCTGGTGGCCGCCAGCGCTTGGGCGATATAGAGCCGCGTCGGCTCCAACAGCGCTTCGCCCAGCGGGCGGCTAGGGTCGAACGGGGCCGGATCGCTCCAGCGCAGGCCCAGGTCGCTCACGACCTTGCGCACGAGGCTATAGCCGTTGGAGTGCACGCCGCTGGACGGCAGCCCCAGGACAACGTCGCCGGCCATGACGCGGCTGCCGTCGATGTATTGGTCGCGCTCAACCGCGCCGACGACAAAGCCGGCAAGGTCATAGTCGCCTGCGGCATACATGCCCGGCATTTCGGCTGTTTCTCCGCCGATCAGGGCGCAGCCCGCCTCTTTGCAGGCACGGGCGATGCTGGCGACAACCGCTGTGGCGACTGCGGATTCCAGTTTACCGCTGGCAAAATAGTCAAGGAAAAACAGAGGCTCGCCGCCATGAACGATCAGGTCGTTGGCGCACATGGCGACCAGGTCCTGGCCGATGGTGTCATGCTGGCCGGTTTCGATCGCAATCCGCAGTTTGGTGCCGACGCCATCGGTGGCAGCCAGCATCAGCGGGTCCTGGAAGCCGCAGGCTTTCAGATCAAAGACTCCGGCAAAGCCTTTCAGATCGGGGCGTGAGCCCGTCCGTGCCGTGGCAGCGACCAGTGGGCCAATCAAGCGGACGAACGCATCGCCCGCCTCGATATCCACACCGGCGTCTGCATAGCTGCGTCCGCCTTTGGACATGCGCATCTCGCCTCTGTATAAGAACCAATCGTAACCGCAAGCGCCGCCGCCGGCGATGCACTAGCGGGAATTCTGGGACCATAGCGAAAGGCCTTGGCAATGCAACGCAGGCGGTTGGCGCAGGGGACGGCATGGCGGTTCGTGCTGGGCATGGCAATGCTCGTTCTGACGGCGGTCCAAGGCACAGCTGTGGCCCAACAGACGACGAGCGCCTATACAGTTCGGCAAATTGCCATCGAAAAGACAGCCGCTACCGGCGTCCTGGCCCGTCAGCAAGGCTTGGATGAGGCGCGGCAGGCGGCTTATGTCCATCTTTACGAACGGCTGGTGCCGCAGACCTATTACGGTGCCCGACCGGCCCTGGCGCAGCCCGACCTGAACGCGCTGATTGCCGCTGTGGATATCGTCCGGGAACAGACGACCGCATCGGCTTACCGGGCGGAGCTGGCGATCTCGTTCTCCCGGGCCCGTGTGCGGGATTTCTTGAATGCCCGGCAAATTCCCTTCACCGACCGCGTCAGCCCGCCGCTGTTGGTTCTGCCGGTCTATGAATGGGTTGGTGCCCGCCAATTGTGGGAGGTGCCGAATCCCTGGCACACTGCCTGGAGCGAGCGTGTCGGCACGCGGGGCTTGTTGGATACAGTGATGGCGGCTGGTTCGGCAGAGGACCAGTTGCAACTGAGCGCCGATCAGGCGCTTGCCGGCGATAGCCCCGGAATGCAGCAATTGGCCAGGGCTTACCGTGCCAGCGGCGCCATCGTCGCTTTGGGTCAATTGCGGGTCGATCCGCGAACGGGCGCGCCGGTATTGGACGTAACATTGCGAGGTTATGGCGCAGCGCCGGCAGGGCCGATTACCCAGACCTTTACCGGCGCAGCCGGGGGCAGAGCCGCGCTTGCGGCAGAACAACTGACCCGGACGGCGGCGGCCGCGATGGCCGACGCATTGGCTGCGGCCTGGAAGACAGAAAACCTGCAGCGCGGCGAAATCGGCGTCAGCACCTTGCGGGTGACGGTGCCGTTGGCTTTTATCGGAGATTACGCGGATGCGCTGCGCCGGATAGCCGAAGTGCGCTCCCTGAATTCTGCGGTGCTGGCGCGATTGACAGCGACGGCGGCGGAGTTCGACCTGAAATACAGTTCCGATCTGGAGCAATTGCAGCGGGCCTTCGACAGCTATGGCATGCGTCTGGTTCAGGAGCCTGGCGGTTGGGTGCTGCGGATCCATGGGTAAAGCGACAGAGCCAATGGAGTGGGCCGGTTGACCGTTAGAGAAAAGGCCGGCGCGTGGCTGCTGATCCTGGCAGCCTTCGTGCTGCTGGTCTGGCTGTTCCAGCCGATCCTGCTGCCATTCGTTGCCGGACTGGCCGTCGCCTATTTCCTGGACCCGATCGCGGATTGGATGGAACGGCGCGGTATTGGCCGCGGATGGGCGGCCGCTTGGACGTTATTGGGGTTTGCAATCCTCTCGATCCTGCTGTTGTTGTTGCTGATCCCGGTGGTGCAAAGCCAGATTGTCGGTTTGGCGGGCCGCTTGCCCGATATCGTTGCGGTGCTGCAGCGTTGGCTGATCGCCGGGGTCGAGCGGTTGCAGGGCGTCCTCAGCCCGGAAGAATTTCAGCAGGTGCGCGATGCGCTGACGGCTGAGTTCGGCCGCGGCATGTCGATCTTTTCTGGACTGGTGCAGGGGTTTTTTGCCCGGAGCATCGCCTTTTTCGAGTTTCTGTCGCTGATCCTGGTGACGCCGGTCGTGGCGTTCTACCTGTTGCGGGATTGGGATAGGATCGTCGCCATTCTTGACGAATTGCTGCCGCTGGAACATCGCGCGACCGTCCGCCAACAAGTGGGGCGGGTGGACGAAATGCTCTCCGGCTTCGTCCGGGGCCAATCGTCTGTCTGTATTGTCCTGGCGCTAGGCTATGGCGGCGCGCTGGCTGCGGCTGGGTTGCCGTTTGGCTTTACTGTAGGGCTGATGGCCGGTCTGGTATCGTTCATCCCCTACATGGGGTCGATGTTCGGCCTGGTCTCCAGCGTCGGCCTGGCGCTGATTGAATTTTCCGATCCTGTCAGGATCGGCATTGTCGCGTTGATATTTGTCGTCGGGCAATTGATCGAAGCCTATTTGCTGACGCCGAAGCTGGTGGGCGACCGGGTGCAATTGCATCCCGTGTGGGTGATTTTCGCCCTGTTCGCCGGCGGCTCGCTGATGGGGTTTCTCGGCATGTTGATCGCATTGCCGACGGCGGCGGTTATCGGAGTGGTCGTGCGCTTTTTGTTGACGCAATACCGGCAGAGTCGCCTGTACGATCACGAGTTGCCCGGTGACTGAGACATCTGCCGGAAGCCAATTGCCCTTGCCGCTGCCGGTACGCTCCGCCTTGGGGGAGGCGGACTTCCTGGTGGCGGACAGCAATCGGGATGCGGTCCGCTGGTTGGACCTATGGCCGGATTGGCCCGGCGGAGGCCTGTTGCTGCATGGCCCGGAGGCCAGCGGCAAGAGTCATTTGGCGGCGATTTGGGCCAACCGCGCGGCGGCGGCGCGGGTAAAGGCCTATAGTGTGACGTTGGAGCAGGCCTTGGGCCTATGCCGCGCCGTCGCAGTGGATGATATTCAGGGCGTATCCGACCCCAGAATTCTGTTCCATCTGATCAATACGGCTAGCGCCCGCGGACTTTCTGTGCTGCTGACTACCCGGGAACCTGCGGCGCGCTGGAGCACTGGCCTGGCGGACCTCGATTCGCGGCTTCGGGCGCTGCCGTCAGCCAGTCTGCAGGCCCCAGATGATGCGCTATTGGGCGGGCTTGCCGGGAAATTGTTCGCAGACCGGCAAATACCGGTGCCAGACAATGTGATCGCCTTTATGCTGACCCGGCTGGAGCGCTCGTGCGCGGCGATCGCTGCGGCGGTCGAGCAACTGGACCGGGCTTCGCTGGCGCAGCGGCGCAAGGTGACGCGCCAACTGGCGCAGGAAGTATTGAAACTGCCAACCGACGACTGACAGAGGACGTACCGTCAATGGATATGGGAATTCGCGGCCGCAAGGCCATCGTGGAGGCGGCCAGCAAGGGCCTGGGCAAGGGCTGCGCGATGGCGTTGGCCGAGGAAGGTTGCGATCTGGTGATCAATGCCCGGACCGCCTCCGAATTGGAAGCGACGGCTGCGGAGATCCGCAACCGCTACAACGTTCAGGTGACAGCGGTGCCTGGCGATATCACCAAGCCGGAAATTCGCACGGCCGTGCTGGCCGCATGCCCGGAGCCCGATATTTTGGTCACCAATGCCGGCGGCCCGGCCCCTGGCAATTTCCGGACCGACACGCGGGAGCGTTGGCTGGCAGCGCTGGAGGCGCAATTGCTGTCCCATGTGGAAATGATCACCGCTGTGATCGATGGCATGGCAGAGCGAAAATTCGGCCGCATCGTCAATATCACGTCGCAAAGCGTGAAGATGCCTGTGCCGAACCTAGGCCTGTCCACCGCTGCACGCATGGCGTTGACCGGGTTCAGTTCCACGATTTGCCGTGAAGTGGCGCCGCACAACGTGACGATCAACGGCCTGTTGCCCGGTCCGTTCGATACCGACCGCCTGAAGGGCAATTTCTCCCACGCCTCGAAGGTAACCGGCAAGCCGGAAGACGAGTTGCGTCAGGCGCGGATGAACGAAAATCCGTCGAAACGTTTCGGCACAGCCGAAGAGTTCGGCGCGACCTGCGCCTTTCTGTGCAGCGCGCATGCCGGCTTTATCACCGGCCAGAACATCCTGATGGATGGCGGGCACTTCCCGGCGAACATTTAAGGCAGACTCACCGACCGGGCGCGGGGACTACGGTCGCCGCGCCCGGTCAGGGCTCAATTGGCCTTACCTGCTTCTTTGCCGGCTTCTTGCAGCATATCTGTACTGCGTTGCATGACTTTGCCGGATTTGTAGTCGGTTAGGCGATAAGCCCAGCCTCCAACACGTTTGTTAATGGCGTCGATCGCGCCTGAGACGGCGTCCGCTGCGATGAATTGGTCGGCGATGCGGCCAGCCATCGAGTCTTTGCCCTTGTTCTCGGCGACATAGGCATCGATGCCGTCGGCGCGCGGCACAACAGACGCCGCAACCTGCACCCAGGTCTTGTTATCAGCCGCCTTCATGGCGGTGATGGTGACCAGGACGCCGTCATAGGTGCGGTACGTGCTGACGACCTGCGGCGCTTCCCATTTGATCTGGCTTGCTGGTACGACTTCCTCAAAAATCAGGAAGTCCGTGACGCTGGCCATATTGTTCATTTCATGCACTGGCTTGGGTGATTGGGCTTCCGGCACCGGCGACGCATAGGCCATGTCCTCGGACCCCATTTCCGGCTTTGCAACTTTGTAGGTGTCGCCGTCGGGGTGGGAGACCACGACTTCCGCGATCCGCCGCGAATCTACATTCACCACGTTGCGGTCAAGCCATTGCAGCGCTTTCGGATTTGGCTGGTAAGAGCCCGTGGCCAGCCAAACCTGATTTTCCCCAGCCTTGCGCACGAATACGCCTGCCCCGACATCCGCCGGCCTGGTCAAGCCTACCAGCATATCCACCAGGACGGCGTCCCCTGCTTTGGCGGTGACGCGTGTCGATCCCGAAGTCTTGCCGTCGGGAACCTCCACATCTTCGACCCGAAGAGCGGCATAGTTTTCGGGCTTTTGCGTCTTCGGCTCCAGCGTTTCCATGCTGGACAGCTCTACCAGGGTTTGCCGAATCTTGGCAAAATCGACGGCATAGCCATTCGCTTCGGCCAAAGTCCAGGCGTCGCCGGATTTGGTCATGGTGAGCGGCCCATCGGCCTGGGTCGCGATGCGCAGGCTGGTGACGTCGTTCAGCCGCTCCAGCAAGCCAGGGTAAAGCGCCTGGCGCTGCCAGGGGTCGGCGATGTGCGCGTCACGCTGTTGCGCAGCCCAATAGGCGCCGCCGGCGACAGCAACGGTAACGGCAGCGAGGGCAGCGAAGGTAGTCAGCTTCATTTGGAGGGGCCCCCGGCCTCAAACGTGATGGACAGCGCGACGGCGCATGCTGCGTCGCACCAGCGCCAGCACCAACGCGAATATGGCAACCAGGGCTGGAACGGCGGCGATGTTGACCAGCTTGACCATCTCGGTCACCTGGTCGACATCGCGCCGCAACTGGAATTGGACATCGCGCAAGTCACGCCGCAGATTGACAGCCTTGTCGCGGAAACCTCTGATTTCGTCTTTTTGCGCCTGCGACAGCACCAGGTTGCCCTCGCCACGGGCCTGGGTCTGTAGTTTTTTCAGGGTTTCTTCCGCCTGGCCCAGTTCGCGCAGCAACTCCTGTTCTTTCTGGCGGAAGGCTGTTTCCGCCTTGCGCTGGATGTCCTGGATATAGGTGAAGGGCCGCTGGAATACGCCGCGCGAGCGCAGGCTGATCAACTCGTCCGAGCCACTGAGGTTTTCTACGGCGTTGATCAGCAGGTTGCCGTTGTTGGCGTAAGGGGAAGGAATGCGCTTGCCGAAGAAATCCTGGACCCGCACCCATAGGCCATCCGCCAGGAAATCGACATCGGCGATGACGATGGCGTTCATCGGCGTCTTGGATTCTGTCAGGTGCGCCGCTTTGGCGGCCTGCCATTCTTTGACCGCCTTATCGAGTTCTTTCTGCTTGTCGGCAATGTCGTCGCCTGGCTTGGCATCGGCGATCGCTTTTTCCAGTTCATCGATCAACGGCGACTTCGGCGGGCCGTCCGGAAATGCTGTCTTGACCGCACCGCTGACGCGCGCCGCCAGGACGTGGCGGCCGTCCGCCTTAAAGCGGTTCGCCTGCTCAAGGATTTTCGTAGACCCTTGTTGCGCCAGCGGAAGGTCGCCAATGCCGCCCTGGTCCGTGGTCCACAACAGCGGCGTGAAGGTGGTGGTTGCGCCTGGCAGCGGCTTCAGCTCGCCTGGCGACGCAATATTCAGCAGCGACAGCTGGCTGGTGACCAAGTCGTCCCGATTCATCTGTTCCGGACCGACCGCCAGCCAGAGCGGATAGTCGATTGCCGCTACGCGGGTGGCGACGGGGCCTTGGGTCGGTACCTGGACGCGGCGCGCAAGCCTGGCGTCACCGATGACCGTATCCGCCGGCATCTCCAGGCCCCAGGCTTTCAGCAATTCGGGCAGGTTGGACGCTGCGACGATGGTCGGCGACGGGCCGCGGCGCCTCTGCGGATCCGATGCCTGCACTTCAGAGTGCGGATCCATCAGGACCACGACCTTGCCGCCGCGCAGAACGAACTGGTCGATGGCATACTGGCTGCGCGCATCGATTTTTTCTGGGTGGATCAGGACCAAGACATTGGTTTCGTCGGGAATCTTGGCATTGACCATCGCCAATTCTTCGAGGCCGAACATCTCCTTCAGTTGGCCCCAGACAACATAGGAATCGTCCGGCGCGCCCGGCACCTGCTTGGCGTAGGGCGAGCCCGAAACCGGCAGGCCGCTCATGACTGCAACTACCGATTTGCGCGGGTGGGCCAGGTCGTAGACCATGCGCGTCAGGTCGTATTCCAGGAAACGCTCGCGCTGTTGGTCGAAGAACGGGATAACCTGTTGCTCGTCCGTGGCATTTGTACCGGAAAGGCCGAAATAGACCAAGTCGCCGCCCTGGTCGATCGGCACGCCCTGAAGGCCAACTGCAACGGCCAGATCTTCCTGGTCCGTAAATGGCTGCGGGTCATAAACTTCCAGTCGGATCTTGCCATTCGAAAGGTCGGCGTATTCCTCCAGCATATCGCGTACCCGTTGGGCGTAGATGCCAACGTCGGGCAAATCTTTGGCAATGCGGGAGGAGTAGTAGAAGCGCAGGCGGACCGGCTCATCGATCGCGCGCAACACTTTCTTGGTGCCTTCGGACAAGGTGAACAGCTTGTCCTCAGTCAGGTCGACCCGGGCAGACCGGAACACTTGGTTCGCCAGCATGATAACGCCGATGAACAACACGGCGACGACCAGCAGTCCGACTACGGACAGCAGGTTCCGCTGACGTACGGAGTTGGTGACGGAATCGCTCATGGGATCAATCCGCCTTCTTCAGGTCGACAATCAGGATGTTTGCCGCAAGCCAGGACAGGATGACCGCGGCAAAGAAGATGGCGTCCGGCACATAAATGACGCCTTTTGAGATATTCTGGAAATGAGTCATGAAGCTGAGGCTTTGCACGGCGTTTACCACCACCTCCGGCGCCCAGCTCTGGATCAGCCCAAGCACCACGCTGGAGCCGCCGGCGGTAAACAGAAAGCATACGGTGATCGTGAGAACGAAAGCGATGACTTGATTCTTGGTCAGGGCCGAGAGACAGGAGCCAATGGCGAGATAGGCTCCGGCCATCAGCAGAGAGCCGATATAGCCGGCCGCGATCACACCGTTGTCCGGCTCACCCAGCAGGTTGACCGTGATCCACATCGGGAAGGTCAGCGCAAGCGCCAGGCTGACAAAGGCCCAGGCCGCCAGGAACTTGCCGACCACTGCCTCGGCGATGCTGATGGGCAGGGTCAGAAACAGTTCGATAGTACCCTGTTTACGCTCTTCCGCCCAAAGCCGCATGGAGACTGCCGGAATTAACAGCAGATAAAGCCATGGATGGAACAGGAAAAAGGTTTGTAGGTCAGCGTTGCCGCGTTCGATGAAATACCCGAGGTAAAACGTAAACGAGCCGGCCAGCGCCAGGAAGATGATGATGAAGATGAACGCCACCGGCGTTGCGAAATAACCGGCGAACTCCCGGCGGAAAATGGTTGGCACGTTGCCCATGGTACTAAGCGGCCTTCCGTGCTGTCGGGTTGGTCAGTGAGCGGAACACGCTGTCGAGGTTGCCGCGCTCGGTATGCAGGTTGCTGATCGGCCAGTGTTCCGCCGCCGCGCGCTCGGCGATGGCGGTGGCGACGTCGGCGCCGTCCTTGGCGAAGGCGGTGAGTAACACGCCCTTACCGTTCGCCTTGCCTTGTTGCACGGCCCCAACACCTGCGATGCTGCTCAGGGCATTTTTGACCGCTTCTGCGCGCGCGGCTGCAACCGTCAGCGTGACGGCGCCGTGACGCGGCGACCGGGCGATTAAGCCGGCCGGCGTGTCGTCGGCGATTACACGACCTTGCGCGATGACGACGGCGCGGGAACAGACGGCCTCCACCTCCTCCAGAATGTGGGTGGAGATGATAATCGCCTTGGTCGGCGCGATGTCGTGGATCAGCTTGCGGACCTCGTGCTTCTGGTTCGGGTCGAGGCCGTCGGTCGGCTCGTCCAGGATCAGCACATCGGGATCGTGCAGCAGCGCCTGCGCCAGGCCGACACGACGTTTGAATCCCTTTGAAAGGGTTTCGATCGGCTGCGCCAGAACCTCGGCCAGTTGCGTCATGGCGATGGCCTGATCGACGCGCTTGGCCTTTTCGGCGCCGCGCAGGCCGCGGATGGCGGCGATGAACATCAGGAAGCCGCGCGGGCTCATATCCGGATACAGCGGCGCGCCTTCCGGTAGGTACCCCAGATGCCGCTTGGCCTCGATCGGGCTGTCCAGCACGTCCTGTCCGCAGATGGAGGATCTGCCGGCTGTCGGCCGCAGATAACCGGTAATCATCTTCATGGTGGTGGATTTGCCCGCGCCGTTAGGTCCCAGAAATCCTAGAACTTCGCCACGGTTGACCTGAAGGGTCACAGAATCGACCACAGTTTTCGCGCCGAACACCTTTGTCAGGCCTTCGGTGGCGATCATTGTATTCATGGTGGCGCGAAGCCTCCCTATCGAATTGATGGCGCGAAAAGAGCCTATCGCCTGCCAAAGAAGCCGGCGTCTTGCCGCGCCGCGAAACAGCTAATGCGTGCGGACGTAGGAAATTAGGCCGATTGATGCAAGGGGCGAATTGGCGCCAGAAAATGGCGCACGCTAAAAATCTAGGATCAGGCAAGTGGTGCTGCCATGCGCCAGCAGCTTGCCATCCGCATCGACAATCTCGCCTTCCGCCGTCCCTGTTCGCCGGCCGACATGGCGGGCGCGGGCTTCGCAGCGTACCGGTCTACCGTCGAGCTTCGCGGCGCGGACGAAGTTGAGCTTGAACTCCAGCGTGGTCTGACCCTTGCCTTTGGGCAAGGTCGACTGCACGGCGCTGCCCATCACCGAGTCGAGCAGGCTGGCATACCAGCCGCCGTGCAACCCGCCGAGCGGGTTGGAGAAGGCGGCGTGAGGCGTGCCGGTGAAAACGACCCGCCCGGCTTCCGCCTCTTCCATATGAAAATCGAGCGACTCCATCATGGTCGAACGCGGCAGCGTGCCCGCCTTCATGCCAAGCAACAGGTCCAGATAGGACATTTCCAGCGCCGCGCGCGCCAAGGCTTCGGGTTCGGTAAAGGGGGTGGTGCGGGTCGGCATGCAGAGTCCGTCGTTGGAAGAAACGGTCCCGCTGGGGCAGCGGGACCGGATGAGGACTAGAGCAGATCCCGATCCGATTGGATCGGGTGAATCTGCTCTAAATCTAATGATTAGAGCATCTTACCCCGGTCAAATTGATCGCCCTGGCGATTCGATTTGACCGGGCGATGCTCTACACGGCGCAGTGGCCGCCATCCACGTGCAATTCAGCGCCGGTGATATAGCTGGCTTCGTCGGAGCACAGGAACAGAGTGGCGTTGGCGACCTCCCAGACCTCGCCGTTGCGGCCCAACGGTACGCGCTTCAGCATCTTGGCCCGGGTCACTGGGTCCGCGGTCTTGCCGCTGGTGCGCATCGGCGGCATCAGGCCGGGGTGGACGCTGTTGACACGGATATTGTCCGGTCCGAACCGGCTCGCCGCCTGTTTCGTCAACAGACGGACTGAGCCCTTGGACGCATTGTAGCCCGGATGGATGAAGCCCTGACCGACGATACCGCTGATGGACGAGATGTTGACGATGGCGCCGGCGCCGACCTTTTTCATCTCCGGCGCGCAGTATTTGATGCCATAGAACGGCCCAGTCGAGTTGATCGCCATTAGCCGGTTCCACATCTCAGTATCATCCAGGTCGTCGATGGCGCTGCCGGAGATGCCGGCGTTGTTCACCAGGCAATCGAGCTTGCCATAGGCATCGACCGCGGCCTTGACCGTTGCGGCCCAGTCGGCCTCGCTGGTGACGTCCAAGTGGTGGAACATGGCGGTCAGGTTCTGGCTGGTGAGTTGTTGCGCCAGTTCCTGGCCGGCCTTGTCGTCTACGTCGGCGATGACAACTTTGGCGCCCTCGCGCGCAAAGATTTCGCATGTGGACTTGCCCATGCCGTGGGCTCCGCCGGTGATAATGGCGACTTTGTCGGCTAGACGCATGAGAGGGGTTCCTTCCGTTTTGTTGCGGGCAGCGTAGGTGCGCTGGGCCAGAGTGTTCCACCCGAAACGCGCGCTCACAAGACCCCGCTTGCAGGCGGCACCTTGCAGGCCGCATGATCGGGTGAATGAATCGGAGGAAAAAGCTATGCAGATGCGACGTTTCGAAGACAGAACCGCTATCCTGACCGGCGGCGCTAAAGGCATCGGCCGTGCTGTCGCCTTGCGGTATCTAAGCGAAGGTGGGCGTCTTGCCGTGATCGACCAAGAGCCGGCGGACAGCGATTTCGTCCAGGCGCTGCGCCGCGACGCCGGCCAGGACGCCCAGCGGCTGGCCTATGTCCGGGCCGACGCTACCGATGAGGCGCAGGTCGCCCGGGCCGTCGGCGAGGCGGAGGTGGCCTTGGGGCCGGCGGATATCCTGGTCAACAATGTCGGCTTCGGCGCTAACCCAAAGCCGATTGAGGAGCTGAGCCTGGAGGAATGGAACCGTTTCCTCGGCATCAACCTAACCAGCGCCTTTCTGCTGACGCGGGCGGTGCTACCCGGCATGAGGTCCCGCGGCTATGGCCGGATCGTCAATCTCGCCTCCGTCGCCGGGCGCAGCATCAGCGAGATATCGAACGTCCACTATTCCACCGCCAAGGCAGCGGTCCTGGGTTTTACCCGCAAGCTGGCGTTCGAGGAAGCCGGGAACGGGGTTACGTTGAACGCGGTTGCGCCCGGCACTGTCTTCACCGACCGGGTGCGCACCCGCTACGAGGCGCTGGACGAGGCGGAAATGCGGCGACGGCTGGGCGAAATCCCGATGAAGCGGGCGGCCAGGCCGGAGGAGATCGCCGCGGCCATCCTGTTCCTCGCCTCCGACGATGCCAGCTATATCACTGGCGCGTGCCTGGACGTGAACGGTGGGCGCTTTATGAGCTAGGGCGGTTTCTGATCAGACGGATCAGCAACCAAGATAGGCAGGGGAAGCGCACTATAGTCCGACCATCCGCCACACGCTGGCCTCGGTGATTGGCTTGGCTTCGATTTCCTGGCTGGTTTCGACGGTGTAAGTCGCGACTTGGTGGATGCCTTTGCGCGGCATGAACTGGCGGCCAGGGTCGCCGAACAGGACAGGAGCAGCCGCGCGGCGGAGATGATGCGTCAGGTCCTCCGACTCGCCGCGCGTATAGCAAACATCGCCGACCAGGATCAGGTCATAAGGGGCGAAATCATAGCCGATGGCATCACCTTCGGCTGCGGTGATCCGGTCTTCAACCCGATTGAGCGTGGCGTTCACCGCGCAGGCCATGGCGGCCACCGGGTCGATATCCAGCGCCGTTACATGGTCCGCACCGGCCATTGCTGCAGCGATTGCTACAATGCCGCCACCGCTGCCGATATCGACCACATGAAGGCCGCGGACGACATCCGGGTTATCCAGCAGGTAACGCGCCAAAGCCTGCCCGCCGACCCAGGCAAACGCCCAAAAGGGCGCACCGATATTGACCTGGTTCAGGTAGGATTCCGTCGCATGCCACAGCGGCGTCAGTTCGGTCGCGAGGTGAAGCCGGATTTCAGGGACCAATGCCGTCGCCGTGATTTTCGTATTGGCGCGGATAAACTCGTCAAGCTCCAATTGCTATATCCATCCCAGCAGGAGAGCGGCTGTAACGATCAGGCCAGCATCCCGGTTTGACTTGAATTTCACCAGGCAATCGTCCGGATCGTCGATCCGCAGCGATGAAATCTGCCAGGCGAAATGTCCAGCCAAAATTGCAAGCCCGATCCAAAACCCAAAGCCCAGTGTGGCGAGCCAGCCACAGCCAGCGATCAATGCGACCGTCCCGCCATAGAACGCCAGAAGCCAGGGCTTTGTCCGCTCGCCGAACAGCAGCGCCGTGCTTTTGACGCCGACGATGGCGTCGTCTTCTTTATCTTGGTGGGCATAGATGGTGTCATAGCCGAGGGTCCAGGCCAGGCCGGCGCCGTACAGCAGCAGCGCCGGCAGGGTCAGGGCGCTGGCTAGGGCGGCATATCCGACCAGCACGCCCCAGTTGAACGCCAGGCCCAGCACGGCCTGGGGCCAGTGCGTGACCCGTTTCGCAAAGGGATAGGCGGCGACGATGGGGATTGAGCCTAGTCCGACGACAATGGCCATCGGGTTCAACGTAACCAGGACGACGAAGCCGATTGCCAGTTGCAGCGCCAGAAACACCCACGCCTGCGTTACGCTGACCTCGCCGGAGGGGATAGGCCGCAGCGCGGTGCGGGCCACCCGACCATCGAAGTCGCGGTCGACAATGTCGTTATAGGTGCAGCCAGCGCCGCGCATCGCCAGGGCGCCGACGGTGAACAGCAATCCATACCCCAGGGCACCGGCAAAGCCGCCGTGCGCCGTGCTGACCGCGAGTGCGAGGCCCCACCAGCACGGCAGCAACAATAGCCATGTGCCGATCGGTCGATCCAACCGCGCCAGCCTTGCATAGGGATGCCATTTGGCAGGCAATACGCGCTCGGCAATGCTGCGGCGAATATCGCTGGCGTCGATGGGATTGCGGGAAAGAGACGGGCGATCAGAAATCATTTGTCGGGCGGCAAATTACGCTCATATTGGCAGGATGACGAATACCGATGTTATAGAAAATTCCTCACTGCCGCGCCTGTTTGTTGACGCAGCGCTTAGGCTCGACGCCGTGGTCACGCTCGGCCCGGAACAGACGCACTATCTTTTGCGGGTTATGCGCTGTGCCGTCGGCTCGTCGGTCCAGGTTTTCAACGGCAGGGACGGGTTGTGGCTGGCGGAGATCGATGGGCATGACCGGCGCCGGGCCGGGCTGCGCATGCGCCAGCAATTGCAGCGGCAGATGCGGGTTGACGGGCCATGGCTGGCGTTTGGCGTTCCGAAACGGCCGGCGCTGGAGTTGATCCTGCAAAAAGGTACAGAGTTGGGTGTGACGAAATTTATTCCCGTCGCGACCCAGCGCTCGTTCAGCGAGCGGCTTAACCCGGAGCGGATGGAGCGGATCGCCATCGAAGCGGCCGAGCAATGCGAGCGGTTGGACGTGCCGGAGGTGACGCCAAGTTGGCGGCTGGCCGATTTTCTGAAGGAATGGCCGGCAGAGCGGGCATTGTTATGGTGCGATGAAAGTGGGCTCGGCATTCCGATTGCCGATGCGCTGGACAGCTTGTTCGATGAGGATGACGATACCGCGCCACCCCGTTCCTGGGGATTAATGATCGGGCCGGAAGGCGGTTTTGCGTTGGGTGAGCTTGACGGAATTGCAGAACTTCCGTTTGTTACGCGCGTGGCTCTCGGACCGCGTATCCTGCGCGCAGAAACGGCTGCAATCGCTGCGCTCGCAATCGGGCAGGCCATTGCAGGCGACGGCGATATCCAGGTACGCGGCCAGGGATAGCCAAATTTTCCATCCGGTGCATCAGGGCTGCGTGCATGGCAAATCATTCGGGCGGCGCGCCCATCACAGGCAGGGACCAATTGGTCGGTTGGTTCGAGTCCGGGTGTCGGACGCCGGACGCTTGGCGGATCGGAACCGAACACGAAAAACTGGTATTTCGCCTGTCAGACCTGTCCCGCCCCAGCTATGAGGGGCCTGACGGGATCGGCGCGCTGTTGCGCGGACTGGCGGAACGGTTCGACTGGGAGCCGGTCCTGGAACGCGGCAATGCGATTGCATTGCGCGACAACGCCGGCGGGTCGATCACCTTGGAACCGGGCGGCCAGTTCGAGCTTTCGGGCGCACAGTTGGAGACGATCCACGAGACCTGCAAAGAAGTGCACACGCACCTCGATCAGGTACGGACGGTGTGCCGCGACCTGGGGCTGGGCATGCTGGGCATGGGCTTTGACCCGAAATGGCGGCGGGATGAAATTCCGTGGATGCCCAAGGGCCGCTATCGGATTATGCGCCAGTACATGCCGACCGTTGGTTCGCTGGGCCTGGACATGATGCAGCGCACCTGCACGGTGCAGGTGAACCTTGACCATTCCAGTGAAGCCGACATGGTGAAAAAGTTCCGTGTCAGCCTTGCCTTGCAGCCGCTGGCGACGGCGTTGTTTGCGAATTCGCCGTTCAAAGAGGGCAAGCCGAACGGGTTCATGTCGCTGCGCAGCCATGTCTGGACCGATACCGACCCGGCGCGCTGCGGCATGCTGGACTTTGTCTTCGAGGATGGGTTCGGCTTCGAGCGCTATACCGACTATATCCTCGATGTGCCGATGTACTTCATCCATCGGGGCGACGAGTACGTGAACATGGCCGGGCGCTCTTTCCGCAAGTTTTTGGCGGGAGAGATCGAAGCCGAGGATCAGGGCTATGTCGTGCGCAAAGGCGATAAGCCTGGGATGGACGATTGGGCTGACCACGTCACCACTGCGTTCCCTGAAGTTCGGCTGAAGCGCTACCTGGAATTGCGCGGCGCCGATGGCGGCCCATGGAAGCGGCTTTGTGCGTTGCCGGCGCTGTGGGTCGGGCTTCTGTATGACCAGACGGCGCTGGATGCAGCCTGGGACCTGGTAAAGGATTGGACGGCGGAGGAGCGCAATCACCTGCGCGATGAGGCGCCGCGGTTGGGGCTGGCGACGCCGTTCCGTGGCAAGACGCTGGCTGACCAGGGGCGCGAGGTGCTGAAAATCGCGCGCGCTGGGTTGCAGGCCCGCGGACGGCTCGATGGCGCCGGCAACAATGAAACCGGCTTTCTTGAGGAGTTGGAGCACATTGTGGCTACCGGTCAATCGCCGGCGGCTGCCAAACTGAAAGCGTATTATGAGCGATGGGGTGAAAGCGTCGATCCGCTCTACCGGGAATTCGCCTACTAACCGTTGGTGGTGACGAATCCGGCTTTGCTGTTGCGGAAATTCTCCTAAAGTTTTCAGGTTCGTTCACGAAGCGGATGCTGACTTTTGGAGCCAAACCCGATGCCGATCCGATCCTCTCTGTTAGGCGCGTTCGCTGCCTTCGCCATGGGCCTTGTCGCCAGCGTTTCCGCGGCGCAGACGTCTGCGCCGACGGTCAAGCACTTGACCAACCCAAACCCGACGCACCTGCTGTTTGTCGGCAATAGCTATCTCTATTACGGCGACAGCGTGCACAACCATGTCCGCCGGATGGTGGCGGCTGCTGGCCTGGGGGATGAAAGCGACCTGAAGTACAAGTCCGTCACCATCAGCGGCGGCGCGCTCTCGGACCACGTGATCGACAGCTATATTCTGAATGACCGTCTGCGGGTGAAAAAGCCGTTCGACGTGGTGATCCTGCAGGGCGGCAGTGCGCTCGGCTGGTCGAAAAAGCGGCCGGCGGAATTCAAGGCCACTGTCGCGGAATTCGCAGCCAAGATCAAAGCAGCCGGCGGCGAGACCGCGCTTTATATGACCCATGCCTATGTGCCGCCACACAAGCGGGCCGATCCCGGCATGACCGCTGTTCTGGCAAAAGAATACACCGAGGCCGGCAATGCCGTCGGCGCTTTGGTCATTCCGGTCGGATTGGCGTTCGAGGAGGCCTATAAGCAGCGCCCGGACCTGATGCTGCACAAATCCTTCGATGGCTCGCACCCGGACCTGATCGGCACATACCTTGCCGCTGCGACGGTGTTTGCCAGCATTTATGGCAAGTCGCCCGTGGGCAACAGCTATGATTACTACGGCAAAATCGACAAAGACATGGCGCACTTCCTGCAGGAAGTGGCCCAAAAAACGGTGACCGCCTATTATGGGCGCTAGGGTTATCGCCCGATCAAATTGAATCGCCAAGGCGATCAATTTGTCGGGGTAAGATGCTCTAATGATTAGATTTAGAGCAGATCCCGATCCAATTGGATCGGGGTCTGCTCTGCAGCGCGGTCGGCGGCGGCCATCGCATTGGAACGCTGCCGCAGGTTGCCGTCGCCCCTAGTTAAGGGTTTCCGCCAGGCGCTTGTGAAAGGCGTCGCGGGCTTCGAAGCCGGGTTCGCCCTCGAACTCTTGTTTCGTCCAGGCCATCAGCGTGGCGTCGTCCGCGTCCATGTCCCACAGTTTGCCGGCCGGCTGGCTGACATGCCATGGAGTGTCGCAGAACACCTCGATCCCGTTCTGCTCAGGGTCCTGGAAATAGATCGACCAGGTGTTGCCGTGGCTTGTCGGCCGCATCTCGATGGACTCGCCCCGCAACGCCGTGATCAGGCCGCGCAACTCGGTCAGGCCTTCGATCCGGAAGGCGATATGGGCGACGCTGTTGCTGGCGCCGACGTCTTTGCGGACCGGCAGCATGCCGATCTGGTGGTGTTCATTCGGGTCCTGGCTCAGGAAGATGATCTCCGACGTCCGGTTGCCGATCATGCCGCGGTCGGTGATATGGAAACCCATGACCCGGGTGTAAAAATCCAACATTTTTTCTGTGTCTTTGACATAGAGCACCGTGTGCGACCAACTCATAGCCATCGCTGTCTGTCCTTTCGATGAATGCCGTATAGCAAAATACCCGACCAGCATATCGTTAGCAGGTGGGGGCGGTCCAGGGCCGGCACAACTGTTATCGTTTACATCCGGTAGCGTTAGGCCTTAGAATTCCAGGCTTGTTCAAATTCTGCGCGACAGTCGGGAGGCGACTCAGTGGAACGTCCTTACCTTTTGTTTTTGGGCGATGTTGGCGATCAACTCGCGGCGAAGACGGCGCACGGTATTGCCGATTGGCGGCCGCAATGGTGCGTTGGCCAGTTGCGTCTGCCCGGATGCAAGGCAGATACCGGGCTGGCCGACCTGACGTTGGAGGAGGCGGCGGCGCGGGGCGCCAAGACTCTGATCGTCGCCGTTGCAAATTCTGGCGGGTCGATGCCGGAGCATTGGACGGATACCATCGTCAGGGCTCTGGATCTGGGAATGGACGTCGCCAGCGGCTTGCATGTCCGGCTTGGGCGCTTGCCGGCAGTGGCAGCTGCCGCAGCCAAGGGCGGGCGCAAGCTGTTCGACGTGCGGTATACCGACCAGACGTTCAATACCGGCAAAGGCTTCAAACGTGCGGGGATGCGGTGCCTGACGGTCGGTACCGATTGTTCTGTCGGCAAAAAGTATACGGCGCTGGCGATTACCAAGGAGATGGAAAAGCGCGGCCTGAAGGTCGATTTCCGCGCAACCGGCCAGACCGGCATCTTTATCTCCGAACGCGGCGTTGCGATCGATGCCGTCGTCTCGGATTTTATTTCCGGCGCGGCGGAATGGCTGACGCCCGAAAACGATCCGGACCATTGGGATATTGTTGAGGGCCAGGGCTCGCTGTTTCATGCGGCATTTGCCGGCGTCACGCTAGGTCTTTTGCACGGGGCGCAACCGGATGCTCTGGTGCTCTGCCATGAGCCGACGCGAAAGCATATGCGGGGCCTGCCGCATGCGCCGATCCCGGACCTGAAGGATTGTTTCCAGCCCTATCAGTCGATGGCAACGTTGACCAATCCGGAATGCCGGTTTGTCGGGGTCAGTATCGACACTCACCTTCTGTCGCCCAGTGCTGCCGAACGGCTGCTGAAAAGCGTCGAGGACCGGTTTGGCCTGCCGTGCGTCGATCCATTGGCAACCGGCACCGGGCCGATCGTTGACGCTTTGGAGAAGCTATGCGCCAGCTAACGGCGATAGCCGAGCGGTTCCCGATCCGCGGCCAGTTTGCGATAGCCCGTGGGGCGCGGACCGAATCGCATGTTGTGACGGCGATGATTGTTGCTGACGGCTTGCAGGGTCGTGGCGAGTGCGTGCCCTATGCCCGCTACGGCGAGAGCGTTGAAAGTGTTCTGGCTCAGATCGAAAGCGTTCGGGACGCCATCCAGGCCGGTGCCGGCCGGCAAGAGCTGGCATCGCTGTTGCCGGCGGGCGCCGCCCGGAATGCTCTGGATTGCGCTCTTTGGGATATGCAGGCCAAGCGAACCGGCCGGCGCGCGTGGGAACTGGCGGGATTGCCGCCGCCGCCGGCGCTGACAACCGCCTATACCCTGTCCCTGGATTCGCCAGAGGCAATGGCCACGGCGGCGGCTGGGCAAGCGGCGCGGCCCTTGTTGAAGGTCAAGCTGGCCGGTGATGCGATGGATCGGGAACGGGTGGCGAGTATCCGCGCTGCGGCTCCCATGGCCAAGCTCATCGTCGATGCGAACGAGGGGGCTTCGCCCGACACTGTTCAGGCGCTTTGCCAGGCGATGGCTGACCTCGGCGTCGCCATGGTCGAACAACCGGTCCCGGCTGGCCAGGATCAGGTTCTGGCGACATTCGAACATCCCTTGCCGATCTGCGCTGACGAGGCTTTTCATACCCGCGCCGATCTCGGGCAGATTGCCGAGCGCTATGACCTGGTCAATATCAAGCTGGACAAGACCGGCGGATTGACCGAGGCGCTGGCGGTGCTGGAGGATGCGGAGCGGCTGGGGCTGGACGTGATGGTCGGTTGCATGCTTGGCTCGTCGCTGGCGATGGCGCCGGCCACTCTGGTGGCGGCGAGGGCCAGCGTTGTCGACCTTGATGGGCCGCTGCTATTAGCCAAAGACCGGGAGCCCGCGTTAACCTATGACGGCAGCCTGTTGCATCCGCCGCCGGCGGCGCTTTGGGGCTGAGCATGGCGGGGCGCCCAGCGGTATTTTTCGACCGTGACGGCTGTCTGAACGACGACGTCGGCTATCTCTACGACATCGCAAAATTTCGCTGGCTACCGGGGGCGCAGGCGGCGGTGCGGCTGGTGAATCAGAGCGGCGCGCTGGCCTTTGTCGTCACCAATCAATCCGGCATCGCACGCGGGCTTTATACGCCGGCGGATGTTGAGGCGCTGCATCAGTGGATGAGCCGGCAATTGGCGCGGACCGGCGCATGGATCGACGCCTATCGCTTTTGCCCGCATCATCCCGACGCGGGGGCGGGGCCATATACGCGACACTGCGCGTGCCGAAAGCCGCAACCGGGCATGGTCTCGGAATTGGCGAAGGCTTGGGGCGTGGATCTGGGCCGTAGCTTCCTGGTCGGCGACCAGCCGCGCGATGTAGCGGCGGCGGAAGCTGCAGGTATTGTCGGCTACCGGGTTGAGCCCGGACAGGTGCTGCAGGCCGTAAAATTTGGCATGAGCACCTGTAGGGGCGGTCGGCGGTGCTGAATTAGAGCAGATCCCGATCCGATAGGATCGGGTGAATCTGCTCTAACTCTATGAATGGCAAGCAGATCCACCCGATCACATGACTCCGTTCGATCGGGCGTTGCTCTAGCCGACGATTTCCGTCTGAGCGAAGAAATAGGCGATCTCAATCGCCGCATTTTCAGCGCTGTCCGAGCCATGGGCGGAGTTCGCTTCGATCGATTCGCCGAAGTCCTTGCGGATGGTGCCCTCGTCGGCATTGGCCGGGTTGGTGGCGCCCATGATGCGGCGGTTCTCGGCGACAGCATTATCGCCTTCCAGGACTTGCACGACCACCGGGCCAGAGGTCATGAACGAGCAGAGGTCGTCGAAGAAAGGCCGTTCGCTGTGAACGGCGTAAAAGCCTTCCGCTTGTGCGCGGGTCAGTTGCAGGCGCTTCTGAGCGACGATGCGCAGGCCCGCGGCCTCGAACCGGGCATTGATCTGACCGGTTAGGTTGCGGCGGGTGGCATCGGGTTTAATGATCGAAAGTGTGCGTTCGCTGGCCATCGGTTGGGTGGCTCCATAGGAATGATTGGGCGGGCGCTTCATAGCCATCGGGAAGCCGTACGGCAACTGATTGCGGCGCGACTAACCCGCGCGCCGCCACCCCTGGGCATCCGCTTCCCAATAAATCGGCTCGATTCCGCGCTCGCGCCACTCGCGCCAGCGGGACCGTGCCGCATCCCGGCCGGCGGTATCGTTGCGGTCGAATAGGTATTCCAGCCGCTGGAACCCCTCGTCGGGCCGGGCGCTACAGTCATCGACAGCCAAAACGACAGCGGCGGCGTTCGGGTTGCCGTCGCCCATCGTCAGCAGAATCGGTTGGCTATCCTCCGCACCGTCCCCCACTGCGCCATGCGGCAGGAAGGAGCCGGGATCGAATGTCCACAGCGCCTGATCCAGCGCCCTCAGCCGCGGCTCCGAACCGACCCGAATGAGTTGGCGCAAGCCTTGGTCGTAGAATGCGGCTGCCAGGGTTGGCAGCCATCGTTCCAGGGGCTTGCTGGCCAGGTTGCGGAAGTGCACCTCCAACGGCTGCGGCTCCGGCTATTGCTCGTACCGGTCGGCGATCAACCGGTCGAGCAGGCGGACGCCATAGCCGGTGCCGCCCTTCGGCGTAATTGGCTTGCTCTCGCCACTCCAGGCCATGCCGGCGATATCGAGGTGCGCCCAGGGCGTGTCGTTCTCGATAAAGCGCTTGAGAAATTGCGCTGCGGTGATCGAGCCGCCATCGCGGCCGCCGACATTCTTCATGTCGGCGATCTGAGACTTCAGCGCCTTGTCGTATTCCTCGCCCAGCGGCATACGCCAGACCGGCTCGCCGGTGGATTTGCCGGCAGCCGTCAAGCCGTCCGCCAGCGCGTCGTCAGAGGCGAACAAGCCCGCATTATGATGGCCTAGGCCGACGATAATTGCGCCGGTCAGTGTCGCTAGGTCAACGATGGCCTGTGGCTTATAGGTCCGCTGCACATAGGTCAGCAGGTCGCACAGCACCAACCGGCCCTCAGCGTCGGTATTGATCACTTCGACGGTTTGTCCGGAGAGCGATGTGACGACGTCGCCCGGGCGTTGGGCGTTGGCGGAAGGCATGTTTTCCACCAGGCCAACAATGCCGATGACATTGGCTTTGGCCTTACGTCCCGCAATGGCGCGCATCGCGCCGATGACAGAAGCCGAGCCGCCCATATCCCACTTCATATCCTCCATCCCGGCCGCGGGCTTGATGGAGATGCCGCCAGTGTCGAAGGTAACGCCCTTGCCGACCAGCGCAATCGGCGCCTGGTCGTCGGGGCCGCCGTTCCAGCGCATGACGACGACGCGGCTGTCGCGGGCGCTGCCCATGCCGACGGCCAGCAAAGTGCGCATGCCGATAGCGTCAATCCGGGCTTCGTCCATGACTTCGACATCGACGCCCTGCGCGCTTAACGCAGTGCAGCGCTCTGCCAGGGTTTCCGGATACAGCACGTTCGCCGGCTCGCTGACCAGGTCGCGGGCCAGTACGACGCCGGCAGCGACTTCGGCCATGGGGGCGTAGGCGGACTGCGCTGCCGCCGAGCCAGCGACCATAATGGCGGCTTGGTTCAGGCTTGGCTTCTGGTCCGGTTTTTCGGTGGTGCGATAGCGGTCGAAACGATAACTGGCGAGCGCAATGCCGAACGCCGCGTTCGCAGCAGCATCTGCTTCGGCAACCGGCCCGCCCATGGTTTCAACCCGAAGCGTCGCCGCGGTGGCGCCGCTGCCGGCCAGGTGGCCGTAGATATTGCCGGCCCAATCCTGCCAGGTCCGCGCGGTCGCATCCGCGCTGGCGCCGACACCAGCGAGAACCAATCGGCCGGCATTGATGCCGGCGGGGGCCATCAGGTCCAGGAACTGACCGGCCTTGCCGGAAAACCTGGAGGCTGCAATTGCGCGTCTGACAGCGCCGCCAGTGGCCCGGTCCGCCGCTTCGGCGGCAGGACTCAAAAGGCAATCTGCGCCGACTGCGACCACCATGGCATCGGTGCTGGAGTCAGCGGGGTCTGAAAATGTGATCTGCATCGGGCGGTGCCCTTCCATGGTCTGTTTCGGTCAGCGAGCGAAGGCTTGTCGGTGTGGTATGCCGGCACAGCTCGAGCCCGGACGGTAACACCTCCTCGCCATTCTCCCAAGCTTCGCTTATACGAGCGTTTATGCCTAGGATCCTCTCGCATATCACCCGCTATTTGGCGCGGCAAATTTTGTTGGCAACCGTGCTGATCACCGCGGTGTTTGCCGCAATCGCCATTTTGTGGAGCGCATTGCCGCTCTTGAACAATCTGAGCGGCGGCATGGGGTTGAATGCGTTTCTATGGCTGCTGGTGCTGGCGATGCCCCGGTTGTTGCCGATTTTGATCCCGCTTGCGCTCTGCCTGGCGCTTATTTTTGCCTACTATCGGGCGCAGCAGGACAGCGAGTTGGTGGTGATGCGGGCGACGGGGTTGAGCGACTGGGCTTTGGCCAAACCCGGATTGCTGGTCGGGCTGATATTGATGGTCGCCAATGCGATCATGACCTTCTACCTGGCGCCGGAGGCGTTTCGCACGTTCAAGGAAACGCAGTTTCTGCAGCGGCAGGATTTGGCCGGGCTTGCGGTCCAGGCCGGCAAGTTCCGTTCGCTGCGTTCGGGTACGATGTTTTATGTGCGAGAGCGCAGCGGTGAAAACGCGTTGCGCGGCATCCTGTTTTTCGACGAGCGCGACCCGAAGAAAACCCAAACGTGGATGGCGGAATACGGCGCGTTGACGACAACGGCGGAGGGCCCCCGCCTCATCTTGCGCAATGGTAATGTTCAGGAGGTTGAAACGGCCACCGGACGAACGAACGTCCTGTACTTCGAGCACTATACGCTCGACCTGTCGCGCTTTGCCGCCAAACTGTCCGACAGGGGCCGGGAATCGGAGGAGCTTGGCATCGCGGAGCTTCTGGGCGCTGATCCGGACAAGCTGGGCGTCAAGCGCGCTAATTCCTATAAAGCAGCCGGCCATTACCGGATTGTGACGGCTTTGTTTGTAGCGGCTATCACCACGATGACGATCACCACGATGTTAGTCGGCCCCTTCAGCCGACGAGGCCAGACCTGGCGAGTCGTTTTGGCGTTTGGCCTATGTGCGCTTGTTCTGCTAGGCGCATTCCTGATGCAGAGCGTTGTGACCAGGTCGCCGAGCGCTACTCCCCTATTGTATTTACTGGTCCTCATGCCGTGCGCAATAGGCGCTGGGATTCTTTGGCAGAACAATCGGCGGCGTATCGGTTGATGCTCTGGGCCCATTCGGTGACAGCGGATTTGCCCGATCCAGCCGGAACGGAATCTGCTCTAACTCTATGAATGGCGTGCAACTTGCCCCGATCAAATGACTCCATTTGATCGCGCGTTGCTCTAGCGCCGGTCGTAGTCAACCGTCACTTTCGCAGAAATCGGCCGGGCCTGGCAGGTCAGGATGAATCCGCGCTCTAACTCGTCCGGGTCGAGCGCGTGATTGCGCGCCATGTGCACTTCGCCCTCGGTCAGATGACCGCGACAGGTCGCGCAGACGCCTGCCTTGCACGCATACGGCACGTCGGCGCCGGCGGCGCGCGCCGCATCCAGGATGCTGGGCTGCGATGCGTCGAACACGAACGTCCGGCGGCGTTGGTCCATTACCAAAGTTATTCCCGCGCCTTCCGGTACCGGCTGAGGCGGATGGGCGCCGGTGCGTGCGGGCGGAGGCGAATCCGCATTCAGGAACAACTCGCGGCGGATTTCCGGGGCGGCCATGCCATGCTCGCCCAGACGCGCAGCGACGAGGTCCGTCATGGCTTCGGGGCCGCAGAGGTAGGCGCGGGCGAAGCCAGTCGCCGGCGCGATGCCATCGGGGCCGAAGAACAAATCGCATTTCCCGGCGTCCAGCCGCCCGGCAAGAAGATCAACGTCAGACGGCTCCCGGCTGAGCAGGTGAAATACTCGCAGGCGGTCGATATGCCGGTCTTTGAGGTCCTGCAACGATTCCCGGAACATGATGTGGGCCGTGTCACGGTTGGCGTAAATCAGCGTCGCGGCGCTTTGCGGCTCTTGGTCGAGCAAGGTTTCCAGGATCGCCAGCACGGGCGTGATGCCGCTGCCTGCCGCCACGCACAAAATTTCCTGGACGGCGCCCTCTGGCCGGGGTTCGAAGGTAAAGCGGCCGTCCGGCGTCATAACGTCGACCGTATCGCCAGGGCGCGCGTCGCGGTTTAGCCAGCCGGAGAACCGCCCGCCCGGTTCCTCGCGGACGCCTATCCATGGGCCTGGCGCGCCGGGCCGGCTGGAAATCGAGTAGCAGCGGCGCAGGTCTTCGCCGCCGAACATGCGGCAGAGCGTAAGGTATTGGCCGGCGGTGTGGTGATAGTCCGCCTGCAACGCCTCCGGCACGTTAAAGCGGATGGCGACAGCGTCGGGCGCTTCCCGCCGGATTTCGGCGATGGTGAGGCTGTGGCGGGACGGCAGGACTACAGACACTTGAACGCCTCGAACGGTTCGGAACAGGAAAGGCAGCGGTGCATGGCCTTGCAGGCCGTTGCGCCAAACGCGCTGACCCGTTCTGTATCCATGCTGCCGCAGCAGGGGCAGGCGACTGCAGGTGGATCGGCGAACAACGTGTGCTTGTCGGTCGAGGCCGCGGGCGGCGGCGCAATGCCGTGGGCCAGCAGGGTTTCGCGGCCCTTTTCGGTGATCCAGTCGGTTGTCCAGGCGGGGGAGAGTTGCGTCTCGACCCGCAGATTCATGCCCGCTTCCGCCAGCTTGTTGGCGATGGCGAGGCCGATGACCTCGGCTGCGGGGCAGCCGCTATAGGTCGGGGTGATGCGCACGACGCCGCCTGTCAGCGACACTTCCCGTACAATGCCCAGGTCGACCACCGACAGGAACGGAAGTTCCGGATCGCAAACCTCCGCAAGCACGCGCCAGACGCGGGCGTCATCCAGTCGGTGTAACGTTGCAGCTACCATTCCATCCCCGGATAGGCGCGTTGCAGGAACTGCATCTCGCTGAGCATGTGGCCGAGGTGTTCGGAATGCACGCCCTGCTTGCCGTTAGAGCGGGTGACGGAGCTGGGCCGTTCCAGACTCGCTTCGACCAGGACGGCGTCTATACGGGCATCCCAGGCTGGTTGCAGCGCTGCCAGATCGGCGCCGACGCCAGCCCGAAGCATGGCCGTATCGGTTTCATCCATGCGGAACAATTCCGGGGTGTAGCCCCAAACCTGATGCAGCCCGGACTGCATCCGGCGGTGGCTTTCGTCCGTTCCGTCGCCCAGCCGGATCGTCCATTCGGCGGCGTGGCGCCAGTGATAGGCGATCTCCTTTACGCCCTTTTCCGCCACGGCGGCCAGGGTAGAATCCTGGGACTGCGTCAGCCGTTCCAGCACCAAGCTATACCAGCCGGCGAACAGCAGGTGCCGAGCCATGGTCTGACCAAAGTCGCCGTTCGGTTGCTCGACCAACGAGACATTGCGGAAGGCATGCGCGTCGCGCAGGAAGGCCAAGTCGTCTTCCGAGCGGCCCTTGCCCTCGACCTTGCCGGCGTAGGTCAGAAAAGCGCGCGCCTGACCCAGCAGGTCCAGCCCCAGATTACCCAAGGCGAGGTCTTCCTCCAGGATCGGCGCATGGCCGGTCCATTCCGCCAGGCGCTGGCCCAGTATCAGGCAGTTATCGCCCAGGCGCAGGGTGTATTCGAACAGATGGTCCGCCATCGTCTACATATGGTCCACTTCGTCCGGCAGTTGGTAGAAGCTGGGGTGGCGGTAGACCTTATCGTCGGCCGGATCGTAAAAGCTGCCTTTGTCGTCCGGATTGCTGGCGACGATGTCCGACGCTTTTACCACCCAGATCGAATGCCCTTCGCCGCGTCGCGTGTAGGCGTCACGGGCGTTCATCAGCGCCATCTCCGCATCGGGCGCGCGCAGCGAGCCGCAATGGCGGTGGTCCAGGCCGCCGCGGGCGCGGATGAACACCTCCCAGAGCGGCCATTCGGTCTCGTGCTGGCTCATTCCGCGGCAATCCTTTCGGCGGCTTTGCGGGCGGCGCGTTTAGCGGCATAGGCTGTTGCCGCATCGCGCACCCAAGCGCCCTCGTCATGGGCTTTTTGCCGGGCGGCGAGGCGATCGGTATTGCATTGGCCTTCGCCGTTGACCACGGCCCAAAAGTCATCCCAATCGATCGGCCCGGTTTCGTAGTGGCCGGTATCGGCGTTAAATTTCAGGTCGTCGTCAGGAATGCGCAGGCCAAGGAAATCCGCCTGCGGCACCGTCATATCGACAAAGCGCTGGCGCAGTTCGTCGTTGGAGTGGCGTTTGATTTTCCAGGCCATGCTTTGCGCCGAATGCTTTGACTCGCCGTCCGGCGGGCCGAACATCGCGATGCTGGGCCACCACCACCGGTTCAGCGCGTCCTGCGCCATCGCCTTTTGCTCCGGTTCGCCATGCGCGAGGCTCAGCATGATCTGGAAGCCTTGGCGCTGGTGGAAACTCTCCTCCTTGCAGACCCGGACCATCGCCCGGGCATAGGGGCCGAACGAGCAGCGGCAGAGCGGCACCTGGTTGGTAATCGCAGCGCCATCCACCAGCCAGCCGATGGCGCCGATGTCGGCCCAGGTCAGGGTCGGGTAGTTGAAGATGCTGGAATATTTGGCCTTGCCCGACAACAGGTCCCGATACATCTCATCCCGTGATGCGCCTAAGGTTTCAGCCGCAGAATATAGGTAGAGGCCGTGGCCGGCTTCGTCCTGGATCTTGGCCATCAGCGCCGCCTTGCGGCGCAGCGTCGGCGCGCGGGTCAACCAGTTGCCTTCCGGCAGCATGCCGACATATTCCGAATGCGCATGCTGGCTGATCTGGCGGATCAACGTCCGGCGATAGGCTTCCGGCATCCAATCCTTGGGTTCGATCTTGTCTTCCGCGTCGATACGGGCCTGAAAGCGGGCTTCTTCAGCAGATTGGGAGGAAGCGTTTGACATCGACGGGCTCCGTTAACGGTCGGCAATCCTTAGGCTGGGGATGGTACCACCAATGCGACCCTCATTCCAAATGACTTGCCTGCGGCTGAAGTTCAGCTTGAAGCGGCATCCCAAGCGTGCACCAACTCGCGGGCTTTGAGCGCAACGTCGTGCGGTGTTGCACCGGTCTTGTAGAGCGCGCCGCCTATGCCAAAGCCGGTTACGCCGGCCGCGACCCACGCCGGAATTTCGGCAGCGCCAACGCCGCCGACGGCGTAGACCGCTGTTTCGCCGGGTAGCACGTCCCGCAGCGCCTTCAGCCCGTCCGTTCCTAGCTTCGATGCCGGAAACAGCTTCAGCCCGTCCGCACCGGCCTTCAAGGCGGCAAAGCACTCGCTGGCGGTAAAGACGCCGGGCAGGGATTGCAGGCCAAGCCGTTTCGTCGCCACAACGACCTCGGGGTCGAAGTTCGGCGAGACAATCAGCCGGCCGCCAGCGTCGGCCACAGCCTGGACGTCGGCAGCGGTCAACACGGTGCCGGCGCCGATCAGGGCATGTGACCCGTGTGCCTGGGCCAACAGTCGGATGCTGTCAAGCGGATGCGGTGAATTTAACGGTACCTCGATCCGGTCAATGCCGGCGGCCAGCAAGCCCTCAGCAATATCGAGCACCTCTTTTGGCTGGACGCCGCGCAGGATGGCGATAAGGGGGCGTTGCATGGTGATTATCCCTGGACAATGGTGCGATAGGCCTGAGTCAGGCCTTGCAGGGTCACGGCGGTTGCGTCAACCGCAATTACGCGCTGGCCAACCTGGGCTAGCGCCGCCCGGTAGAGCCTCGCCAAAGCCGCAGCGCCGATGACGCCGACAGGGCCGTCCGGTAAGGGCACCGCCGCGAATTCCGCGCCAATCAGCCAGCCCGACAGGGTTGCTCGGGCGGCGACTGGGTCCGGCTTACCCACCAGCGATGCGGCCCGCAGCGAAAACAGGCGGCTTGCCAGGGTTTCCGGTTCGGTAATGGCGGCATCGAATGCGGCGGCGAATGCCGCATCGTCCCACCCTTCGGCCAGAGAATGCTTCAGAACCGATTGCTGGGAGAGCAGGGCGAACAACTCGCCGGTCATCATCGTACGGAAGGAGCGGGCCTCGCCGCCGGCGATCTCCACCCATTTTGTGTGGGTGCCTGGCAGGCAAAGCGTGCCTGAAAAGCCGGGATGCTGAGCCAGGAATCCGGCGATCTGGGTTTCCTCGCCGCGC
>JAPOJR010000159.1 GCA_029978325.1 Alphaproteobacteria bacterium | reverse complement strand
TGCGTGCTGCGCCAATAATAGCAGTAAGTGAGAAAATCGAGGTCGGCACATATTTGGGCGCACCGTTGTTGACTCATTTGCGCATCGAGCTCTGATTTTCCATCCGCAAGCGCGAGTGCCGTTTTCGGCGCAACTGCCGCAATGCAGAGGGCGATCACCGTCGCGGTGAGGGCCGCCATGCCCCAATTGTGGCCGGGCCAATACATTCTACCCAACATCAGCTTTCGTCACACCTCCTCCGATTGCCATATCCAAGTATAGAATGCGATGACACATCCCGATGAGAAATGACGTAGATCAATGAGGCAGCGGACTGTTGGGGTCAGAGGTGCGCGGTGGCCGCGTGCATTGACTTCGGGGCCGCCCACAATGCGGTGCGTTTGCGGCGGCACTCAATGGCGCCATCGGCGGCGTCCTGTTTGTGGGTGTCAGCCATCGCCGGATGCGAAACCAGACGGCTCGCAGCCGGTTCTCGCAGTTGTTGCGCTGCTCTTCAACGTCGGGCAGCCGCCGCTGGTTGGATGATGTTTTGATCCAAGCTGTGATAGCCTAGCATCCGCAAATCGAAATATCCTAGGGAGTCTGCGCCATGGCGTTCGATCTGGTGATCAAAAACGGTACCGTCGTTGATGGCTCTGGCCTGCCACGCTACCGGGCCGATGTGGGCGTCAAAGACGGTGTGATCACCGAAATTGGCCGCATCCGCGCGCCGGCGGGAAAGACCATCGACGCCGAAGGCATGATCGTATCGCCGGGCTTCATCGACGGCCACACCCACATGGATGCGCAAATCGCGTGGGACCCGCTCGGCAGCTGTTCCTGCTGGCATGGCGTCACCACGGCGGTGATGGGCAATTGCGGCTTTGCGCTTGCCCCTTGCAAACCGGAAGACCGCGAGTGGTATGCCCGCTGTATGGAAGCAGTGGAGGATATCCCGACAGCGGCCATGCTGGATGGCATCGCCTGGAATTGGGAGACATTCCCGGACTATCTCGACAATCTGGAGGCATTGCCGAAGGGCATCAACTATGCCTCCTACATCGCCCATTCCGCTCTGCGCATGTACGCCATGGGCGAGCGCGCGCTCTCCGAAAAGGCTAGCGAGGATGACCTGCGCACGATGGCCAATGCCGTTCGCGAGGCGATGCTGGCGGGCTCCATGGGGTTTTCTACTTCCCGCGCTTCGACCCACGTAACGCCGGACGGCCGGCCGATTGCCAGCCGGGTCGCCGATTGGGCGGAGGTGGCGCACCTGGTCGGCGTCATGACGGAGATGAACGCTGGCATCTTCCAGGTGAGCCCGGACTTCAACGGCGGCGCAGCGCACCGCCGTTTCCTGGACGAACTCCGCCCCGTCGTGTTGGAGAGCGGAAGGCCAGTCATGTTCGGCGTCGCCTCCATCAAGCAAGGTGCGGACCCTAACCCCTGGCAGCATCAGTTCGAGTGGATGGATAGCATCGCTAACGACGGCGCGCGCGTCTATGGCCAGACTACCACCAAGTCGATTAACGCCATCTTTTCGGCCAAGTCCTATCTGCCCTTCGATGTGTTGCCGGCCTGGAAAGAGGTCCGCGGCCTGCCCATCGCCGAACAGCAACAGCGTTTCCGCGACCCCGAGGTCCGCGCGCGCCTGGTAGAGGCCGAGGCCGGAATGAAGCCGCGCGGCAATGTCTTCCAGGGCGGGGGAGCAGCCACCACCGACCCACGCAAGCCGGACTACACCAATCTCTATGCCATGTGCGATGTGAAGTGGGATGATCCGACCATCGCCGAGCTGGCCGAACAGCGCGGCGAAAGCCCGGTCGAGGTGATGATGGACCTGATCATCGCCAACGAGAACCAGGTGTTCGTGCAGCCGCTCGTCAACAACGAGCCGGACGAGGTGCTGGCCATGTTGCGTCATCCCCGCGCGCTTTCCACCTTCTCCGACTCTGGCGCGCATGTCTGTCAGGAGATGGGGTCGTCGCTGCAAACCCACATGCTGAGCTATTGGGTGCGGGAGAAACAGGCGTTCTCGCTGGAGGAGGCGGTGCGCAAGCTGACCTTCGACAACGCGTCCGCGTGGGAAATGTATGACCGCGGCCTGGTCCGCACCGGCATGAAGGCCGACCTGCTGGTGTTCGACGCCGACAAAGTGCAGCCCGCCATGCCGACGGTGGAAACAGACCTGCCAGGCGGCGCCCGGCGGCTGGTGCAAAAGGCGATGGGCATAGCCGCGACGGTGGTCAACGGCGCCGTAACCCTGGTCAATGGCGAGAGCCAGGGCGAAACCCCCGGCCAGGTGATCCGGGGGCGGTTGGCCAACTGACTAAGGGCGGGGGCGGAAGCGTCGGCTATTCGGCTGCGTTGGCGGCCCGAATATCGGTGCGGCGGCGGATAGCCCAGCCATAGTTGCTGGGCCACATCTTGCGGTCTGCATCGCACCCCAGCGCCTCGGCGGCATGCAGCGGCCAGAACGGATTGTACATTAGCTCGCGTCCGATCGCGATCAGGTCAGCCTTGCCGGTTTGCAGGATGTCTTCCGCCTGCGGGCCGGTGGTGATGACGCCAACCGCCATAGTCGCAACGTCGGCATCGCGACGAACCCGCTCAGCATAGGGCACCTGGAAGCCCGGCGGGCGCTCGCCGCCCGTGCGCAGCGGCTTGCCGTCGTCGCCGGCGCGGAATGCCGGCGCGCCCAGGATGCCGCCCGCAGAGCAATCGATCACATCGACGCCCAGCGCTTTCAGTTCGCGCGCCAGCACAACGGAATCATCCAGCTCCCAGCCGCCGGGCCGGCCATCGACGGCGGAGATGCGGAAGAACAGCGGCAGGTCTTGCGGCCACGCAGCGCGCACCGCTTTTGCCACCTCCAAAGCAAAGCGCATCCGACCGGCGAGGTCGCCGCCATACGCATCGTTGCGCTGATTGGCGAGCGGCGAGAGGAAAGACTGGATCAGGTAGCCGTGGGCGCCGTGAATCTCCAACACTTTGAATCCGGCAGCGGCGGCGCGTCGGGTGGCATCTGCGAACTTCTGCACCATGCCGGCAATATCCTGTTCGGTCATGGCTCGGGGCTCCGGCCAGCCTTCACCGACCGGGATGGCAGACGGCGCGACGGTGCGCCAAGGAGCCTGACCGTCTGCCGCGTCGCTGGCTGCGAGCGGCAGGCCGCCCTCCCATGGCGGATGCGCCGAGGCCTTCCTGCCGGCATGCGCGATCTGGATTGCGGGCACCGCGCCCATCGCCTCTATCGCCTCGACCACCGGCCGGTAGGCGTCGGCCTGCGCATCGTTCCAAAGACCGCAGCAGCCATGACTGATCCGCCCCTCCGGCGCGACCGCCGTCGCCTCGGTAAAGACCAGGCCGACCCGGCCACGGGCAAAGGCCGTCAGATGCGAGAGGTGGAACGCGTTCGCCAGGCCGTCCTTGGCCGAATACATGCACAACGGCGACAGGACGATCCTGTTCGGCAGGGTGACGGAGCGCAGGGTGGTGGGCGTAAAAAGCAGGGGGAGGCTCAAGGGCTTACTCTCTAATGGCGGGTGGCGCAGCGACAGAACCGCAGCTTAGCGCCAGGAACGGGCGAGGCAAGCGCTCAGCCGACCGCCAGGTCTGCGATGCTACCGCCAAGAGGTACCCTAGGAATTGTCAGAAAATATACGGGTCCGGTTAACAGCGTCATTGGTGCACCGTAGAACAGCGCCCGTAGGCCTAAGCGGGCGCTGTTGGGATGTTTTGGCGGAGCCTCCGTTAGCTGTCGCGCATCGACTTCACGGCCTCGGCGGTGAGCGGCTGGCCGCCGATGGCCCATTCGCCGCTGCCGATCTCCTGCACGCGCACCCAGGTGACGCCGCGCATGGCCTCGCCTTCGACTTCGACCATTGCGTTGGTAACCTTTTCGATCATGGTGCGCTTTTGCTCGTCGTTAAAGACACCTTTGATCAGTTGAATGTCGACCAGTGGCATGATGGTTCTCCTTTTCTTGCGTTCGGGTCTGCGGGTTGTTTTCTGTTTCGCCCGCATTAATAAGATAGGCGTGTCCCCGCATTGGCGCTTGAAGTCGAGGCGAATAGTTGCTGAGGATTACCTGGGCTTTTCCTGAAGTCGTTTGGCGGAGTTGAGGACGGCCGATGATTTTCGCATTTGAGGACTGGGAACTGGATGCCGGGCAGTACGAACTGCGCGAAAATGGCCAGCCGCGCAAAATCGAGCCTCAGGTGTTCGACCTGCTGCTGTTGCTGGTGCAGAACCGCGACCGCGTGCTGACGCGGGATGAAATCGTGGCCGAGATCTGGGGTGGCCGGATCGTCACTGAAGCCACCATCTCCACCTGTCTGAAATCGGCACGCCAGGCGCTCGGCGACGACGGCCGCAACCAGCGCCTGATCCGCACGGTGCATGGCCGCGGCTTCCGCTTTGTCGGCGAGGTGGAGGAGAGGGCCAGCGGGCCAGAGGCGGTCGAGACCACTGCGGCGCCAACGCCATCCGCCTTGCCGCCGCTCTCCGGCAAGCCGGTGGTGGCGGTGCTGCCGTTCGACAATCTGAGCGTCGGCATGGACGAGTATTTCGCCGATGGCCTGACCGAGGACATCATCACCAACCTCTCGCGCTTTCGCGATTTGCTGGTTATCGCCCGCACCTCCACCTTCCGCTTTAAGGGCGAGCCAGTGCGGCTGGCCAATGTGGCGCAGGAATTGGGTGCCGGTTATGCCGTCGAAGGCAGCGTCCGGCGTGCCGGCGGGCGCATCCGCATCACCGCCCAGTTGATCGAGGCCGGGACGGATGTCCACCTCTGGGCAAACAATTACGACCGAGACATCGAAGACCTGTTTGCGGTGCAGGACGAGGTCACGCGCACCATTGCGGGCGCGCTCGGTGCGACAGTGCAGGAGGTGGCGCAGCAGCGGGCCTTGCGGAAAAGCGCGACCCAGCTGGACGCCTATGACCTGGTGCTCCGCGCCCGCCGCTACACGGTCGAGCTGACCCATTCCCTGCATGCGGAGGCGCGGGACTTGTTGGAGCGGGCCATCGCTCTCGATCCGCGCAGCAGCGAGGCGCATGCCCTGCTCGCCAACGTCTATCTGGCCGAGCACCGGTTTGAGGCCAATCCGCGGCCCGGGTCCATCGCCCGCGCACAAGCCATGGCGGAGAAAGCCGTCGCCCTCGACCCGCAGAGCGCCTATGCCCATTGCTGGCTGGCCATCGTGCATTTCTTCAAGAAGGAAAACCATCTATTCCAGCAGGAGGCGCAGCGGGCGCTGACCCTCAATCCGAACGATCCGGAAACGCTGGCCGACCTCGGACATTATTATGCATTTATGGGCGATTTCGAGCGCGGTACGGAGCTTTCACAGCGGGCGCAATTGCTGAACCCGCTGCATCCCGGCTGGTATTTCTTCAGCTTCGCCCGGGCGGCCTACAATCGCCAGGACTATGCCGGGACTTTTGCGCTGGCCGAGCGGATCAGCCTGCCGCATTTCTACTGGATCCACCTATTGCAGGCTGCCGCGCTCGGGCAACTGGGCAACCCGCAGGCAGCGGCGGCGCTGGCGCGCGTGTTCGAGTGCAAGCCGGACTTCTCTGCGGTGGACGAATTGCAACGCTGGAACGCCGCCCCGGACGACCTGGCCCACCTGCTCGACGGCCTGCGCAAGGCGGGATTGGAGGAGTAGTGCTTGGGCTCGCTCCTAACCATTTTGTACCACGAAAGGGAAATTTGCCTGGCGATGCTGCTGGAGAAGGGAAGCAAGCCCGGCTTTCTGCCTGGCTAGAAGGCTATTTCCGCTTCTCGGCCGCGACCGCGGAAAGATCGTGTGCCGTGCAGCGGCGCGACCTGGAGCGCTTCCTTCGCTTCATGCTCCTGGACGAGGGCCATGACCTCCGGCCTGCCTGGACGCCCCGGTTGTCCCGCGCCTTCATCGAGGCATTGCACAACGAACGGCGCGAAGACGGCAAGCGCCAGGTTGCCGACCGCACATCGCCCACCCATACAAGATCAGCCGCGACAGCGCGACGGTGATCACCGACTATTCGGTGCAGGAGCGGAGCGGGGACGAGGGCCTGGCGTCAGCAGTATTGTTCCTGCCTATCGAGGATAATCCGCGTGCGAGTGGCAAGCTCACCGCCGATGCAGTCAACCGGATATGGAATGAAGTGCGGGAGCTGGCGGGTGTGGGTGCGAAAACCCCGCATTCGGCTCGTCATGCGATGGGTAGACATCTGATCGCCAAGACCGGCAACATGGCCGCCGTGCAGCGCCAGCTCGGGCACAAAAATGCCAGTTATTCGATGCAATACGCTCGGATTTCTGATGATGAGCTGCTCGATATGCTCGACGAGCGCTAATGGATTTTCTCTAAGTTGCCCGAAGCGGTGTGATCTGAAGGCGGTTGCCGACACCTGCAGTGATGTCTGCTTCAACACCGTAGACGCGCTGAATGCGATCTGGCGTCAACACTACACCGGCTCGACCGGCAGCATCGATCCTGCCTTCTGCAAGGCAAAGAAAATTGTCAGCAAACTGCGCGGCGAGCGACAGATCATGCATCGCCACGACAACAATGATCTTGTCCTCCCTTGCAGCGGTACGAATGGTCTCCAGTACGATTAGTTGATGCCGCAGATCTAATGCAGCGGTCGGTTCATCCAACAACAAGATGCGCGGCTGGCGGAACAGTGCTTGCGCGAGATAGGCAAGTTGGCGCTGACCTCCGCTGACGGCACTGAGCGGCCGGCTGGCCAATTGGGCAATACCAAAACGTGCCAAAGCGGCATCTGCTTCGATCAGCATTGGCATTGGTATTGAGAGACCAAGCGAGCGAAGGCGCCCTAGCAAGACGACTTCCAGCATGGTTAGTGATGAGGTTGAGCTGGTATCCTGAGGCATGTAGGCAACAGCGCTCTGCGCGGTTGTGCGGTCCACTGGCTCACCATCAATCAGCAACTCGCCTCTGGAGGCTTGAAGTCCAGCGATTGCGCGCAACAAGGTAGATTTTCCGGAACCGTTGGGGCCGATCAAAGCCGTAACAGCACAATCTGGCAGCGTTATAGAGATATCCGCAATGACGGTCGAGCGGCCGTAGCCCGCAGAAAGGCTTTTGGTCGTTAGGCTCACCAGTGACTCCTCCGCCCACGCAGAATCAGGCCAAACAGGAATGGCACACCGATAACGGCCGTTACGATGCCGATTGGGATGACCAAGCCAGGTGATACCAGCTTTGACAAAATCGATGCGCCGGTCATGACGATGGCACCGCAGACTGCAGCCATTGGCATCAGGATACGCTGGTCCTCGCCGACCAAACCCCGTGCGAGGTGAGGCGCCACCAATCCGACAAAGCCAATTGTGCCCACGAACGCGACGGCTCCCGATGTTAGTAAAGCCACGACCATGAATACCTTGATACGCAGGCACCGGACATTGACCCCAATCGCGGCCGCTCGATCATCGCCCAGGCGAAGGGCGGTAAGCCGCCAGATATCGGGTAGTAGAATGACGATGCAAAATGCTAGGATACCAGCCACGATCGGCAAATTGT
>JAPOJR010000158.1 GCA_029978325.1 Alphaproteobacteria bacterium | reverse complement strand
CTACAACCAGGACGATGTCCGCAACCTAGCAAAAATGCTGACGGGATGGACATTCTCTCGCAATGGCGAGCCGATGCCCGGCCAGTTCTACTTCCGCGACACGTATCATGAACCCGGCAGCAAGACCCTGATGGGCCGAGACTATCCGGACCAGGGCGAGGCCGAAGCGGCGCAGGCGCTGGACCGGCTGGCGCACGATCCGGCCACCGCGCGCCGGGTCGCGTTCAAACTAGCCCGCCATTTCATCGCCGACGAACCGCCACCAGCCCTGGTCGCGCACCTGACCAAGGTCTTTCAGGACACCGGCGGCGACCTTAAAGCGCTGTCGCATGCGCTGATTGACCATCCAGAATCCTGGGGGCAGAAACTGCAAAAGGCCAAGAGCCACCAGGAATACGTCGTTGGGGTCGCTCGGCTGGTCGGTGGCGCGCTGCCCGTGGCGACCTTGCTGGAGGTGATGGAGAACTTTGGGCAGGCGCCGTTCATGGCGCCCTCGCCGGCAGGTTGGCCAGAGGTCTCTACGGCCTGGATTGCGCCGGACAGTGCATTGCGCCGCGCCCGATTTGCCCTTGCCATGGCGGAGCAGGCGGCGGATCGGCTGGACGTGGCGGCGCTGATCGCAGAGACAATGGACGGCTTTGCCCCGGAAACAACGCTTCAGGCCTTGCGTGACGCCGCGAGCCCGCAGGAAGCACTGGCGCTGGTTTTCGCCAGCCCGACAATGCAAAGGAGATAAGCCGATGCTGTCTCGCCGCACAATCCTCAAGGCCGGCTCGTCGATGGCGGCCATCGCGATGGCAAGAGCGCCATCCTTTGCCTGGGCCAGTGGCGATACGGATCGCCGCTTTGTCATGGTGATCCTGCGCGGCGCTGCCGATGGGTTGGCGCTGGTGCCGGCGATCGGCGACCCCAACTACGCGCCGCAGCGAGGTGAGTTGGCCGAACAGAATCCGATCCCGCTCGATACCACGTTCGGCCTCAATCCCGGCCTCGCCGAGTTGGAGCCGCTGTGGCGCGACGGACAGTTGGCGGTCATCCACGCCACCCACACGAGCCACCGCGCCCGCTCACACTTCGACGCCCAGAACATGCTGGAAAGCGGCCTGAACAAACCCAGCAGCGTCACCGACGGCTGGATGAACCGCGCCATCGGCTATTTCGGCCAACCGAAGATCAACCTGGGCCTGGCGGCAGGACATCAATTGCCGCTGATCCTTTCCGGCCCAGCGCCGGTGACGGTTTGGGCGCCGCGCCTGCTGCACAACCCCGAACTGGCCTTCCTGCAAAAGCTGGAAGCCATGAGCGCTGTCGATCCGCAAATCCGCGCCGCCCTGGCAGAGGGTGCCGCAGACGACGCGCGGCAACGCTCCATGCTGGGCGACCTGGAAGCGGCGCGGGCGGGCGTCGGCCGTTATGGCCTGAACCTGCAATTGGCAGCGGCAACTGGACGGCTGCTGGCCGGTGAGGATGGCGCGCGCTTTGCCTCGTTCGATTTGGGCGGTTGGGATACGCACGGCTCACAGACCATCGTCCTGTCCTATCTGCTGCCCAACCTGGCCAAAAGCCTGCTGGTGCTGAAGGATCATCTGGGTCCGGCCTGGGCCAAGACGGTCGTGATGGTAGTCTCCGAGTTCGGCCGCACCGTTGCGCCCAACGGCACCAACGGCACCGACCACGGCGAGGCCGGCGTTGCGCTGGTGCTGGGCGGGGCCGTCAAGGGCGGCCGGGTCATCAGCGACTGGCCGGGGCTGGCCACCGCCCAACTCTACGAACAACGCGATCTGCGGCCGACCACCGATATCCGCACTGCGTTCAAGAGCGTCATGGTCGCCCATCTGGGCATTGACGACGCCTTCGTCGAAGCCAAAGTCTTTCCCGGCACACCGGACATCAGGCCTCTAGACGGTCTGGTGCGGGCCTGAAACGCCGTCGGTATCCGCGGCTCCATCCGGATCGGGACCGGCTTCAGGCGAGGTCGTCTTCGGCCTTATCCTCGACTTTCGTCAATGCCGCTGGGTCCGGCAGCGAGGTTTGCAGCAGGTCGGGAATATAGAGGATGCCGGCGCCGTAATTGCTCGAATCCCAATCCGGGCCCGGTCGCGCGCTGACCTTGGCGCAATGCCGGAACGCTTCCACCCGCCGCCAGGTGTTGCCGTACAGGTCGTCGATTTTCCGGCCATGATGCGCCAGCCACAGCACCGCTGCGCCGGAGACATGCGTCGTGGCATACGACGTGCCGTCGCCGTCTTTGCTGGAATACCCAGCCCGTCCGGAACCGCCGACGTCGCGCAAGGCCCGGTAAACGTCATCGGCCGGCGCACAGAGGTCCACCCGGCTGCCATAGCTGCCACCGGCCCAGGGCCGCCGGCTGGCCGAAACGCCGCCGACCGCAATAGTGCGGGCATAGCGGCCGGGGAAGGTCACCTCGCTGGTGACGTTCCCCGCCGCCGCCACGATGATCACGCCCATCTCATAGGCCCGATCCACCACCCGGCCGGTTGCGCTGCCCGGAAAGCAAGGGTCGCCCAGGCTCATCGACAGCACGCGGCACCCTTTATCCACCGTCGCGCGCCGGATGCCTTCGGCGACGCCATTGTTGGTGTTGACCACCGGATTGACGACGACGAAGTTGGTGACGCGGAACGGCACGATATTCGCCCTGGGCGCGACCCCGGCGAAGATGCCCTGCTGAAAGCCGCAGAGCACGCTGAGCGTGCGCAGGCCGTGGCCGGGCGTGCCGTGGCTCAGCAGCGGATCCAGCGGCAGGCTGCCATGATCTGCCGGGTCGAACACGTTCGCGCCCTCGTGGATCAGAACGTGTCCGGTCGATGCAGCAGTGCCGTCGTGGAATTCCAGGCAGGGATGAGGTGTCATGCCCGTATCCAGATGGCCCACCCTGATCGACGGCTGTTGCCATGGCGGCTTGCCGGCTCGATCCCAGCCGAGGATATCCCAGGCCGCCGGCGCGCCAACCATTTCCAGGTTCCAGCTGAACCAGCCGCCCTGCGGCCCTGCTGCCGGCGGCTGGCGAGGACTGGCGCTGTCAAGACTGCCCACCGCTGCCGGCTGGTTATCGTACCAGCGTTGCAGCGCGATTTTCCCGTTCAGCAATTCCACCTTGGTAACGCCTGACAAGCCGGCCAGCCAGGTGAACACGTCCAGGTTCGAGCCCAACTTGGTGCGGATACCCTTTTGCACCGTGCGCGCCAGCATCCATTCCTGCGGGCCGATGCTTTGCAGCGCGGTGCCGGTCTCGTCGCCGGCATAGGCCGCCAACCGCCGGTTCAGCGCAGCAGCGCCTCTGGCGTTGCTGGTTTGAATGACGAACATCGAAGGGTTGGCGTCGTCGCGGGGACTGTCGATGGAATCGGTCATAGTCTTCGCCTCCGGTTTTGCACGCCGCCCCTGGGCTTTCGCTTGGCTTGGGCGCGGCAGCTTGGCATAGTTGGCAGCAAAGACACGCCGTTTGGCAAGACCCTGCCAGACCAACACAAGGAAACGCCCGCCATGAGTGGAACCACCAGCACCGTCGCCAGCCGAGCCGGCGTCAACGCGGAATGGCTGGCCAAGCGCGTCGAGGACGTGCTGGAGCCAGACCTGCCGATCTGCGACCCGCACCATCACCTGTGGGATTTCCCAGCCCACCGCTATCTGCTGGACCAACTGCGCGAGGATACGGAGGACGGCCACAACGTCGTCTCGACCGTATTCATCGAATGCACCGCATTCTACCGTGCCGAAGGCCCGGAGCACCTGCGCCCGGTGGGCGAAGTGGAGTTCGTCAACGGTGTCTCGGCCATGGCCGCCAGTGGGCGCTATGGCGATGACCGGCCCTGCGCCGCCATTGTCGGCCGTGCGGACCTGAACATCGGCGCCGCGAAAGTGCGGGAAGTGCTGGAGGCCGAAGTACTGGCCGGCGGCGGCCACAAAGGCGGCGAAGGCCGTTTCAAAGGCATCCGCCACGCGGCCGGGTGGGACCCCGCGCCGGAGGTGCACAACTCGCATACCAATCCGCCGGAAGGGCTATACCGCGACGCGAAATTCCGCGAGGGCTTTAAGGTGCTGTCCGATATGGGCCTAACGTTCGAGGCCTGGCTGTATCACCCGCAATTGCCGGACGTGGCATCGCTGGCCGCGGCCTTCCCGAATGCCAAGATCGTGCTCAACCATTGCGGCGGGCCGCTGGGCGTCGGCCCCTATGTCGGCAAGCAGGACGAATATTTCGCCGACTGGCAGAAAAATATCCGCGCCATCGGCGCTGCGTCCGACAATGTCTACGTAAAGGTCGGCGGCATCGGCATGAAGGTGAACGGCCGCGACTTCCACGAATTGGATGCTCCGCCATCGTCCGAGCACCTGGCCAATGTCTGGCGGCCATGGATGGAGACCTGCATCGAGGCGTTCGGGCCGAAGCGCAGCATGTTCGAGAGCAACTTCCCGGTCGACAAGGTCTCCGGCAGTTACCGCACCTATTGGAACGCCTTCAAACGGATCGCGAGCGGGGCCAGCGCCGACGAGAAACGATGGCTGTTCCATGATGCCGCCGCCACTTTCTATGGACTGGAGACCCTGTAACTGTGAGCTTGATGGCTTTTGACTGGATCGCGAAGCACGCCGAGGCTCAGCCGGACGCGCCTGCGATCCATGACCTGTTATCGGACCGCCGCTACACCTATGCGGAACTGAACGACCGCGTCGACCGGGCGGCGCTGTTCCTCTATGAGCGCTGCGGCGTCTCCCAGGGCGACCGGATCGCGCTGCTGATGCACAACTGCTCGGACATGGTGGAGCTGATTTTCGCCGCCTGGCGCATCGGCGCGATCTGCGTGCCGATGAACTGGCGGCTGGCCGTGCCCGAAATCGCCTACATCATCGGCGACTGCCAGCCGAAGGCTCTGTTCCACACCAGCGAGTTCACGGAAAACGCCGCGGCCGCGGTCAAGCAGTATGGCCAGCACGTCATGCTGGTGGAGGCGGCGGACGGGCAGAAATGCCATTATGAGGGCGGCCTGCGCGCGTCCTACGGCAATCTGCCGGAGGTGGAGCATGGGTTCGAGGACCCGTGGGTCATCCTCTACACCAGCGGCACGACCGGGCGGCCGAAAGGCGCGCAGATCACCTATGCCATGCAATTGTTCAATGCGGTCAACTGCATGGTGGCGAACCGCATCACCCCCAAAAGCCATGGCCTCTGTGTGCTGCCGCTGTTCCACGTCGGTGGGCTTTGTGTCTATTTGAGCCCGCTGCTGCATGCGGGTGGCATGAACACGATCATGGATCAGTTCGACGCCAAGGTGATGCTGAACCTCATTACCGACCGCGAAGTCGGCATGACTCACGCGCTGGGCGTGCCCACCAACTTCCTGTTCATGAGCCAGCTGCCCGAATTCAAGGACGCGAATTTCGACCATCTGGAATGCGTCGGCGTCGGCGGTGCTGCCCCCTCCAACGCGCTGCTGGAGACCTATGCCAGGAAAGGCGTTCTGTTCGAGCACGCCTGGGGCATGACCGAGACCTCATCCATCGGCACCTCGATCCCCAAGCACATGGCGCTGGAGAAAATCGGCTCCTGCGGGCTGCCGGTGCTGCATGTGGAATGCAAGATCGCGGACGAGGACGGCAACACCCTGCCGCCCGGCGAGGTCGGCGAGCTGCTGATCCGCGGGCCGACGGTGACGAACGGCTATTGGAAGCTGCCGGAGGCGACGGCCCAGGCCTTCCTGCCCGGTGGCTGGTTCAAGACCGGCGATGCGGCGCGTGTGGACGAGGACGGCTATTACTACATCGTCGACCGCTGGAAGGACATGTACATCTCCGGCGGCGAGAACGTGTATCCGCTGGAGGTGGAGGACGCGCTCTATCGCCTGAATGGCGTTGCGGAGTGCGCCGTGATCGGCGTGCCGGACGAACGCTGGGGCGAGGTCGGGCGGGCGTTTATCGTCGCGGAAGCCAGCGCCGGTTTGACGGAGGCACGGGTCATCGCCCATTGTCAGGAACAGCTGGCGCGCTACAAGGCGCCAAAGTCGGTGCGCTTCCTCGACGAGCTGCCCCACAACGCAACCGGCAAAGTAACAAAACACCTGCTGCCGCGGGATTGACCGCGGAGAATTCCGGACGGAGGCCTCCCCATGAAAATCGGCGCTTATATGTTTGCGACGGATTACAATATCGACATTGTCGAACTCGCGACGGCAATGGAGGAACGCGGCTTTGAATCCCTGTTCGTGCCAGAGCACACGCACATCCCGTCCTCGCGCCTGTCGCCCTGGCCGGGTGGCGGCGATCTGCCCAAGATGTATATCCATACGCATGATCCGATGGTCTCCCTGGCCTTTGCGGCAGCGGCGACCAAAAACCTGAAGATCGGCACCGGTATCTGCCTCGTGCCGCAGCATGACCCGATCGTGCTGGCCAAGAGCATCGCCTCCCTCGACATGCTGTCGGGCGGCCGCTTCATCTTCGGCATCGGCGGCGGCTGGAACGTGGACGAGATGGAAAACCACGGCGTCGCCTACAAAACCCGCTTCGCCCAGATGCGCGAGAACATCCTGGCGATGAAAGAAATCTGGATGGAGGACACGGCCACTTTCCACGGCGATTTTGTTGAGTTCGACAAGATCTGGTCCTACCCGAAGCCGGTTCAAACTCCGCACCCGCCGATCCTGCTGGGCGGCGAGACCGATTACACGCTGCGTCGGGTGGTGGACTATTGCGATGGCTGGTTCCCGCGCGGCCGTGGCGGATTCGATCCGCATGAGGCGATGACCCGCCTCAAACGGCACGCCGATGAGGCCGGCCGAGACATGAGCACGCTGCAGGTCAGCGTCTTTGGCCCCCCGGCAGATCAGGCGACGATGGACAGCTATCGCCAGCATGGCATCGACCGCGCGATTCTGACAATTCCGGATACCTCACGTGACGAGGTGCTGAAGCTGTTAGACAAGCACGCCAAGCTGTTGGCATAGCATGTCGCGGCTGCATCATCTGGCATTGACCCCGCGGCCATTATGAGTATGGTCGCGGCTTCCTTGGATTTGGGCCGTTAGCTCAGGCGGTAGAGCAACTGACTTTTAATCAGTGGGTCCCAGGTTCGAGTCCTGTACGGCCTACCAAGGACAACAAGAGGTTATGGCGAGGTTGCTAGTTAGCAAAAGTTGTCTGGCAACCATATAGCAACCACCAGCCCCTCCGAGAACCGTTCCGGTTTCCAACCCTCTCGCTCAAACCACACACTATAACTGCAATGTCGCAGGCTCAATCCTGACGGGATCACCGCTTCCTGGCAGTCCCAGCGATACGAACTATCAACCAAAACGGTTCGGAAAAAAACAGCGCGAATTTGTCCAAGAGTGTGCGGCAGCGGAGCGATCTCCGCGCGGGGCTTTGTTTGCATTGAGTGGCGAGAAATACCCAGACGCCAACCTTCGGGATATCCGCTCCAGTCGCAAGAATCTTGCTGGTAAAGCGCCCTGATGTGCCAAACGCCAGGATTGCGGACAGAGTATGATCATGCGACGCTTGCC
>JAPOJR010000157.1 GCA_029978325.1 Alphaproteobacteria bacterium | reverse complement strand
ATCAACCTGAAATTGCCTGGTTCCCACACCGAAGTGCACTATCACCAGGATTTTCTGTTCACGCCGCACACCAACGACGACGTCGTCACTGCCTTGATCATGCTCGATGACGTGACCGAGGAAAATGGCTGCCTGAAAGTCGTTCCCGGCTCGCACAAGGGCGACCTGCACTCGTTGTTTGATGGAGAGACCTTTACCGGCCGCATGGCGGCGGACGTCACCGCCCGGATGAAAGCGGTGGATGTGCCGGTCGTTGGGCCGGCCGGCAGCGTCTGCCTGATGCATACCCGATTGGCGCATGGCAGCGACCCCAATCATGGTACGGCGTCCCGAGGGCTCTATATCTGTGTCTATACCGCAGCGGATGCCGTGCCGTTGGCGAAAAACCCAATGCCGAACCCGAACGAGGGCAGCATTATCCGCGGTAAGGCGGCTCGGGTGGCGCGGTTGACGGTGCCTGAGGTTGAGCTGCCGGCCCAGCCAAAGAGCGCCAGCTTCTTCACGGTCCAGGGCCAGGCTTCGAAAACAGCGGCGGAATAGCCGGAAACAAAAGCTTCATAAAACTGCAATATGAAATTCATCGGGCCGGGCGACACACGCAACCGCGCGGCGTGGGCTCAAAGGAGCGCCACCTGCGTTCGTTTCTGTCGCAAAGGACTAACAGCCATGACGAAGCCCGTGCCCCCGACTGTTTCGTTCGACGAGTTCGACGAGATCAACTATCCCCGCCCGGAGATCACCGATTTTGACGGCATTGCCGAGCGCTTCCTGTCCCGCCGTGGCTTCCTGAAGGGCTCCGCCATGGTTGGCGCCAGCGCATTTGTGCTGGGCGCCGGCTCTTTGGCCGCCCGTGACGCCCGCGCTGCCGCCGGCTGGCTATCGTTCGAGCCGATTGCCGCGAATTCCTTGGACCAAGTCACCGTGCCGAAGGGCTTCAAGGCCGAGGTGCTGGTGCGCTGGGGCGATCCGCTTTGGTCGGGTAAGCCAGCGTTTGACCATGTCACCCGTGGCACCGGCGAGAGCCAGGAAACCGCGTTTGGCGACAACAACGACGGTATGTCCCTCTTTGCTGCACCCGACGGCAAGAGCGTGATGGCGGTCAACAATGAGTACGTCAACCGCAACATCATTTTCGGCAACCGTCCGGACGGCAAGCCAGCCAATGCTGACGACGTGCGCAAAGGCAAAGCCGGCCATGGAGTTTCGGTATTCGAGATTGCCCAACACGGCGGCAAGTGGTCTGTCGTACTCGACAGCAAGTACAACCGCCGCCTGACCGTCGACACGCCAATCGACATCACCGGCCCGGCTGCCGGCCACGATCTTCTGAAAACCGCCGCGGACCCCTCGGGCACCAAGGCGCTCGGCACTATGAACAACTGCGGCAACGGCCAGACACCTTGGGGCACGTATCTGACCTGCGAGGAAAACTTCAACGGTTATTTCTCGTCCAGCGATGCTGAGATCAAGATCCCGGCCGAGTTCAAGCGGTACGGCATCGGCCCGAAGGACTGGGGCTATGCCTGGGCCATGGCCGACGAGCGCTTCGACATCGCAAAGCATCCGAACGAGCCGAATCGCGCCGGTTTCATCGTCGAAATCGACCCGCTGAACCCATCCTCAACGCCGAAGAAACGCACCGCCCTTGGCCGCTTCAAGCATGAGAATGCAGAGCTTGTGGTGGCGGACAATGGCCATGTCGTGGTCTATATGGGCGACGACGAGCGTGGCGAGTTCATCTACAAGTTCGTGTCTGCCGGAAAGTTCGCCAAAGACGGCGACAATTCGGCTCTGCTCGACACCGGCAAGCTGTATGTCGCGAAGTTCAGCGATGATGGCACGGGTATGTGGGTGGAGTTGACGCCCGCTTCCACCGGCATGGCGAGCATGGCGGAAATCTGCATCCATACCCGCCAGGCGGCCTCCGCCGTCGGCGCCACTACCATGGACCGTCCGGAATGGGTTGCCGCCAATCCGCTGAAGGCTGAGGTCTGCTGCGCGCTGACCAACAACAAGAACCGCGGCGTCAAGCCAAACGCCGGCGGCGACCCGACCCCGGCCAATGGCCCGAACCCGCGCGAGAAGAACAACTACGGCCAGATTGTGCGTTGGATGCCGGCGGGTGGCGACCACACCGCCGAGGCCTTTGCTTGGGATTTGTTTGTGCTCGCGGGCAATCCGACCGTCCACAATGACGCCAATGCCGGCTCCAAGAACGTCACCGCGGACAACATGTTCAATTCGCCGGACGGCTTGAAGTTCGACAGCCAGGGCGGCCTCTGGATCCAGACCGACGGCAACTATTCCAACGCCAAGGACTTTGCCGGCCAGGGCAACAACCAGATGCTGGTCGGCAACACCGAAACCGGCGAGATCAAGCGCTTCCTGGTCGGCCCGAAGGAGTGTGAAATTACCGGCATTACCTGGAGCCAGGACAAGAAAACCATGTTCGTCGGTATTCAGCATCCAGGTGAAAAAGGTAACAGCCACTGGCCGGAAGGCGGTGATGCCGTGCCGCGTTCGTCGGTTATCGCGATCAGCCGCGATGACGGCGGCCTGATGGGCTAGAGCAACGCCCGATCCATCCGTATGAGGCGGAAAAGGCGAGGCGCTAATCACGCCCGCCCGACCGGCATAAAAAGAGGCGCTGTCCTGACGGGCAGCGCCTCAATAGTTTTGCGATATTGGCTAAGCCGCAGCCGGCTTGCCTCGGTTCGCGACCCAGGCGAGGCCAATGGCCGGCACCAGCAACACTGCTGCAGCAATGGTCAGCTGCAAGTTGCTGTAGCCGACCAGCGGGCCGCCCGGCAGCATCATAGCCAGGCCGCCGATGAACAGCATGATCCGTAGCACGACGCCGACAGGCCCCCATACGGTCAGTCTGCCGACGCCGACTAAGTAGCCTTGCAATGCCGCGGACAGGAAGACTACGCCGACGATAGCGGTGGCAAACACAAAGCTGACATGGATAAAGGTGCCTTGCCCGATCAGCGCCGGGTTCAGGACGAAGAAGAACGGCACGAAGTAGATGATCGTACCCAGCCGCATCGCCTCCAGGCCAGTCTTGATCGGGTTCGCCTCAGCAACGCTCGCCGCCGCATAGGCGCCGATTGCCACCGGCGGCGTGATGAACGAGATCATGCCCCAATAGAGCAGGAACAGGTGCACCGCCAGCGGGTTCAAGCCGCCCTGCACCAGCGCCGGCGACACCGTCACCGCCAGGAACAGATAGGCCGCCGTCACGGTCATGCCGATGCCCAGCACAAAGCTGGTCAGCGCACCCAGGATTAGCAGCATGATCACGTCATTGCCGGCAAGGTTCACCAACTCATACGCAATAGAGCCGATCTTGCCCGACAGCGTCAGCGCACCGATGATCAGGCCGATACCCGCCAGGATCGCCGCCAGCTCGGTAAACAGCTTGCCGATGCCGACCAGGAAGTCCATCAGCTTGGCCAGGTTCCAACGGTGCCGTGCCGAGACCTGGTTAATCAGCAGCAACAACGCCGTCGCGTAATAGGGCGCCTGCGCCTCGCGTTGCATATACATCAGCATGACGATCAACAGCGCGAACACGAAGATGAAATACCAGCCGTTCTTCAGCACATCCATTGCCCGCGGCAATTCCGATACCGGCAGGCCTTTCAGGTGATAGCGCGCGGAATAGGCATCGATCTGCACGAACAGGCCAAAGTAATAGAGGATCGACGGGATGATCGCGGCCAGCACGATCTCCGCGTACGGAATCTCCAGATAGGTCGCCATAACGAAGGCGGTTGAGCCCATGATCGGCGGCATCAGCACGCCGCCAGTCGATGCGCAGGCTTCGACGCCGCCGGCATAGCTGGCGCGGAAGCCAACCCGCTTCATCGCCGGAATGGTCATGACGCCGGTGGTGAGCACATTGGTGATGACCGAGCCGCTCATCGAGCCCATCAGGCCCGACGCGAAAATCGCGACTTTCGCCGGCCCGCCACGGAACTTGCCCAGCATGGCGAATGCCAGGTTCAGGAAAAACGCGCCGCCGCCGGTAAACTGCAACGCCACGCCGAACACCAGGAAGCCCACCACCAGGTTGGCGAAGGCGTTCATGGGAATGCCCAAAACGCTTTCGGTGCCAAACAGGTGGAAGGCGGCTGCCACTTCCCACGTGGTCGGCTGTCCCTGGAAGACGCCTGGGAAGACATCGGCGTAGACGGGGTAAATCGACAACAGCACGCAGATGGCGAAGATCGGAATCCCACCGGCGCGCCGCACCGCCTCCAGCACAATCGCCCACATAACGAACGCCAGGATCGCCGGCAATTCCGGTGGCAGATATTCCCAGCCATCCAACAGAATCTCGTTACCATGCATCACGAAATAGACGGAGATCGCAAATGGGATCGCCGCCAAAATCATGTCATACCAAGGCACTCTGTCGATTGGACCGACACCCGGCCATGGTTGATAGAGCAGGAATACCAGCGGCAACAACAGGCCGAGCATGGAATAGAAGTACTCGGTTTCCAGCGGCACATAGGTGCCAATGCGATTCCCGAGGCCGAAGATCACATAGATCGACAGCACAATCGAAAGCAGCGCAGATGTCAGCAGCACTGTCCACCAAAAGGGGGAGAGTTTGCGATGGCGGTCGATCGAGGCTTCGGCCTGTTCGATCGCCTGTTCCGCATTGAGCGGATCGAGGTCCGAGGACGGGCGGGTCATAGGTGGGGACTGCTCTTGTGCGGATGGCCCGGCAGGCAGGCTTGACTGCGGGACCGAATAGCCCGCCGCCGAACGATGTAGGCGACGGGCGGATTGAACAGGCAACAGGCGGCTCCTGGACGGGGAGCACGCCTGGGATCCATCGCGGGGTTAGCCCTCTAGCGGTTTCGGGAACGGCACCGGCATGCCGGCCGCCTCCAAATGCTGCTTGCGGACGTCCAGCCATTTGCTTTCATAGCTCTTTTCGTCAACATTCATTGCTTTGAAAGCTTTCCAGGCCGCCGCCAGGACTTCGTTCCGTTTCAGCAGGGCATCGGTGTTGGCCTGATTTTCGGCCGTCCACTTCTTGATTTCCTTCCAATAGGTGATCGCGCCCGGATGATACGGGAAGATCCAGGACAGGTTCTGGTTCTTCACCTGATAGCCATCCATGCCCGGCCCCGCGTCTTTATAGCTCTCGTAGTTTTCCATCACTGCCTTGGTCAGGCTGTATGCCGTTTCGTTCGCCAGGCTCGGCAATGACACGAAGATCGGGTAGGGGAAGCCGACGCCTTCGTAAGTCGGCGTGCCTGCCGTGTTCTTCTCGATGGCAACCGCATTGGACACCTGGACCGGATACCAGTGCGGAGCGATCGCCTGGGCCCGTTGCCAGGCGGCCTTGTCTGCATGGGGGAATGTTACATGGAGCAGGCTGCGGGGGCTGGCGCTGATCTGATTATATTTGCTGGAGATGGTCGACCCGTAGGCGGCATCCGCCTGGCCATCGATAATGGCTTGCATCGACTGGCCCCATCCCGGCACCTGGACCTTTTGCACGTCATTCCAGGTTAGGCCGCCAAACGCCAGCACAGCAGTAGCATTCAGGTTCAGAGCCGGCGAACCCTTAACCCAGGTGACGCGCTTGCCCTTCAGATCGGCCCATGACTTGACGCCCAGGTCGCCGGCGACGATCAGTGCGGCGCCATTGCGGCCGATATTGTTGAACAGGTTATAGAGCGGCGTCGGCCCCCAACGGTCATTGGCGAACATGAACACGCCTTCCTGACCGAAATACGAGGCAATGCCGCAGGCGCAGATTTCCGATTGCTTGGCTTTCAGCGGCAGCATCCGGCTGACATCGTTCTTGCCGGGAATAATGCGCAGATCGACGTCATACTTCCCCTTCAGCATGTTGCCGAGGCCGACCGACTGGGCATAACCGGAGGAGGTGGTGCCATAGGCGGTCCAGGAGATCTGGCTTGGCAGCTTGACGTCTGCGGCAACGGCGCTGCCGGCGGCAAGTGCCGCAGCCAGCGTGGCGGCGATTAGAGTACGCATCAGTGGTTCTCCCTGTACTGGTTGTCATAAAATGGCTGGAGTCGGAAACAAACGCCACCAGCCAAGTTTAGCGTAACGATTTGAGCATGCACAAATCGTAAAGGCAAGAATAACAGCCTTGCGCGTCGGCAGGTTTTGCCACCGGCCGACGCAGTTAGTCTTTGACTCTTGTGAAGGTTATTTCGGCTCCGGCAATGGCTTGCCGAACGGAACTGCCATTCCGGCAGCTTTCAAATGCTTGGCGCGCACCTCAAGCCACTTGGTCTCATAGCTGTCCCCGGAAATCTTCATAGCCTGGAAATCCGCCCAAGCAGCCGCCAGCACGTCAATGCGTTTCAGGTTAGCATCCTGATTGGCCTGGGCGGCCTCGTTCCAAACGCCGGCTTCCTTATAAAAGCGAATGGCGCCGGCATGGTACGGGAAGATCCACTGGAAGTTCTGATTCTTCAACTGATAGCCGTCCATGCCGGGGCCAGCGTCTTTGTATGCCTCGTAATTGGTGATGACAGCTTTGGTCAGGCCATATGCCGTGTCGTCGCTCAACGACGACATGCCGACAAAGATTGGGTAGGGGTAGTTGTTGCCTTCGAACGGCATCTTGCCAGAGGTGTTTTCCTCGCCGCGAATGGCGACTTCGACGATTGATTTATTCCAGAACGGGGCCACCGCTTTGGCGCGTGCCCAGGCGGCTTCGTCATTGTGCGGCATGGTCACGTGGAACAAACCGCGCGGGCTGGCGCCCAATTGGTTATAGACGCTGGAGATAGTCGAGCCTGCAGCCGCGTCCGACTGGCCATTGATGATGGCCTGCATCGACTGGCCCCAACCCGGCATGACAACCACTTTCACGTCATCCAACGTCAGGCCGCCGAATGCCAAGGCCGCCAAAAGGTTCACCTGCAGCGCCGGCGAACCCTTGACCCAGGAAACGCGCTTGCCCTTCAGGTCGGCAAAGGACTTGACGCCCAAATCGCCGGCAACAATGGTTGACTGGCCATTGCGGCCGATATTGTTGAACAGATTGTACTGTTTCACCGGGCCCCAGCGGTCGTTGGCGAACATAAAGACGCCTTCCTGACCGAAATAGGCGGCGATTCCGCAGGCGCAAATATCGGCCTGGCCGGCTTTCAACGGCAACATACGGCTGACGTCGTTCTTACCCGGAATGATGCGGAGATCCGTACCGTATTTCGCCTTCAGCATATTGCCGAGGCCAACCGATTGGGCATAGCCGGATGATGTGGTGCCGTAGGCGGTCCACGAGATTTGTTTCGGCAAACCGTCAGCGGCAGTGGCGGCAGAAGTGCCGAACAGCGCAAGCGCCGCGGCAGCGAGGAAAGATCGCATTGGTGTAATAACCTCCCATTGTGTGTAGCATCTGCGGCCTGTTGTCAGGTTTTGCAGCAGGGCTAGGGGGAGTGTGTCACAGTCATTCCCGCTAGGCTAGACCGGATAGCCCGGTTATGCGGTTATCTGCGGAAAATTTATCATCGTGCGTGACTCGCCAATTCGCTTGGTCAGGCCGATC
>JAPOJR010000156.1 GCA_029978325.1 Alphaproteobacteria bacterium | reverse complement strand
TGGCGCCCAACCAATGCTTGACGGCCCGCTGGCGCTTTGGCAGGCTGGCTTATAAACAAATACAAAAATTTGTGTGAGCTTAGGGATAAGCTGACGATGGACGGAATTCCGATCCAGGGAGGCAGCATTAAAGCTGCGCCAGGACGGCGTGGTAGTATGCTTATGTCGGAGGGACGAAGCTTTGACAAAATCAGAACTTATACAGCGGTTAGCAGACCGTAATCCCCATCTGTATCTGCGGGATGTTGAGCGGATCGTGAACGCGATATTTGACGAAATCACCGATGCGCTGACGGAAGGAAACCGTATCGAATTGCGCGGATTCGGCGCTTTTTCCGCCAGACGCCGCGACGCTCGCGTCGGCCGCAATCCCAGGACAGGCGAGGCCGTGCCGGTGGAAGCCAAGCAAATGCCGTTCTTCAAATGCGGCAAGGAATTGCGGGAACGCCTGAACGCCAGCGACTAGCGCCCTGGTTCTTCAGCGCCCTCCGCCACAGTACCGCCCGCAAATTCCCGATCCGGCGTGTGGAGAGAGGGCGGCGCGGCTGCGTCGATATTTTGGTGCACGCGCGCGCCCAAAATCCCTAGGTTGGTCGAAACACCGGCTGGACGCTCAGAAAAGGACCATCACACCATGCAATTCCTCACGCGCCTGTTCGGCTGGGCAATTGGATTAGCGGCCGGTTTGGTTGCTGTCCTGTTCGTGATTGAATCGCGGGAGCCCGTGACGCTCGCCGTATGGGGGCTCCCGGATCAGATTCAGATGCCGCTATTTCTGGCGGTGCTCGGCGCATGGCTGATCGGGTTTTTCGGCGGAGCCGTGGTCATGTGGTTCTGCGACGGCCGCAGCCGTCGGCTGGGCCGCAGTTACCTGAGCGAGCTGCACCAGGCCCGCAAAGAAGTGGAAGACCTCAAAGGCCAACTCGCCGACATGCGGCAGGCCGCAGACGCGGCCGACCAAGCACGCGCTGCCGCCGCTGGCATGGGGCATAGCGCAGGCGCTATCGTCCACCATCCCGCCCGACTGCCCGGCCGCGCTGCCTAGTTTCAGGCCACTGCAATGACCGCACCCATCTTTGTCGCCCTCGACACCACCGATTTGGGCCAAGCTGAAGGCTGGGCAAAAGCCGTAGCTCCGCACCTGGCCGGCGTGAAAGTCGGCCTGGAATTCTTTTATGCCCACGGTGCTGCCGGGGCCCAGAAGGTGGCCGCACACACGCCGCTGTTTCTCGACCTGAAACTGCACGATATCCCGAACACCGTCGCCGGCGGTTTGCGCGCCGTGCTGGCGCACTTGCAGCCGCGGTACATTAACATCCATGCGGGCGGAGGACCGGCTATGGTCAGCGCCGCCGCCGAAGCTGTTGCCGCCGCCAGCCCAAATACGCGCCTCTTGGCCGTGACAGTGCTCACCAGCCTTGATGACGCTGACTTGGCCGCGGTCGGCCAGCAAGGCCCGGCAGCAGAGCAAGTGCTGCGCCTGGCCCGCATGGCCAAGGCCAACGGCGCAAATGGCGTTGTTTGCTCGCCCGCGGAAGTGGGGATGCTGCGCCGCGAAATCGGGCCGGGCTTTGACCTGGTCGTGCCCGGCATTCGCCCGGCGGGCGCCGCCAGTCAGGATCAAAAGCGGGTCATGACACCCGCCGACGCCATGGCTGCCGGCGCAACGGCGCTGGTGATCGGCCGCCCCATCACCGCAGCGGCCGATCCAGGCGAAGCCGCGCGTCAGATCGCCGAGTCGCTGGCGCGATAAGATGCCGGTGCAAGCCAAAATCTGCGGTATCAACTCAGCGGCGGCGATGGCTTCAGCGCTGGAGGGCGGAGCTGCGTGGGTGGGATTGATGTTTTTTCCTCCCTCCCCTCGGTTTGTAACCCTGTCGGCGGCGGCGGCACTCAGCGCGCAGGCCGCAGGCACCGCCAGACGCGTCGGGGTATTCGTCGAGCCTGACGACGGACTGCTGACGGAAACATTGAACACCGTTGCGCTAGATGCGATCCAACTGCATGGCAAGGAATCTGCTGCGCGGGTGGCCGAGGTGCGGGAACGGTTTCGTCTGCCCGTCTGGAAAGCTGTCTCCATCGCCGAGCCGGCAGACGTCGAACGCGCGCGCCAGTACTTCGGCGCCGCCGACCGGTTGCTGTTCGACGCCAAGCCGCCGAAGGGCAGCAAGCTGCCGGGCGGGAACGCCGTCAGCTTTGACTGGACTCTGTTGACCGGCAGCGAATGGCCCCTGCCCTGGCTTTTGTCAGGCGGCCTGCACGCCGGCAACATTGCCGAGGCGGTACAACTGACCGGGGCAAAGGCCGTCGACGTGTCCTCCGGCGTCGAAAGTGAGCCCGGCCAGAAAGATCCTGCCCGCATCCGATCTTTCCTTGCTGCGGTAGCGGCGATCCGACAGTAACACTCAGGATTTGAAAATTCGATGGGACCGAAGCGATTCGCCATAGCCGCAACCGCATTGGGACTGCTCAGCGCATTGCTGTGGCCGATGGAACGCGCCGGCGCGGATGCTACCGCCTTCCGCATCGACCGGACGGACCCTAGCTTGGTCGCGCTGGGCCGTACGGTTTATGCCGATTCCTGTGCCTCGTACCACGGCGCCATGTTGCAGGGCGAGCCAAACTGGCGACAACGCAAGCCGACCGGCCGCATGCCCGCGCCGCCGCACGATGCAACGGGCCATACCTGGCACCATGCCGACGCACTGCTCTATGCCATCACCAAATTCGGCCTGTCGCGCGTGGCCGGCCGACCGATCGAAAGCGATATGCCCGCCTTCGAGGACCTGTTGTCCGACCGCGAGATCATCGCTTCGCTCACCTATATCAAAAGCACCTGGCCAGCCGACATCCAGGCCCGCCACGATGCCCTGAATGCTCGCGCACAATAATCTTGGCGGGGCTTAGGGCCGCGGCAACGTCTCAACCCTAGCCGCCGGCTGCGATCTGTGGCAGAGACTGAACCGCCCATTCCGGCGGCTTTTCCGCCAGCGTGGGCCATCTCGTTTCCCTAAATTTGTAAGGCACCCTGGCGATGCCCGACACACTGAATTCTTTCCGCTCTGGCCCGGACGACAACGGCCGCTTCGGCATATTCGGCGGACGCTACGTCGCCGAAACGCTGATGCCCCTGATCCTGGAGGTCGAGAAGGCGTTCCGCGCCGCTCAGAACGACCCGGAATTCTGGCGCCAGTGGGATTATTACGCCAAGCATTATGTCGGCCGCCCCTCCCCCCTGTATTTCGCCGAGCGCCTGACCGCGCACCTGGGCGGCGCCAAGATCTACTTCAAGCGGGATGAGCTGAACCACACCGGCAGCCACAAGGCCAACAACTGCCTGGGCCAGGTGCTGCTGGCAAAGCGCATGGGCAAGACCCGCATCATCGCCGAGACCGGCGCCGGCCAGCACGGCGTGGCCACCGCCACCTTCTGCGCCCTCTTCGACCTGCCCTGCACGGTCTATATGGGTGCGACGGACGTAGAGCGGCAGAAGCCGAACGTCTTTCGGATGAAACTGCTGGGTGCGGAGATCGTGCCGGTCACATCGGGCTCTGCAACGCTGAAAGACGCGATGAACGATGCGTTGCGCGACTGGGTCGCCAACGTGGATGACACCTATTACGTCATCGGAACGGCGGCCGGCCCGCACCCCTATCCGGAGATGGTGCGCGAGTTCCAGTCGATCATTGGCCGCGAAGCAAAGGAACAAATCCTGGAGGCGGAAGGCCGCCTGCCGGATACGCTGGTCGCCTGCATCGGCGGCGGCTCCAACGCCATCGGCCTGTTCCATCCCTTCCTGGACGACAAGGACGTGAAGATCATCGGTGCGGAGGCTGCGGGCCGTGGCGTCGAGACCGGCGAACATGCCGCCGCCATCACCGGCGGCTCGCCGGGCGTGCTGCACGGCAACCGCACCTACCTGCTGCAAAACGAGGACGGTCAGATTCAGGAGGCGCACTCCATCTCCGCCGGGCTCGACTATCCCGGCATCGGGCCGGAGCATTCCTGGCTGGCCGATCAGGGCCGGGTGCAGTACGTGCCGGTAACCGACCGGGAGGCGCTGGACGCCTTCCAGCTCTGCTCCAAGATCGAGGGCATCATCCCGGCGCTGGAGCCGGCCCATGCGCTGGCCCATGTCTGCAAGATCGCGCCGGACCTGCCCAAGGACCATATCCTGGTGATGAACATGTGTGGGCGTGGCGACAAGGACGTGTTCAGCGTCGCCGAACACCTGGGGGTTGAGCTATGAGCCGCATCGCCAAACGCTTCGCCGATCTGAAGACGCAGGGCCGCAAGGGCTTCGTCGCCTATATCTCTGCCGGTGATCCGGACCTGGAGACCTCGTTCGAGATCCTGAAGGGTCTGCCGGGCGCGGGCGCCGACGTGATCGAACTGGGTGTGCCGTTCACCGACCCCGCCGCCGACGGCCCCTCCGTCCAGGCCGCTGGCCAGCGGGCGCTGAAGGCGGGCTCCAGCATGCGCAAGGTGCTGGACATGGTCCGCCGCTTCCGCGAGCAGGACAACGAGACGCCCATCGTGCTGATGGGCTATTTCAACCCGATCTACATCTATGGCTGCGAGACATTCTCCCGCGATGCCGCTGCCGCCGGCGTCGATGGCCTGATCACCGTCGACCTGCCGCCGGAGGAAGACTCGGAACTGCGTATTCCGGCCGAGGCCGCCGGCCTCGACATCATCCGCCTGACCGCGCCAACGACGCTGGACGACCGCCTGCCCAAGGTGGTGGGGACGGCCAGCGGCTTTATCTATCACGTCAGCATCACCGGCATCACCGGCACCAAATCGCCGACGGTCGAGGCACTAAAGCCTGTCGTAGACCGTCTGCGCCGCCACACCGACCTGCCCATTGCCATCGGCTTTGGCGTCAACACGCCGGCACAAGCCCGGAAGATCGGCGCGCTGGGGGATGCGGTGGTCGTCGGCTCGGCCATCGTAAACCGGGTGCGCGATTCCCTGGACGCCCACGGCAAGGCCAATCCCGGCCTGGTCAGCGACGTGCTGGGTTTGGTGCAATCCTTGGCGGATGGCGCGCATCAGGCTTGAGCCCCCCCACTCTCTCCACCCTCGACCCGGTAGAGCCGTTCGATCCCATCGTGCAGCGCCTGTCGCGCCTGCATCCGAAGGTGATCGACCTGACGCTGGAGCGGCTGCAACGGTTGCTCGCCCGTCTCGGCCATCCGGAGAATGACCTGCCGCCGGTGATCCACGTCGCCGGCACCAACGGCAAGGGCTCCACCGTCGCCTTTCTGCGCGCGATGCTGGAGGCCGCCGGCCATAAGGTCCACGTCCTTACCTCGCCGCACCTGGTCTCGTTTACCGAGCGTATCCGCCTGGCCGGCGAGTTGATCGCAGAGCCCTACCTGGTCGACCTGCTGGAAGAATGCGAGGCGGCGAACGGCGAGGCCCCGATCACTTTTTTCGAAATGGCGATGGCTGCGGCGACATTGGCGTTCGCGCGCGTGCACGCGGACTACCTGTTGCTGGAGGTCGGGCTTGGCGGGCGGTTCGACGCAACCAACATCATTCCGCGAACAGCGGCGAGCGTCATCACGCCGATCGGCATCGACCATAAGGAGTTTCTGGGCGACACGCTGGCCCAGATTGCCGCCGAGAAAGCCGGTATCATCAAGCCGGGCACCCCAGCTATTTTCGCATTGCAGCACGCTGAATCCCAGGCAGTGTTGCAGGCAGAGGCTGCCTCATTAGGCGCGCCGGTACGTGAGGCCGGAATCGATTGGCAGATAGAGCCGCTGGCCGATAGTGGATTCCGCTACCGTAGCCCAGGCCTGGACTGGCGTCTTCCCATGCCGGCCTTGCGTGGCCGCCACCAACTCGACAATGCAGGCGTGGCGATCGCCACGTTGGAGGCTTTGCAGACGCCGGGGTTTTCGCAGGACACTGTCGCCCGCGGCCTGCAACGGGCCGAATGGCCGGCGCGTCTGCAATGCCTGCCGGCGGACCATGCCGTATCGCGGCTGGCAGCACCGGCAGGGCCGGTCTGGCTCGACGGCGCCCACAATCCCGCCGCCGCAGAGGTGCTGGCCGGGGAGCTAGCTACCTGGCCGGAGCCGCCGGTACTGATCATGGGGGCGCTGGGCAACAAGGATTATCGCCAGATGCTGGCAATCTTGGCCAGGGTGGTGAAGCATGTCATTGCTGTGCCGGTTCCGCGCTCGACCGCCGGCCTGCCGCCGGAGACGCTGGCCGAAGCCGCCCGCGCCGCCGGTCTTAGCGCCGAGGTCGCTACCGACCTGCCCACCGCGCTGCAAAGCGCGGGAAGGTTGAGCGAAGGCGGTCCGGTGTTGGTGGCCGGATCGCTGTATCTGGCAGGGGCGGCGCTCAGGCTGAGCGGCGGGCTCTGAGGCGCGCACGGCTCCACAGGGCCAGGAGACCGGCGCCGATCAGGCCGGCCGCCGTGGGCTCGGACGTAGGCAGAGCCTCGCCGTCGTTCAGAGCTTCCACCGCCAATCCGCCACCACCGTCCTGCGCTACATCGAACTGAAAGCCGTCTTTCAAGCCGCTTACCTCGTATGTAACGCCGGTCAGGTCGAGCGCGCCGGTTGTGGCGAAGAAATCTAAGGTCTGGCCGGTCGTCAGTGCAAAACCATTCTCAAACCTAAACTCCACAATGCCACCCGAAAGGTCGGCATTGCCAAGGACATTGAACACATCGAACTGGCCAGCGCCCGTGCCCGCGATTTCGACCACCAGGCGCCCCATCAATAGGTCAAAGTCGCCGTTAATGGTCATCGTGCCGGGCGAGTTGCCGGGCGCCACCGTGCCGCCATCGACCACGACATTGGCATTGATCGTGCCATTGCCGTTGAGCGTGCCGCCAGTGCCAACATTGATGGTGGTCGCGTTGACAACGCCACCATTGCGTACGGTGAGCGTGCCGGTGGCGGTGCCACCGCCGAATGCCTCCGGCGCACCGACAATGATGCGGTCGAGCACGTTCAGTTCCGAGCCGGCGCCATCGACAATGACCGTTCCGGTCCCCCCGGCTGGACGGCCGAAGCTCGTGAACGCCGCGCCGATGAAGGCATCGCCGTCATTGGCGCCGATGGCGTTGATCTTGCCGCCACTGGTAATGTTGACGGTGCCGGTGGCACCGACCCGGCCGACATCCAGACGCCCAACATCGCCGTTGATATTGATCGTCGCGCCATCGGAAATGTTGGCAACACCGTTGCCTGTGTCACGGCCAACGACCAAACCCGTGCTGACCGTTGCATCCAATGTAACCACAGTGGTTGCGCCAGAAAAGCTAGCGACACCATTGGTGCTATCGCTTCCCACGAAGATATTGGCTCCACCGGCCATCCCATTGAGGTTAACGGCTGAGTCTTCCACGGACAATGATGCGTTATTGCCACTGCCTGTGAATCCAACATGGATGTTTGCGAAATCATTCGCGTGGTCGGAAGTAGACGTAAGGTCAACCGCACTGCCGTTGCGGACGATAACAGTTCCTACAGCATCCCCCCGGCCGATTTGCAGCGACGCGCCGGTACCACTGACGTTCACTGTACTGGCATCCACTGTAA
>JAPOJR010000155.1 GCA_029978325.1 Alphaproteobacteria bacterium | reverse complement strand
ACCTGATAGAGGAACGACAAGATGACGATTTCCGAAACCGCTATGGCCTTCTTCGACGCCTGTGAAACCGGCAAGGGTTGGGACGTGTGCAAACAGTACTGCCACGACGGCGCGCCGTTCTTCTGCCAGGCGGACGCGCTGGCCGACATCACGACGGTTGAGGGCTATACCGGCTGGGCGGCCGGGCTGCTGACGCCGGTCCCGGACGGTCACTACGACCTGAAGACGTTCTCTACCGATCACGAGCGCAACACCGTAGTCGCCACGTCGGTCTTCAAGGGAACACAGACCGGTGAAGGCGGTCCTGTACCTCCAACGGGCAAGACCGTTGCCGCGGATTATGCCTATGTCATGGAATTCGAGGGCGGCAAGATCGCCCGCATGACCAAGATCTGGAACGACGCTCATTCCCTGAAACAGCTCGGCTGGGCCTGACGTTATCGTATCGCCGGAAGATGCCGCCATCGGAGGCGGCGTTTTCCGGCAGCGAACCGTTCAGGGAGAGCGGGACGGTTCAATATCTGCATGTCGATGGCGATGATTCTTGAGAAAATCTCGCCCAGCCTCAGCCTTTGCGGCCTGGAAGGCCTGATACTCTACCGGGGAAATTGACACTCTCTGCGCCGCTTCATACGTTGACGGTCTTCGGAAACCGGTCAGATAGTGTGCCCTGTATGGATTTTTCTGACGACGCGTGGATACGATTGATCTCCGCCACCCACACCTCCGGCCGCAAGGCAGCGCTGGCCATTACCGGCGGCGGCACCGGCGCGGTGGGGGAATTGCTGCGGATACCGGGTGGCTCGCAGCTGCTGATCGAGGTGCAGGTTCCCTATAGCGAGCAGGCGCTGGAGAGCTTTCTGGGCTTCGCTCCCGCCCAGGCCTGTAGCGCCGATACGGCCATCGCCATGGCGCAGAGGGCGCGGGTGCGGGCGGCTGGCATGGTGCCCGCCGGCACCGATCTGGTCGGCGTCGGTGCGACGGCGGCTCTGGTCAGCGACCGGCCGCGCCGGGGCGAGCACCGCTTCCACATCGCCTGCGTCGGGGCCGGCGGCGTCTCGCACTGCACCGTGGTGCTGGCCAAGGGCCGACGCGACCGCCCGGAGGAAGAGGCGCTGGTCGCGCGCTCAATCATTCTGTGGCTGGCGAAGGCCTGCGGCGTCGATGCCCCTTCACCGCAAAGCCTGCTGGGCCCGGACGAGCCATTCGCCGAGGCGGACGTCCCGGCGACCGATACGATTGACGCGCTGCTGGCCGGCTCCGTCGACCGGGTGACGGCCCTGCCGGACGGGCAGCTTGTGATCGGAGGCGCCTCGCCGCCTTTGGTGATGCCGGGTTCGTTCAACCCGGTCCATGACGGACATGTGCGGCTCGCCCGGACCGCGAGCGACATCCGCGAGCATCCGATGACGTTCGAGATGTCGGTGACCAATGTCGACAAGCCTCCCTTGACGGGCGATGTGGTGCGCAACCGCCTGCGCCAGTTCGCCTGGAAGTCGCCGGTCGAACTGACCCGCGCACCGACCTTTCTGGAGAAATCCCGCCTGTTCTCCGGCACCACCTTCGTCGTCGGCGCCGACACGGCGGAGCGGCTGGTGGCGGCCCGCTACTACGACCACGACGAAGACCGCATGCACGCGGCACTGGAAGAAATCGGCCAGTCCGGCGGGAGCTTCCTGGTGGCGGTGCGGGTCGACAAGGGCGGGCGGTTGCTGACGCTGAAGGATATCGCCGTGCCGCGGCGCTTCGTGGACCTGTTCGCGGAGATACCAGAGCATCATTTCAGGCTGGATCTGTCATCCTCGGCGATCCGCGAGTCGGGTGGCGGCCTGGATTTCGGCTGAGGGTTTTTGACGGTGGTGGGGGTTCGGCGAAGACCGGGTTGAAGTGCAATCCGGATCATCATGTCGATATGTCGTCGGCATTTGAGACGCTTTCCGCTTTGGTTCGGAGGGCGGCATGCCTATGTCTGAGCGGATAGACCCTCCGGGAATTCCGGGGCGGTTCAGACGGGCGCCCAGGCGATGCACGAGATCACATTCACCAGATTGACCGCGATTGATCCGGCCGAAATTATTGCGCAAATGTCCGACCCGCGTGTAGCCGAACATATGCCCTTGTTGAATTTCGAATGGGATGAGGCCGCTGTCGCTCAATTCGTTTCCACCAAAGAGGCGTGCTGGAACCGCGACGGGCTCGGGCATTGGGCGATACAGTCAAACAACGACTATGTCGGGTGGGGTGGTTTCCAGAAAGAGGGAGACGAGTGGGATTTCGGTTTGGTTCTCAAGCCGCACTGTTTCGGACTTGGCGTGCGGATTTCAAAAAAGGCAATCGACTTCGCCATTGCCGACAAGCGCATTCCCTTCGTGACCTTTCTGCTGCCTCCGTCGCGCAGGAACATTGGTGCGCTCCGCCGACTTGGCGCGGTCTTTGTCGGTGAGGTGGAGTATGCCGGAGCGGCCTTCCTCAAATTTCGCTTGGAAACCGAATAACGCGTCGATGAGCGGGCACAGGCATGGCTTGTCTGTGATCAGCACTGCGACATCCATTGCTTCAGCCTTGGCGGTTAGCGCGGACTTACCAGCGGCGATCTTCCCGCGCCGCATGTGTAATCTGATTCGACATCAACCCTATTCCGTAACGGCCCCTCCTCGACGTGTCCGAGTTGACCGTCAGACGGAGGCAGGCACCGCGCCACTACACCGCCCACCAAGGGCTGAGGCGTTTGGTAAAGTCAGCCTGTGAAAGGAGCGGTGTCCGACAGGGGACCGTTAAAATTGAGGCTCGCGTACCCCAAGGCTCACCGTCATGATATGGCCTTCCAAGCCCAGCCAGCCCCTACCCCTCGACCAAATGTCATCGTGACTTCCGCTGCGCTCTGCGGCACACAGGCTGATCCTCTGAACGCCAGCCGGAACCTCCCCATGCGCACTCACAAAATCGCCGCCATTCCCGCCGACGGCATCGGTCCCGAGGTCATTGAGGCCGGCATTGCCGTGCTGGAGGCTCTGGCGGAGCGGATGGGCGACCTGAAGCTGGAGTTCCGGACGTTTGACTGGGGCACGGACTATTACCGCAAGCATGGCATCATGATGCCGGCGGATGGGCTGGAGCAGCTCAAGCCGTTCGACGCGATCTATTTCGGCGCGGTGGGGGCGCCGGATGTGCCGGATCACATCACGCTTTGGGGCCTGCGGCTCAATATCTGCCAGAATTTCGACCAGTACGCGAACGTGCGGCCGACCAAGATCCTGCCGGGCATCACCTCACCGCTGCGCAATGTCGGGGTGGGCGACCTGGACTGGGTGATCGTGCGCGAGAACTCGGAGGGCGAGTATGCCGGCAATGGCGGGCGTACCCACCGCGGCCAGCCGGAGGAGGTGGGCACTGAGGTCTCGATCTTCACCCGCACCGGTGTGACGCGGATCATGCGCTATGCCTTCCGCATCGCCCAGTCGCGCCCGCGCAAGTTCCTGACCGTGGTGACCAAGTCGAACGCCCAGCGCTTTGGCATGGTGATGTGGGACGAGATCGCGGAGGAGGTCTCGCACGAGTTCCCGGACGTGACCTGGGACAAGATGCTGGTCGACGCCATGACCGTGCGCATGACCCTGAACCCCAAGAGCCTAGACACCGTGGTCGCCACCAACCTGCACGCCGATATCCTCTCGGACCTGGCCGGCGCGCTGGCCGGCAGCATTGGCGTCGCGCCGACAGCCAACATCAACCCGGAGGGGCATTTCCCCTCGATGTTCGAGCCGATCCACGGCTCGGCCTTCGACATCACCGGCAAGGGCATCGCCAACCCCGTCGCCACCTTCTGGACCGCCTGCCAGATGCTGGAGCACCTGGGCGAGAATGCGGCTTCGGAGCGCCTGATGCGCGCGGTGGAGCAGGTCTGCGCGGCGGGGGTGATGACGCCGGACGTGGGCGGCAAGGCGACGACGCAGGAGGTGACGGACGCGGTGATTGGCGCGATCCGGGGGGCAAATGATTGACAAGGGGATTCGAGACCGACCTCCCCGCTTGGCAGCCTCCCCCTCCCTGCGCTATCACCTCGGGCAATGTTTTCCGCTTCCAACCCGAGGAACCCGCCCCATGTCTGCCACCGCCACCACCGGCCTGCCGCTTTCGCGCTTTAAAGTGCTCGATCTGACCCGTGTTCGCGCTGGCCCGACCTGCGTGCGGCAGCTGGCCGACTGGGGCGCGGACGTGATCAAGGTGGAGAGTCCGCCGGATGGCAAGGAAGGGCTGGGCGGTGCGCGTGATGGCTCCGACTTCCAGAACCTGCACCGCAACAAGCGCTCGCTGACCCTGAATCTGAAAGACCCGGACGCGCTCGAGGTCTTCATGAAGCTGGTGGCGGAGTCCGACGTGGTGGTGGAGAACTACCGCGCCGACGTCAAATACCGGCTGGGCATCGACTATGACAGCCTCGCCAAGGTCAATCCCGGCATCATCCTGGGCTCGATCAGCGGCTTCGGCGAGGACGGGCCGTATCGCGACCGTCCCGGCTTCGACCAGATCGCCCAGGGCATGGGCGGAATCATGTCGATCACCGGCGAGGTCGGCGGCGGCCCGATGCGCGCCGGCATCCCGATTGCCGACCTCTGCGCCGGCATGTTCTGCGCCCAGGGCATCCTGCTCGCCCTGCTGGAGCGGGAGACGAGCGGCAAGGGCCAGTGGGTGACCACCTCGCTGTTGCAGGCACAAATCCAGATGCTGGACTTCCAGGCCGCGCGCTATCTGAAAGAGGGCGAGGTTCCGGTCTCCGCCGGCAACGACCACCCGACCAGCATCCCGACCGGCGTCTTCCCGACCTCGGACGGCCACATCAACATCGCCGTCGCCGGCGGCCCGATCTACGAGCGCTTCTGCAAGGCCATCGGCCATCCGGAGTGGATCACCGACGAGCGCTTCAACACCGCGCCGAAGCGCTCCAAGAACCGCAAGGAGATGAATGCCGTCATCACCGAGGTGACGCAGCACAAGCCCAGCAACTATTGGGTGGAGCTGTTCGAAGAGAAGGGCGTGCCCTGCGGCCCGATCTACAACATGGAGCAGATGTTCGCCGACCCGCAGGTCAAGCACCTGGAAATGGCGACGCCGATCAATCACCCGCGCATGGGCGAGTTCGGCATCGTCAACCAGGCGGTCCGCCTCTCCCGCACACCGCACCAGATCCGCACCGCCACGCCGGAACAGGGCGAGCATACGGACGAGATCCTGGCGGGGCTTGGCTATGACGCCGCCACGATCAAGGCCATGCACGACCGGGGCGCGGTGTAAGGTTTCCGGTTCAATTCATACCCTTCACCTCGAGTAGAGCCAAAGGCTCGTATCGAGGGGCATTCGGTTTGTAACCGCTGGCTCCCTCGATACGCCGCTCTGCGGCTACTCGGGATGAAGGATCTTGGAGATTTTGAAGAATGACCACCACAGAATACGCCGACGGCAAGATGATCGCGGAAAAGCGCGATGGCATTGGCTGGATGATTTTCAACCAGCCGGAAAAACGCAACGCCATGACCTACACCATGTGGGAGGCGATCCCGCCGATCATGGAGAGCTTTCAGAACGACCCGGACGTTCGCGTCGTCGTCATGAAGGGCGCCGGCGACAAGGCGTTCGTCTCCGGCGCGGATATTTCGGAGTTCGAGCACATGCGCTCCTCCCCCGAACAGACGCGCGAGTATGACCTGTCCGGCGACCGGGCGCATGAGGCGATGGGCGGGTTCGACAAGCCGCTGATCGCGCAGATCCGGGGCTGGTGCATGGGCGGCGGCGCTGCGATCTCGCTGGACGCTGACATCCGCATCTGCTCCGAGGGTTCGAACTTCGGCGTGCCGGCGGCGAAGCTGGGCGTCGGCTATGGCTATGACGGCATCCGCACGCTGGTGGATCTGGTCGGCCCGACTTTCGCCAAGGAAATCTTCTTCCTCGGCAAGCCGTTCACGGCGGAGGACGCGCGCATCATGGGCCTCGTCAACCGGGTCGTGCCGGTGGAGAAGCTGGAAGAGACCGTTCTCGAATATTGCGAGATCATCAAGAACAATGCGCCAATGACCATCCGCGCCGCCAAGGCTGCCATCAACGCGGCAGTGCAGGACGAAAGCCGGCGCAACCTTTCCACCGTTTCGGAGATGGTCGAGGCCTGCTTCGCCAGCCATGACTATACCGAAGGCTACACCGCGTTCATGGAGAAGCGGAAAGCCCGGTTCCTGGGCCGTTAGGGGTCGGAATGGCCGACGGTGCGCCAGAGGAAAGCCGGGTACGCATCGACCTGACCGCCGTCGTGGTCGCGGTCGATGCGGGGCAGCCCTATGTCCTGACCGTCGACACGGCGGAGGCACCGGGCATTGCCCTGCCCTCCGGCCCGCTGGTGGCCGGGCAGCGCACGCTGCAGGCCGGCCTGCGCGCCTGGGTGGAGGCGCAGACCAAATGCCGGCTGGAGTATGTGGAACAGCTCTATACCTTTGGCGACCGCACCTCCAACCCATTGGACGGCGGCGAAGGCGTGACGCATCGGGCGGTGTCCATCGCCTATCTGGCCCTGGTCTCCATGCCGATGGAACAGCTGGAGATGCAGGCGCACTGGCTTTCCTGGTACGCGTTGTTTCCCTGGGAAGACCGGCGCGAAGGCCCGCACCCGCTGCTCGGCGAACTGCATGACGACCTTCTGGCCAAGGCCCGGCCCGCCGCCAACCGGGCCTGGCGGCAGCGCGTCGACCTGCTGTTCGGCACCGGGCAATTGCCCTGGGATGAGGAGCGCACGCTGGAGCGGTACGAGATGCTCTACAACGCCGGGCTGGTTGACGAGGCGTTCCGCGACCGCGAAGAACCGATCCCAGCCACACCAAGGACCAACTCCGGCGTATCGCTGGCCGCAGACCACCGCCGCATAACCGCCACCGCCATCAGCCGCCTGCGCGCCAAGATCAAGTACCGGCCGGTGCTGTTCGAACTGATGCCGCCGGATTTCACCCTGTCGCAATTGCAGAAAACGGCGGAGGCGCTCTCTGGCATTCCGCTGCACAAGCAGAACTTCCGCCGACTGGTCGAACAGCAGAACCTGGTGGAGGAAACCGGCGGGGTTGCGACCGATACCGGCGGCCGCCCGGCGAAGCTGATGCGGTTCCGCGAGGACGTGCTACTGGAACGCCCCCGGCCCGGCCTGAGGGTGAGCGCCAGCCGGCGGATGGGCGCGGTTTAGGGGGCTATCCCTCCCGGCGTCATTGTGAGGCGGAGCCTCGAAGGCGGCGGATCACGCTCCGGCATCGCCCCTTCGAGGGCGCTCTGTAAGCGCCACCTCAGGGTGAAGGGGAGTGAGAGGGCTGGGTTGCGAAATTCTGTTACTGAAGGCGGGTTTGCGCCAGCCGACAATCTCCACCCTTCAGCCTGAGGTGCGAGGCAAAGCCGAGCCTCGAAGGCGGCGGATCACGCTCCGGCATCGCCCCTTCGAGGGCGCTCTGCGAGCGCCACCTCAGGGTGAAGGAGAGTGAGGGGGCTGGGTTGCGAAACTCTGTTGATGACGATGGGGTTGTGCCAACCGACAATCTCCGCCCTTCAGCCTGAGGTGCGAGGCAAAGCCGAGCCTCGAAGGCGGCGGATCACGCTCTGGCATCGCCCCTTCG
>JAPOJR010000154.1 GCA_029978325.1 Alphaproteobacteria bacterium | reverse complement strand
CGCCGGCGCGGCTAGGCACGCGTGTCACAGCACCTAGAGCGTCGCCCGATCCGATTTGATCGGGCGAGCCTCTAACGGCGGCGTAGGGCCTTAAGCTTGCGCGGAATGATGTTCCGTGCCGCCATGCTTAAGCCAACCATTGACCCTGGATTATAGGCCGATATGCCATAGCGCTGCCGCCGGTTCGGCAGCCATTCCTGTTTATAGGCATCGTCGCCCCAGCCGAAATCAATCTCTTTGAGCGACTTGTCCGTCAACGCCGTTCGAATCGCCGCCATGGTCAGGATCGTCCCGACGGACTGCTTTCCCCAATCCTGGTCATACGCGAGCTTGAATATTGTCGCGTGTCCATGCCTGCGCACCCAGACCTGAGCCGCGACCGGGATTTCTTTGACGAACAGACACCATACCTGCACCTCCTGTGCCGCGAGCCCGCGTCGGATCAAGCCAGGCATGTAGCCAGGAAACGGCTCGTTCGGCTGCCAGCTGCGGGCATAGACGCTCTCATAGGCATCTACAGCCGCCTCCGCATCATCGCGGTCGGCAAAGCATAAGATCCGACCGTCACCGCGTTCGATCAGGGCGCGATGACGGCGCAGGCCGGTGTTGCGCAGCGCACCGGGCCGTGACCGCCAGTAAGTCTCAAAATCAAGGTTTTCGGTAGTGATGTACCAATTGCCGAATTGCGGGAATGGTTCCACCAGCCAGCCGCTATGTTTCAGGCCTGCCGCCAGAATGTCCTTCGGCGTCTCGTCCAAGGCATCGAACCACAACGTCGCGATCCCGCGATTTCGCAAATGCTTGCCCAAAGACGCGGCTGCGGGGATAGCACCCGCGGCCGAGCCGATCCCCGGCGGGGCGAAGCGGCAACTGTAGAAATTGGAAAGGCCCCGGCTGGCAATGCCGCTGAAGGGTCCCAGTCGGATGGGTCTGGTGCGCAGTGGCAGGACGATCCCATCGCAGGCCAGAACCTCGGCCTTTTCTTCGTCTTGGAGACAGTTAGCCGCGAGATTTTCGAACCAATCAAAGGTAGAGTAAAAGTCCAAGTCAGCTGGCTCTAGGCCTGCCTTCCGATACACATCTGATAGCGAGGACAGTCCGTGTTCTGTTACTGGCGGCGATGTGTGATCTGGTACAGCCATCAATTACTCGGCCCGGTTAGCGGCGTGCGCGAGAGCGATAGCATACTCTCGCCGTCCATGGCGCTAGTTTCGACTGTGCCGCGTCGTCACCGAGACGGACCTACAGGCGCGAAACCCCGATGAAAATTCTCTATCATCACAGAACACAGGCGGCAGACGGCCAATACGTCCATATCAGCGAGTTGACCCATGCGCTGGAAAGCCTGGGCCATGAAATCGTCATGGTAGGGCCGGGCGGCAATGAGAAGCGCAAGATGGATGCCGGCACGGACAGCGGCCCCAGCCTGCGCGACCGCCTGCCGGCCTGGCTCTACGAATTATTGGAGTTCGGCTATAGCGGCCTGGCGTTTTTGAAGCTTTGGAAAGCCTACCGGGCGCATAAGCCGGACGTGTTGTACGAGCGGTACAACATCTTTTGCCTTTCCGGCGTGTGGCTGAAGCGCCTGACCGGATTGCGCATGGCGCTGGAGGTCAATGCTCCGCTATTCGAAGAGCGTTCGACGCACGGCAACCTCTCGCTCAAAGGTCTTGCTCGTTGGACAGAAGCTACGGCATGGCGCGCCGCCGACGTTTGTCTGCCAGTGACCGATGTCCTGGCCGATTATGTCCGTGCTGTCGGCGTGCCGGAAAATCGCATCAGCGTCATTCCGAATGGCGCGGGTGAACCTTTCCTGGATGGGTCGGCAGACGGGGATTCAGTGCGAGCCCGGCATGGCCTGGATGGCCGCTTGGTCCTCGGGTTTACCGGTTTTGTCCGCGCCTGGCATGGCATCGACAAGGTGATTGACCTTCTGGCCGGCGACAGGCTGCCGCCAGAGGCTCACCTGTTGATGGTGGGCGATGGACCTGCGCGTGCCGACCTGGAGGCCCAAGCCCGGCGGCTGGGCGTGTCCGAGCGGGTGACCTTTACCGGCGTTGTGCAGCGCGATGCGGTTCCGCACTATGTCGCCGCCTTCGACATTGCGCTGCAACCGCACGTAGTCGCCTACGCGTCGCCACTGAAGCTGATCGAGTACCTGGCGCTTGGCCGCGCGATCGTCGGCCCAGCGACGCCCAATATTCAGGAAATCCTGACGGATGGCGAGACCGGGCTGCTGTTCGAGCCGGGCAACACGGATGCCTTCGCCGAAGCGATTGTCCACCTGGCAAACGACCCGGCCCTGCGCAAGCGCCTGGGCGATGCGGCGCTGGCATTGCTCCAGTCGCGAGACCTCACCTGGCGGCATAATGCTGAGACGGTGGTGCGGCTGTTCCAGGCGATGCCCCGGCGTTAATTCGTTAGCGGACCGGGCGGCCATGCGCTGGGAGATCTGAGGATCGCCAGGAGCAGGCCGGCTTAAATGCTCATGTCCAAAAGATTATAGTCGTGCATGGTCGCCCGCGCGGCGTCGTCCCAACGATGGGTAATCCCCGCTTCGGCGAACGGCTTGTAGACGTACGGCGCTTCGTTGGGATAGCGCTGCCGGCGGGCGTCGATGGCATAGCCGATCAGGCGTGAGCGTTCGGCGATGTGCGCGGCGTCATAAACCGCCGGCGCAGCATGCAGGCCGCCACCCGATACACCAAGCACCGACTTGCGGCGGTGAAAGCCCATGTTCACCGTTACACGCCAATCTTTTGAGGTATTGGCGAACGAGCCGTGCAACGCCTGCCGGTTTGTGACGGCAATATCGCCGGGGGCACAGATGATTGGCACGGCGTCCGGCAGGCGCTCACTGCCTGCTGCTGCCACCTGTGCCTTGATATCGGCGCGGCCCCGCTTGTGCGAGCCAGGCACCACCCAAACGCCGTTTGCGGCGGTGCAGCCATAGAGTTGCGCCATCATATTGAAACCATGGCTGCCTTCATCCCAATCCGGCGCATTCCAATGGGTCACGCCGTCCTGGTGCCAGGCGACCGAAGCGCCCTTGCCGGGCTCCTTTATGAACAACGCATCGGTAAACGGCACGAAGTCATCGCCATTGATGGATGCGGCTATGCGCAAGACGTCCGGGTGGCCATAGGTACGCAACAACGCATCGGAAAATTGCAGCGTGCCCAGCATCAGGTAAACGACTTCCTGCGGCGCATCGGCCGCCGCGGTCGGCTCGAACATCTTCACCGGGTGGCGGCCATTGGCCAGGTCAGTGCCGCCGAAAGGATCGGCCAGCGGCTTCGACCAGAACAATACCGGCGCTTTGCAATCATGGGCGAGGGCCGGGCGGCCGTGTTTGTCAACCGGTGATCCCCGTTCGCTCGGCAACCGGTCCATGATATCTTTGACGCCCGCTTCGATATCGTCGAGTTCCGTCTGCGGCAGCACGCCTTCAAAGACGTAGAAACCGCAGCGCCAATAGGAGTCGAGAATATCTTTGTGCAGCTTTCCGTCGGGCCCATAACGCACCGGCCCACGATTGCCCAACGCAAAGGCCCGAGCTTCGCCTTCCCGCAGGTATTGTTGCATGGCAGCGGTCTCGCTGCCGTACTGGACAGACGCGGCATCATTCATCGTAGGGCTCCACGCTTGGGATGAGCTGGCCGCAATTGTACTGCGATCAGGCCCCGTCCCTCAAGAACCGGATCAGGCGCGCCGCGACGTAGTCCGGTTGGTCTTCAACCAGAAAGTGGCCGGCATCCGGAACCACTTCACCTGTGATAGCCGAGCAGATCGGTTTCAGGCACTCGTAGGGCTCCATGCCGCGGCCGCGCGCCTCATGCTTTTCGCCGCCAAGGGCCAGGACGGGCATGTTCAGGCGCAAGCCGCCTTCGAACCATGCCTTGTTGTCCTGAGCATCCTGCGCAGCGGCGCGATAGTAGGCAAAGCCGGCCCGCATGCCGCCGGGCGCAGCATAGCAACGCTCGAATTCGTCGATGGCAGCCTCGGAAATCGCGTCCGCACGCCAGGAAAAGTTGCGGTAAAACCAGGTGATGTATGCGCGCTCTCGGCCTGCGGTCAGGAATTCCGGCAGGTCCGGCGTATGATGGAACGCATGGTGCCAACGCCGCCCGTCCTGGGCGATATCGACCGGGCCGCCGGGGATGACCACGTCCAGCAGAGCGAAATGCGTTACAGCTTCCGGATTCGCCGCTACCAGTGCAAATCCGGTGGGACCGCCCCAGTCATGGCCGATGACCGCATAGCGGGAGAGGCCGAGCGGCCCTGCCAAAAGTTCGCGGAAATCAGCAGCTACAGTTTTTTTGTCGTAGCCGGACAACGGCTTGGAGCTGTCGCCCAGGCCGCGCATATCGGGAGCGATGACATAGAAGCCCGCCTCCGCCATTGCCGGCATAATATCCCGCCACTCGTACCAGGTTTGTGGATAGCCGTGGATAAGCACGACGGCAGGATTGGTAGGCTCGCCGCAGGTCACGTAGTGTAATGTTACGTTCGCGAGCCGGCTGAAATGGTGGGTGAATGGCGTCATGGTTACTTGCCGTCCGGTTGTGCAATCGCTGCGCCGTTGCGCTCTGGCCTCGGTCGCGGCATCAGGGGAGACCAGCATATCACTGACGGTTACCAAATCTGGAACCATTTCGTTTCAGCCAACGCGCAATCAGGCGCGCGATTCAGCCCGATTGACCTGTTTCGCTCTCAAAGGCTATTGGCCAAACACCAATCATCGCGTCTATGAGAATGCGCGCGGACAGACAGTGCGGATCGCCGTGCGTGGAGCCTGGCTCGCGATCGTGCAACCCTAACGGTCGCCGGGTGCGGGCGTATAGTCGTTAATCCTGTGGCGCTGAGCGCCGGGAGCGTACTTGTGATTCCTGCAATTGCCGAGAACGGCAGCCTCTATCCCATCGAAAAGCTTGAGGCGCATCGCGCCGGCGTCCTGCATCTGGCGATTTCGGTGTTTGTTTTTTGCGACGGGCAACTGCTGATCCAGCGCCGGGCGCTCGGCAAGTATCACTCCCCTGGGCTGTGGGCCAATACATGTTGCAGCCATCCCCATTGGGGTGAAGACCCTGAAACTGCGGCGGCCCGGCGCTTGCAGGAAGAGTTGGGGCTGGTCTGTGACCTACGCTTCGCAGGCGTAACAGAGTATCGTGCCGATGTCGGGTCCGGGCTGATCGAGCACGAGCGCGTCCATGCCTATGTCGCGGACTTGCCTGTTCTGCCCGAACTCTCGCTGAACCCAGAAGAGGTCATGGAGATCGACTGGATATCGGTCGCCGACTTGAAGAAGGCGATTGCAAGAGCGCCGGCAAAATATGCCGAATGGCTGAAGCAATATCTGGCCGGCGTGTCCGCCCCGCCGCTGGATCTGGCGCCAGCCCTAGCTAAAGCGGGATAGCCAAAAGCGTATCGACCTGGTCGTTATCCAAAACCACCCGCTTTTCCCGGAACTGCGCCTTAGGCCCGGTAAGGTCGATCACGTCGCAGTACCGGCCGACCGCGAACACCTCGCTGGGTCCAGCCTGCATCGAGCGCACCACCAGAAAATGCGATTCCGCCTGCACGGCCGACGGACGGCTGGCATCCAAGACAACCGTGGAGGAAATCAGGTGGCGGTATCGTTGCGGCTCATAAATGTTGGCCTGCCGCAGGGCGACAACGCGGTCGCGCAGCATTCCTTTGCTGTCGGCGTAAATCAGGCCCATGGGCAGGCCCCGGTCAAAATTCGCCGCAGAAATAACCTGGTAGAAGCAACTGTCGGTAAACAAGGCGGGCCATTCTTCCAGCCGGTCCTGGTCTAGGCACCGCGCATAGGCGGTTAGCAACCGCTCGACCTGGTATAGGGCGCTGCGTTCGTCCATGTCCGGTCCGCGGGTCAGGATGTCAGGCCGGCGGCGGCGCGTTGCTCCGGCGTCCAGCGGCCTTGGAATTCGGCGGTGGTGTTGGTGCTGGGATAGGGCTCTGACGGGACGGGCACGCCCAGAAATGCGCAGAGCGGCTCCCATCCGTCGGCGCCGTCGAACACCAGCAATTGCTTAGCAGGCACTTCGGCTTTCACCGCTGCATTGTGGGCGCGGTAGACGTTCAGCACATGGTTGCGGTCGTCAACCTCGCCGCCGAAGGTTTTGTCAATGATGACGGCCTTGGCCATGGCCCGTTGGGCCGGGCGCGTTGGTGCGGCGTTAGGGTCGGGAGGCAGGCGCAGAGAGGTAAAGATGGTTTGCGAGATACTCTGCCACCATTTTTCTTCCGGACGCTCGGTCAGAATAACCTTTGCGTCCGGAAATACCTGCCGCAATTCGCGCCAGAATGCTGCCGACGGCCAGTCGCAGGAGGCTTTGTAGCCTTCCAGCAAGGCGGCAAAGTCCACGTCCTCGCCTAAAGCGGCTTTGTGCCAGCCATCGGCCGTATCCGGCACATTGCGCATTTCCATCATATGATGGCAGGGGTTGAAGCCAAGCATCTCCAGTGCTTGCTTCAGCGACATGGTCGAGGTTCGGCCCATGCCTGCGCCGATAATCTGAACCATCCGGCTACTCCGCCGCTGCTTTGCCGGCCGATTGCGCTGCTACCAAGTCCTGCAGACAATCGTCCGGCAAGGCCTTGATCGGCGTGAAATCGCGATGTGCGATCCATTCCGGCCGCTGGTACTTGGTAATGTGGTTCGAAACCTCGCAAAGGCTCAGATAAACGATCGTCCGGCCCCAGGGTGAAATATTCGGGCTGGAGGCATGCACCAGACACCCGTGGAACATGATAACACTGCCCGCCGGTCCTTTCGGGGCGACAATGCCGCCGCGCTCCGCCAGTTCGGTGATCTTGGCCTTGTCCAGGGTCCAAAGCGGATAGGAGGTGGACTGTAGGTCATGGCCGGCCTCCAGCACCCCTTCGCGATGGCTGCCCGGAATAAACATCAGTGGCCCGTTGAATTCGGTCACGTCGTTCAAAAACACGGCGATATTCATCGCGCGAGGCTCCGGCATGCCATCGTCGCGGTGCCAGGTGCCGAAATCCTGGTGCCATTGCCAGACGTCGCCGTCGAAGGCCGCCTTCGCGTTGACCTTGTACTGGTGCATGTAAAGCTTGCCGTCCAGCAATTGCTCAACGGGTTCGATCAGCCGCGGATGCGCGCCCAGACGGCGAAAGCCCTCGTTATACTTGTGGGCGGCAAAGGCTGTACGCGGGGTCGAGCCGTCTTTCTCGCGCCACACTTCCTCACGGTTCGAATTGTACACAACATCCGCCTCCCGCCGCAGCATTGCGGCTTCCTCGCGGCTAAAGCATTCCGGCAGGAAGACATAGCCATCGCGGTGAAACTGATCGACCTGTTCTTGGGAGAGGTGCATGGAAGTTGTGTCCTTACACGTTTTGGTGGTGTAATTTCGGCAGACATTATGTAACACGTCCCTAGGGCAACGGGGAGAGAAAATGGTTGCGGTGCATACGGACAAATGGCGCAAACTTGCCTTCAAGTTGTTACGGCTGCGGGAGAATCAGTTCACCAGCCAACGCCTGCGGCGAGTTTATCGCAATTGGTTTGATGTCGAGGTCGGGCTGTTTTCCTACGGTTGCTTCGATCCGGCCCGGTTTCCGCCTGGGACGAGCTTTGGTCGCTATTGTTCAGTTGCAAACAGCGCTGCAAGCTTTGACATGGACCACCCGACCCGGGCCGCAATACTGCACCCGGTGGCTTATCACCCAGCATTCGGGGCGGTTGATGACTGGAAGATCAGCTGTCAGCCGCTGACCGTGGAAGATGACGTATGGATCGGACACAACGTAACGATCCTATCCGGGACCTGTCGCATCGGCAGGG
>JAPOJR010000153.1 GCA_029978325.1 Alphaproteobacteria bacterium | reverse complement strand
AAAGATAGAAATCAGGCTGCAGGTTGTTGCCCACCGCCTGAAACAGCCACCCTATTTGAAGGAGACTTTGCTGAAGACCTCAGCCTTCAGCGCCTCCCCGTACTTCGCCCATTCCGCATCGCCCCAATAGCCAGGACCGATGTCGCTGACGATCTTGGTCCACTTGGCGATGTTTTCCTGGAACTTCGCCACGATCGGCTCCGGGTTCTTCACGCCACGGGACTTGGCCAGCTCGATAACCCGTTCGGCATCCTTGCCGCGCAGGACCGCCACCGCATCTTCGAACGACTGGTCGACATCGACCCACTTGATGCCCTTGGCTTCGGCTTCCTTGCGGATGCTCTCGTCATCGTCCTCATACGCACGCGCAATGCCGACGACGGCGGAGACAATGTTATCCGCAACCGCCTGCTTTTCCTTTTTCGACAGCTTTTTCCAGGTATCGGCGCGGAAGTTGATGAAGTTGGTGCCGTGATAGGTGCCCAGCTTCGAGTTGGAGACGGTCTTGACCAAGTCCCACAGCGAGTAGGACTTCAGCCAGGGCTGCGGGCCCATGATGCAATCGACCTGGCCACGCTGCAGTGCCTCATAGGTCTCGGCGCTGGTGATGTTCACCGGTGTACCGCCCATGCCGGCAGCCAGCACGCCCATGGCGCCGGTGCCGCGCAGCTTTTTGCCCTGCCAGTCGGCCGCAGAGGTAATTGTTACGTCACCGCACAGCAAGTAATAGGGCGTGAGCGCGTACGATGCGAACGGCAACACCTTTTCTTCGGTATAGTCCGTCTTGCAGTCTGCGCAGTCCAGCTGCAGCGTCTGGTTGACCGCGCCTGTCATCACACGGGCGTCCTTGCCGAACACCGCCAGGTCGCTCAACAACGCGCTGACCGGCAGTTCATTCGGGGTATAGACGTCGGCCAACAGCCCCATGTCGACGGTGCCGTTGCGGATCGCGTTCAACGTCGTCTTGCCGCTGGCCAGCGTGCCGCCCGCGAACAGTTTAAACGTCAGCGAGCCGCCGGTGTCTTTGGTCACCTTCTCAAAAAATGGCTCCAGGCCGGCGGTGTGCACGGGATGCTTGGCACCGACAGAACTGGAGTACACCAGTTCCTTGGCATTGGCGGCCGTCGCCCCTAAGGCGAAAGCGGCGAGCGCTATACCCGCTATCAAACGAGTTTTCATCAGAGTCTCCCAGGCTAAGCGGCGGCATTTCAGGAATTTTCCGGTCGACCGGTCCGCACAATTACTGAAAAAGCTTTGCACCGGTTTCTGACCTTAGCAAGCGGAATATTGAAAAGTCGCGGATATTTGAAATGCCCTTACCAACAGCATCAATAAAAAGGAATTTTTTAATATTTTCAGATAACAAACAAATTAGCGAGTGCGGCAGCAGCTAGGATTAGCTGTCAGGACGGCATGCCGGCAGGGCATGACGCAAATCGCATGTGCACACGCTCTTGACATTCGGGCCGCAAACTGGACCTTGCGCGTCTATCCACGCTATCCTGCGCTTTTGCCAAGTATGAGCCGATGACCCAACTCTATCTGCACAACACGTTCAGCCGGAAAAAAGAACTGTTCACTCCGCAGGACCCGCAGGTGGTGAAATATTATGTCTGCGGACCGACGGTCTACAATCATCCGCATATCGGCAACGCCCGGCCGGCGGTGGTGTTCGACGTGCTCTACCGGCTGCTGCGCCGGCTCTACCCCAAGGTGGTGTTTGTCCGCAATTTCACCGATGTTGACGACAAGATTAACGCCGCCGCACTGGAACAGGGTGTGCCCATCGGCGAGATCACCGAGAAATTTATTGCTGTCTACCAGGCAGAGACCGACGGCCTCGGCGTCCTGCGCCCCTCAGTCGAGCCACGGGTGACGCAACATATCCCCCAGATCATTGCGCAGATTGAGGCATTGATCGACGCCGGCAACGCCTATGAGGCCGAAGGGCACGTATTGTTCAACGTGCCGTCGTTCAAGGACTATGGCGGCCTGTCCCGCCGCAGCATGGACGATATGATTGCCGGAGCCCGGATCGACGTCGCGCCGTACAAGCGCGATCCGGCGGACTTCGTATTGTGGAAGCCCTCGGACGCAACGCAACCGGGATGGGATTCGCCCTGGGGTTTCGGCCGCCCGGGATGGCATATCGAATGCTCTGCCATGGCGGAAACCCACCTGGGCGAGACCATCGACATTCATGGCGGCGGCAACGATCTGATCTTTCCGCACCACGAGAACGAAATCGCGCAGGGCACCTGCGCCCATGGCGGCAAGCAGTACGCGCGCTATTGGGTGCACAATGGCATGGTCCAGGTCGAAGGCCGCAAAATGGCGAAGTCGGTCGGCAACGTCTTGCTGATCCGCGACCTGCTGGCGGCGCACCACGGTGAAGTGCTGCGCATGGGCCTGCTGGCCGCGCACTACCGCCAACCGCTGGATTGGACTGCGGACGGGGTTGAGCAGGCACGCAAGGCGCTCGACCGCTTTTATTCCGTCCTGCGCGACGTGGACGGCGTTGCGCAGGCGGATCTCAACGACGAGGACCCAGACTTGGCGCGTTTCGTCGGTGCGCTCAGCGACGACCTGAATACCCCGATGGCAATCGCCGAACTGCACGGCCTGGCCCGCGCGCTGGCTGCCGCGACCAATCCTGCAGAGCAGGCTCGGCTGAAGGCGGTGTTGCTGGCGGCAGGCGGCCTGCTGGGCGTGTTGCAGGAAAACCCGGCCAACTGGTTTGCCGGCGGGGCCGACGAAGACGAAAGCGCCCGGATCGAAGCGCAGATCGCCGCCCGCCAGGCAGCACGCAAAGCCAAGGATTTCGCCGAAGCCGACCGCATCCGTGACGCCCTGGCGGCAGAAGGCATCACGCTGGAGGACGGTGCAGGCGGCACCACCTGGAAACGGGTGGGCTGACGCGGGCTATCAAGTCCGGAACGCCTCCAGCGGCAAGAATTGCTTGACCCGGCGAATTCCGGCATTATTCTGCGGCGCATCCGGAACAGCAACGAGTTCGTCGTCGTGACCACTGCCGCCCCTACATTTGCCAAAGCCCCAGCCTCGCCGTTGCCCGCCGGCGGTATCTGCTGCGATCTGCATCCCGGCGTGCAGAGCAACGATGTGTTGCTGCCCTACCTGGAGGACTATTGGGCGGATACGGTGGTACAGCGCGGCGTGCATGCGCTAGATACCATCGGTTATCCGGTCAACGCTCCCCTCACCTGCCGGCCCGACTGGCGCATTGCCGGCGCCAAGCCCGGCACCAGCCTGGAGCGGGTTCAGGCCGACGCGCTGGACACCTTCGGCCTCTCCCATGCCATCGCCAACTGTATCTATGGTGTACAACTGCTGTTCTCGGAGGACATGGCCAAGGCCTTTGCCCGCGCAATTAACTCGTGGATTGCGGCAGAGTGGCTGGCGAAGGAGCCCCGGCTGCGAGCGTCCATCGTCGTGCCGACGCAGTCGCCGGAGTTTGCGGCGGAGGAGATCGACTACTGGGCCCAGGACAAGCGGTTCGTCCAGGTGCTGATGATCGTCATGGACGAGATGCCTCTGGGCCGCCGCAACTACTGGCCGATTTACGAGGCGGCGGCACGCAACGGCCTGCCCGTCGGCATCCACGCCGGCAGCGCCTACAAAAACCCGGTGACGCCGGTCGGCTGGCCCTCCTATCTGGTGGAGGACTACGGCGCGCAGTCGCTGGCCTTCCAGTCGATGACCACCAGCCTGATCTGCGAGGGCGTGTTCCAGAAATTTCCGGACCTGAAAGTGGTCTTCCTCGAATCCGGTGTGACCTGGCTGCCGGCGCACCTGTGGCGGCTGACCAAGTTCTGGCGCGGCATGCGCTCCGAGATTCCGTGGGTGACGGAGCCGCCCTGGGAGGTAGCACGCCGCCACATCCGACTCTCCGCCCAACCGCTCGACCTCCCGGATGGCGAGGCAGCGGCGGCGACGCTGGAGCGGATTTGCGAGCATATGCGCTCTGACGAGATGTTCCTGTTCGCCACAGACTACCCGCATTGGCAATATGACGGCATGCAGGCCCTGCCGGCAGGCTTGTCTCAAGACCTGATTCGTAAGATGATGATAGACAACCCGCGCGCCACCTATCCGCGCCTTTAGGAGTGTTTGCGCAATGACGCCTCCGACCGTCCAAGTTCTAGACCGCAACGATACCGCCAAGCCGGCCGCCAATACCCTCGCCATCGCAGATTGCGACGTGCACGTGGTGCCAGGCGACCAGAAGAAAGAACTGTTCCCTTTCCTGGAAAAGCGTTGGCAGGATTATATGGCCACCTATGGCATGCGCCCTCGCCAGGGCTATGCCAATGGCCCGGCCTACCCGAAAGGCCAGCCGAACGCCGCCCGGCGAGATGCCTACCCGCCCGGCGGCATGCCCGGCTCCAGCCTGACGTTCATGCGCGAGCAGCATCTGGACCCGCTGAACGTGCAGATGGCCGTCCTCAATCCGCTGCGCACCGGCCAGGGTATGCAGAACCTGGAATTCGCAACGGCCTTCAGCCGCGCCATCAATGACTGGCAGGTGGCGGAATGGACGTCGAAAGAACCGCGCACCAAGGCCTCCGTTGTCGTGACATATGAGGATACGCCCGCTGCGGTGAAAGAAATCGAGGCGCGCGCCGGCGATCCGAATTTCGTGCAGGTCCTCCTACTGTCGCGTTCGGCCGAACCGTTCGGACAGAAGCGCTATTGGGACATGTTCGAAGCCGCTGCAGCAGCTGGCTTACCCGTTGGCATCCACGCCTTCGGCTATGGCGGCGCGCCGGTTACCGGCGGCGGTTGGCCCTCTTATTATCTGGAAGAAATGATCGGCCATGCCCAATGCCAACAGGCTTTGTTGATGAGCCTGGTTATGGAAGGCGTGTTCGAGCGCTGCCCCGACCTGAAGATCGTGCTGGTCGAAGCCGGCTTTGCCTGGCTGCCGTCACTCTGCTGGCGCATGGACAAGCTGTGGGAGCGGATGCGCGACGAGATTCCGCACGTCAAACGCCGCCCGTCGGACTATGTGCGCGACCAAGTCTGGCTCACGACCCAACCGATGGAAGAGCCGGAATTCAAGCCGCACCTGTTGGACGTAGTCAAATGGATCGGCTGGGACCGGCTGCTATTCGCGACTGACTATCCGCATTGGGACTTCGATCACCCCGACCATGCCTTGCAGGTGCGCGTGACAGAAGAGCAGCAAAACAAGTTTTTCCTGCAGAACGCCATGGACCTGTACAAGCCGCGACCGGTGGCCTGACCGCAATGACCGAGCCCGCTCGCGCTCGCGAGAAGCATGTCGTCGCGACCTTGGCGGAAATGCCGCCCGGGTCGCGCAAGCTTGTCACCATCGGCACGCGGGAAATCGCGCTGTTCAACATCGATGGTGAATTTTTCGCCGTCCTGGACCGATGCCCGCATCAAAAGGGCAGCCTCTGCAAAGGGCAATTGATCGGCCTGGTGGAGTCGGAAGAACCGGGCCGCTACCGCTTTTCCCGCCCGCAACAGATCGTGCGATGCCCCTGGCATGGCTGGGAATTTGACCTGCGAACTGGCCAGAGCCGCGTTGACCCAAGCTCAATTCGGGTGCGCCCCTATGCAGTCGAAGTCACCGACGGCGCCGCACTCAAGGAAGGCCCCTACCGCGCAGAGGTTTTCGACGTTGCCGTCGAAAACCAATACGTGGTGATCTCCCTCTGATTACTGTGCGCGGGCCGCTGTCTGTATGGCTGGCTGCAGCGCGTTGCCGCCATCGCCAATCAATACAAACGCCGCCCAGAAGGTCGGATGCGACGTGACCGGATTACGGCGCAACTGACGTTGCGACTCACGCAGTGCCGCGCCAAATGCGGCATTCTTTGTGCCGATCTCCCGATACATCCCGGCCATCAACAACTCGGTCTCCGCCGCCAACACCTGCCAATGGCTGGCGATCACCGACCGGGACCCGGCCGCAAAGAACGCCCGCGCCAAAGTCGATAAACTTTCCCCAGCGCTCTCCAGCAAGCGCCCTTCAGCGCCCACCGTATCGCAGGCCGACAACACGACCAATTCGGCATCCAGGTCCAATTGGAGAATTTCTGTCGTCGTAACGATCCCATCGCCGCCTTTCGGATCGAAAGACGTCATCAACGCAGGTTCGGTAAAGCAGTTGGACGAACTGGGCAGCAACCCATGCGTTCCGAAATGCAGGATCCGGTAATCGCGCAAATTGTTCGCCTTGCCCTTTGCGGACAAGAAGGATTCGGTGAACTCTGCACCGACGACCGCCCGGCTGCCGTTGCCGAGCAATGATGCGATCGCCTGTGCCTGCTCGGCCGTGCCCGGAATGGCCGGGGCCGCTGCAATCGCCTCGGCAAAAGATTGGCAACCGGCCGGCAATCCGCCGATCTGAATCAGCGCATTCGCAGAGACGCCGGGCTTGAAGCCGCCAAAAGCCATGACCGGCTTCGTCGCCGTAGACGGCGGCGCCGTCAAGCGCAAGTCGACCAAACTGCGTACGGCAGGCAAATAGTTGATCTCGACCGCATCGCCGAGCCAACGCACCTTGGAATAGTCAAAGGTCGGCCCCAGCCACGTTCCTTCGCCGGTGCCTGGATCCGCAATCACCAGCGCCTCAATCGGCAGGCTCTGCAATTGCCCTGTCGACACGACAAACAGCCTGTCTTGCTTCTCGACGATTGGCGCCAAGTCTCCGAAAAACAGATCATAAACCGCATAAGCAAGGTCAGCAGGGTATTGTGGGATCGCAAGTTGATTGGTTCCAACTACGTCCGCTTGCAATACGCCCCGCATTCCGGTGACGATCGTATCGACGACTGTTTCATGAGCATCGATCGCGCGCACAAACACTGTCCCGGCGCCTTCACCGGGAAGGATCAAGATTACGAGCGATTGAGGCTGCCCCACCAATATTTGGATTAGCGCTTCGCCGGAACGTAGCTGCTTCTGCACCTGATCCAAGGAAACAGGAGTTTCCAGCGCCTTCCGGAAGCCAGGTGCTTCAGCATCGCGGCGGGCCCGCGCAACCTGTTCAGCCGCGTCAGCCGTGGCCAGAATCTCTTCCAACGCAGCAATCTGTTCAGGTAGGATTAAATGGTTCTGACGGGCGATGACCAGCCTGCCTTTGGCCAACGCCAATTGGCTATCCGCGTCTCTCCAGGCCTGCACCGCGGCGTGGCCACTGCCAGCGCCCGCAGCGAATACTTGGGACGCTTTGGCAATCGCCTGAACCGTGCCGGACGACCGTATCAATTGAGCCGCACGGAACATACGGGCATGCCATTCACCGGCCGTATCGGGCTTTTTGGCGATCTCGGACAATGCAAAGGCGAAAAATGGCCAAACGCGTTCGAATTGCACAGGGACGGGATTGCGTTCATACAGGCTGATCCCCGCTTCGAATTCAGCGAGAGCCGTGGTTGAGTCGCCATTCCGCGCTAAGGCGGTCGCATAAATAAAGGCAATCCTGGCGGCGATAGGTGACGTACTGTCAACTGATCCAATGGCTTCCCGCGCCAGCTTGCCGAGCCGCATCGCATAGGCGACGTCACCCTGGTCCAATGCTATCGCGGCCCGTTGAGCGTAATAGCGCGGCTCCATGGTGATTTTTGCTTTGGGAACCTTCGCCAGCAATGCGAAACCAGTATCCAGACTTGCGGATGCGCCGGCATAGTAGCCGTCTTTAGCTTGCACGGAACTCCGCGCCAACAAGTTCCAAACCTGGGTAATTGTCCGCCGTTTGTCCTCTGGCGATAACTCGATCAAGCCATCGGGTATCGGGGTCAGGCCGCTATCGGCCAAAGTCGTGACAGCATTGGCTTGCGCCGCTGCGATTGCCTGGTGGTTGCCCAGGGCCGTTCGGTTTAACTGGTCGATAAATGCGATGGTCCTCAACTCTTCC
>JAPOJR010000152.1 GCA_029978325.1 Alphaproteobacteria bacterium | reverse complement strand
AACGCACGAATATTACTATATTATCATAAACATCTATCAATTTCTTTTGACATATTGGGATCGTTAAGGTCATAATTTTCAGGCATGTTTTGAGCATAGCAAGGAGTATTGCGATGTCTCGAATTGCCATTGCTGCGATACTCCTAGTATCGATCTGCTCCATCGCCTTTTCAGCCCGGCATGCTGCGGCGGTCGATTGCGAGCAATGCACCGAATCCGCCCGTAAGGCTGAATTCGAACGCATGTTCCAGCTTTACCGGGACGCGGTGCAAAATGCCCGTACTTCCGGCTTCAAATGCGCCCGGGACCCCGACTACAGCGACAGCGGCGGCGGCAACCACACGCCCGGCAATTGCGCCGACTGGCAGCGCGTAACATGGGAGGCGCTGATCCAGACCCAGTGGAATTGCTGGAACGTCGTCAAGATCGAGGCTGCCCGGCGTTTCACCATCGCCCCTCGCATCTACCACCATTTCGTCGTGCTGGTGCCGGAGTGCGGCGGCGAGCGGATTTATTTCGACCCCTGGCTGCATGGCGTCGCCATCTCGGCGACCGAGGAGTTTTTTGAGTTCTCGAACGGCGTGTTCAGTTGGTGGACCCATTACATCCAGGATCGGCACCGGGCCGGCGACCCGGCGCGACAGGTACGCTAGAGCAACGCCCGATCAAATGGAGTCATTTGATCGGGGAAAGTTGCTCGCTATTGATAGAGTTAGAGCAGATTCACCCGATCCTATCGGATCGGGATCTACTCTAGCCACCGATCGGAGGAACCAGCCTCATGTCCTCGCTTATCTACGAATGCATCCTGGCGGCCTTGACCGAAATCGTGCCGATCGCCGCCGCCAGCGCCATACTGCGCATCATCAGCGAGCGCGGGTTAAAAGCCATTGCGGAATCGGCGGCCCGGCCGCTGCTGGCCAGAATCCTGCGCTCGCTCGGCAGCCGGATCATTCCCGCGCTTGGCATCGCCTGGACCCTCTACCTGATCTACCAGGCCATTCGCGGCTGCTCGTGACCGGGCACCGAGCCGCCATGCTTCGCAATGGCGTTGCCGCTGGAACGCGTGCTAAAATGCTTCCAAAGTCACCATTCCCCAGAGTCACGATTTCCCAGAGGATCATGCCCAATGGACGCCCGCATCACCGACCTCCGCCCCGCCACGACCGAGCGCGAAATTCGCGTCGAACTCGCCGCCGCCTATCGCCTGGTGGATTATTTCGGCTGGACCGAGCTGATCTATGGCCATCTGACTGCGCGCGTGCCGGGGCCAAAGCCGCATTTCCTGATCAACCCTTACGGCCTGAACTACGACGAGATCACCGCCTCGAACCTGGTCAAGATCGACGTTGACGGCAATATCGTCGAGGATACGCCCTACCCCGTGAACAAAGCCGGCTTCGTGATCCATTCCGCCGTGCATATGGTGGAGGACAGCGACAACCACGTGGTCATGCACACCCACACCCGCGCCGGCATGGCGATTTCGGCGCTGGAAGACGGGCTGCTGAACATCTCGATGAACGCCACCATGTTTCATGAGCGTCTGTCCTATCACGAATACGAAGGCCCCAGCTTTTATCTGGACGAGCGCGAGCGGTTGCAACAATCCGTGGGCGAAAACAAGGCGCTGATCCTGCGCAACCACGGCCTGCTGACCACCGGCAAGACCGTGCCGGAGGCTTTCATGCGCCTCTACCGGCTGGAGCGCTCGGCCCAGGTGCAGATCGATGCCGCCGCCGCCGGCAAACTGCACATCGTCGGCGACAATGTTGCCGCCCATTCCCGCGACGGCGTCGAGAGTTTCATCGCCGACGGCACCCAGAATGGCGGCGGCATGGACTATGGCCGCCTCGAGTTTGCTGCACTGTGCCGGAAGCTCGACAAGATCGACCCCAGTTACCGGGATTGACCTGCGGCCAGCAGAGGAGAATGGCCCACCGTTCGCGGATCAGAAATCCGTCCGCCATTTGACGCCGATGGAAGACCCGGTCGTCTGGCCCAGATCGCTTTCGACAATGACGTTGTCATAGACTTCGATCTCGATCCGGGCGCTGGGTGAGCTTCCGTCGATGGGCTGGTTAGCGCCGATGAAGACGCCCGGCGCCACAGTCTTGCCAACGGTGACGCCGGTTCCGGCGCCTTTATCCTCAACCCGCAAAACATCCAGGCCGACCGCGTTGCGGACCCGGTCCAAGGTGCCGCCGGATCCATCCAATAGTGTTGCAATACCACTGGCCAAGTCTAGGGCTTCCAGCGGGGTCAGTGACTGGCTCGACTGGTTGAACAACAACCGCGGCATGACCTCGCCCGCCGGGAGTTGTGGTGTCGAGACAAACTCAACCTTGCTGGCCGAAGCCGGACCGGTAACGGCAATCCCGCCGGTAATCCCGTTGGCTGTCCGGATCAGCGATACATCAAGTTCAGGATCGATACGCGCTGTGTCAGAAAAGCGGACCTCCCCCTTGTCGAGATCGAACGGCTTGCCCAACAACGTCAGTTGCCCACGGATTTTGCTGATGGCTCCGGTCACACGTGGCTTCTTGCTGGTACCGCCGACCGCCAAATCCATGCGCCACTCGGAATCCAATCCGCGGCCGCGAACAAAGATGCTGTCGGGCGCATGGACGCGTATATCAAGTGCAATCAATCCGTCTGTCACCGGTTTGGCCCGCGGCTGCGGCACGCCCTTGATCCGCACATCCCCCAATTCTGCTATCGACGGCGGCAAGGCGTGCACCAGCCGGACCTCGGCGCGATTCACCAGAATATCGCCCTGAACAATGGGGTGAAGCATCGTCCCCTTCGCGGTAATTTTGGCCGAGACGGTCGCAGTGACATCGTCCCTTCGCACCAATAGGGCCTTGTCGGTGGAAACCTGAGCGTCCAGGTCCTTGCCGTGCACTGCAATTCTGGCCGACACTTTCGCATTGTGCGGATCATGGGCATCCACCGTCACGACAAAGCCGCCATCCGGCTCTACCTGCGATTGGGCTTGCAACTGCGTCAGCACGGTTCCGGCTTCCAGGTGCTCATACCGGCCGTCGGAAACATTCGCGCGACCGGAGATGCCGGGGTCGCCGACAGTTCCACCGACAATCAGATCGATATCGACCTGTCCGGCCAGGTAATGGTCCGCAGCCGGAACCAGCGCCCATAGCCGCTCGGCCCGTCCCGACCATCGCACCTGGCCGCTGAGTGGCGCAGTCTGTTCCAGCTTGGGCAGCAAGCCACCGGATGGCGTCATAGTCGTCGCGATATCCGCATGAATCGGCTCGCCAAAGCCGCCGCCGACCTGCATCGACGCCCTTGCCTCCTTGCCATCCCAGAAAGCGCGAACCTGCGCCGCCAAAGCCTCTGCCCCGGTCGGCAATTCGGCCATGCGCAGGTTAGTCACGTCAGCAAAGACCCGGGCAGACTTGCGGCTGTCGTATTCAATGCTGGCCGTGACGCTGCCAGTCTCGATCGGCGTGCCGGTCAACGCAGCCAACCGGGTCACATCGGGTAGATTGACCTCCAGCGTCGCCAGCAGGTTCTGGCCTCGCTTTTCCGCGTCGCCGGTGATAGATCCGCCCGGCACCGTGAGCTTCAGCCCCCGAACCGAGACGCGCCCTGCACCCGATGTAAGCTTCAGCGGCTCGGCCAGTCGCAGCTCCGCTTTGTCATAGGCGAGGGCGAAGGTCGCTACCGTGGCTGTCAGCGGCGCGCCCTGCAGATCGGCCGTGGCCATCCACTGGCCTTGAAGCGGCTTGCCATCGGGCGCCGTTCCGGAAAGCGAACCGTTGAGCACCAATGCATTCAGTGGCCCCTTTAAGGCCAGATCAATCGCTGACACCTCGGCATCGCCGCTGGTCAGGCGTTGCACGTGCACAGAAGCGTCGATACCCGGCAATTTTCCAAACGCGTCACGGACTTCGGCCTGAACCTTGACCTGTTCCATCGCCGTCGTGCCGAACTTAGCCCCCTCCAGCAACGCATTAACCGTCAGATTCTGGCGGTTCTGCCTCGTCACAAGCACCAATTCGCCACCAGCCTTGCCGGCAAGCGGAGAATTCATCACCGGGGCTAATGACGCCAGGTCCTGAGCCTGCCATGCGACCCGGCCATTGATCAGGGACTTGGCCAGATCGATGCGCAGCGGTTGTGGGCTTTGCACGGCGATGCCCAAGGCGTTTGCGCGCAGTTTCGATAGCGTCAACATCTGGCCGTCCAACAGCAGTTCGGTTGCCGCTTTGGCTTTGCCATAAGCCTTGGTGGCCGCCTCTACCGTCACCACTCCGGACACCGCCTTGCCGACGACAAAGTCATGCTGCGCGCGCACGTTGCCGATTGCCGCGCCGTCCATGGCCAGATCGTCCGCCGTTGTGAACGCATCCAGCCTTGGCGACGCCAACGTGCCGCTCAACTTGCCTTCGGAGGTGATCCTGCCGGCGGCATTGAGGTCATAGCTGCGGGCGACGGATGTCAGGTCCGGAACAGCGATTCTGTACGCCAACGCTAACGGCCCGCCAGCCAGGCTTACCTCGCCGCTCGCCCGCGCCACGACCACCGGTCCGGTCAGGTTGAAGCTGCTGAGCGTTGCGATCTGGCCTGTCAGGTCGCCAACGACATCGAACCCCACCCCCTCGCTGCCTGCCAGATCCAAGCGGTCGGCCACCAGGCTGTCCGCCCGTCCTTTCAACCCGAACCGCACCGTTTCTCCGGCGAGCGATACCTCGCCATCCAGCTTCACCCCTTTCGCGGCAAAGCCATCGCCGGTTACGGCGGCCAACACGAACACGCCTGTGCCGCGCAGGGCATCCAGAGTGCCGTCAGCCTTGCCCGAAAACCGTGCGCCCTCGACGGATAGGCCAGGAATTTCCGATGGACCAAGCGCTGGAATATCGGCTTCCACAGCCGCCTGCACGTTCCCGGAGTTCGTGTCGACCTGCCCCGATGCGGTCACCTGTCCGAACGGCGACGCGATCGCCAGTTGTCGCAACGTCAGCAGCCCGGTTTCCGCAACGACCAAGTCCGTCTGCAGGCGCACCGGATTTGCCAGCAAAGGCCCGCCGGACTGCCGCAGCTGCCCTTGCGCAGTTGCCGAGACATCCAATGTCAGGTCCAGCGGTTGAACCGATACGATCCGGGCTTTGCCGTCGATCAGGCCGATGTCGTCAATCTTAGCCAGCAGCGTTGCCGTCCAATCCAATACCGGCCCTTCGCCCTCGACGCGGACAACGGTGGCTGATTTTGGCGGCAACCCTGCAAGTTCGGCGACAACGCCGCCGGGCGCTTCTTTCGCATCCAACAACAGGCGCAACACTTCACTGGCGAAATTACGGCGGTAGTCGAACCGGATCGTGCCGGCGATGGCGTCCGTTCTGTCCAAGGAAAAACTGGCGGTTTGCTCGTCGCCCTCGTCCCGGAACTGGCCGCTGGCGTTGAAGGCCAACGGACTGGGCCCCAGCACGCCGCCTGCAATCCGAACCCGGGAAAGCTTCATCCCATCGACCGCCACCGAAATCGGCGACCGCGGCCAGACCAGCGGCTTGCCGGCTTCCGCATCCGGTTTGGCTGCATTCGGATCGGGCGGCGCTGACTTCGGTTGGCGCAAAACCTCGACATCGTCAGCCGCCAGCTTGGTGACCGCGACCTGGCCGCTGGCAAGCCGCGTCGGATCCCAGTTCATCGAGACACGACCAACGCGCAACCAAACTCCTTCGCTGTCGGCTACCGCGACGCCAATCAGATCGGTCGCGCCATCGGCTGGCGATTCAACCTTCGTGACCGTGATCTCCAATGAACCCGGCACGTTGATTTGCTTTAGCGCAAAATCGATCAGCGTGTTTTTCAATCCAAAGAACGATAACTGCGCCGCCGCAACACCAGGCATGACGACGACAATTAGCAGCCCGACAAAAATCAGCCGTTCAATCGTGCTCCGCCGCATCAAAACGCCTGCCCGATGGAGAAGTACAGTTGGAATGCATCGTCGCTGCGCCTGGCATTCAAAGGCAATGCAACATCGGCTCTAATCGGTCCTAAAGGCGAGTAATAGCGGAACCCAAGCCCGGCCGCATATTGCACCCCTGCGCTGAACGTCGGCACCGGCTCTTCCGATACGCTGCCGGCGGCGGCAAAGACCGCCAGTCCGAAATCGCCATAGACCTGCGCCCGCAATTCGCCGCCGACTTCCATAGCGGACAGGCCGCCGGTCGGTTGGCTATCGTTGTCCAACGGGCCGATCGTGCGTTCCGCATAGCCACGAACTGAACCGCCGCCGCCTGAGTAAAGCCGCCGGCCGCTAGGCACGTCGCTGATCGAAGTCGCCAGGATCGAACCCAACCTGCCGCGGACCGCAGCGATATAGCGCTTCTCCCCCGTCAGGTCGAAATAGGTCGAGGCCGCCACTTCATTGCTCAAAAACGGCGAGAAACGGTTGTCGAATTGCCCAATGAACGGCGTTACGTTCGCACGGATACGCCAGCCTTTCGACGGGTTCAGCGCATTATCGGTATTGTCGTATTCTGCAAATCCGGGCAGACCGATCAGATAGGCTTGGCCTTCCGCATCGCTGGCAACGGTTTGGGTGACCTCGGCCAATGTTCCCAGGCCAACATTCCAGAACCGGCTAAGCCGCCGTTCCAGACCCAAAGTCGCCGTCGCGCCGTATTCGTCATAGGCGTCGGATTCGATATGGCGCAGCGATAAACCGCCGACCAAATCCTGCCGGTTCCGCCAAAATTGCGGCTTCCTGACCCTAGCCTCCAAACGCTGCTCCATAAAGCTGAGATCGGTCGTCAGCGTGCCGGTCTCGTTCGCGCCGAACAGGTTGCGATGCTCCAACTCGACCCGTCCGCCTGGGCCGCTATCGGTGGAATAGCGCGCGCCCAGGCCGATCGAGCGAAACGGACGCTGCTCCATCGTCGCCGTAACGGGTACAGGCCCGGATGCAACCGCAGCTTCGGGAAGATTGACCGATCCGGCCCGGAACAGGTTCGTCGCCATCAGGTCGCGCTGGTAGGCCCGCAGTTGTCGATCATCAACCTGATCGCCTTCACGCCATGGCAGGTAGCTGCGTAAGTAGGTTTCGTCGATGTTTGCAATGCCGGTAAACCTGAGCGGCCCATAGGAAACCTGTGGCCCGGTATCGATGGTAGACGTCACAACAAGCTCGGCTTTGTCCATATCCGCGACCGCATCCCGATTTCGAAAGGTTGCGTATGGATATCCTAACTCGTGCAGCCTGGTCACAGCGGCTGCCTCTGCCGCCAGGATCGTACGTGCAACCGCGGTTTCCCCCACCGGAGAGCCATAAAAGGTCTTGGCCGCGCCCGGTTGCACGCCGCCAGGTAATTCCGGCGCCAGCACGAATTGATGACTGGTCAGGCGAAACGGCCGACCCGGCGCTACCGTCACTGTCACCTTTGCCTTAGCCGCATTGGGGTCTTCCGGTGGATCGGATTGGACGTCTGCGACAGCAGAAGCCTGATAATAACCATGCGAGCGCAGCACCTTAACGACGATGTCCCGGTCGTCCTGTGCCCGGCGGCGTAGCGTAGCAATACTTGGCGCACCGTTTTCTCGATAACGATACACGGCCAATGCGGCAGTTAGGTCCGAAGTAGCGGCATCGGTCGGCGACCCTTCAAGGGTTACGTCGTATGCGACGCTGGCCGGCGCTTCAACGCTGGCCTTCCCGTCCGGCTTGGAGTCTGCGGCGATTGCAGCGGTCGATCCCATCCCCAACATAGACAGGCCACAGAATCCCGCGACCGCAATGCAGCCCAGCATCACAGCCAATCGGACAAGTTCGGTATACAGAGAACGTTTCAAATCTGGGCCACCGGTTTTCCATTGGCAACAGCGCGATTGAAGCCCCCAGGATCTGGCAAGCTTCGGCAATTTGGGAACCAACAACCATCGCCCAATCAGAATGGACTACGAACGCCGGATTCTCTGAGTGCCGCCAATCTAAGTGCCACTAAATAGCGGCC
>JAPOJR010000151.1 GCA_029978325.1 Alphaproteobacteria bacterium | reverse complement strand
AACCGCCCGTCAGCGTCCAGCAAATGCCCATTTGTGGGCGTCACCGCAGACCAGCCGTCGAAGATATCGGTAACATTGTCACGCTGGAGCACGTCAATACCCGCGTGCCCGACCAGCAATTGGCCGTCACATTCTACCTTATGGGTCTGGGCCTGACCCGGGATCCGTATTTGATGGCCGGCACCGGCAACATGTGGATCAACGTCGGCAAAAGCCAATTCCATCTGCCGACCCATCCACAATCGCAAGTGCTGACCGGTCACACCGGACTGGTTATTCCGCACCGCGGCGCTTTGTTGGAACGGCTTGCCGCAGTGAAAGACGCCTTGTCTGGCACCCAGTTCGCCTACAAGGAGCACAATGAGTATGTCGAAGTGACCTGCCCCTGGGGTAATCGAATTCGCTGCTACGAGCCGGGCGAGCGCTTTGGCGCCATGCGCATGGGCATGCCCTATGTCGAAATCAATGCGCCGAAAGGGACTGCCGACGGCATCGTGCGCTTCTATCGCGAGATTATTAACACCCAGGCTGAGGTGATACAGGATGGCGACGCGGCCGTCGCTCGGGTGTCGGCCGGCGATGGCCAGGTGCTGCAATTCCGCGAGACCGACGGCGAACTGCCGGATTACGACGGGCACCACATTGCTGTCTATTTGGCAGACTTCTCCGGCCCCTACAAAAAGCTGCTGGAGCGTGGCATGGTCTCGGAAGAGAGCGACCAACACCAATATCGCTTCCTTGACGTCTTCGATCCCGCCGACGGCAAGGCGCTGGTGCGCATCGAGCACGAAGTCCGCAGCATGCGCCACCCGATGTATGCCCGTCCGTTGGTCAATCGCGATCCACGCATGAACAACCGCAACTATGTGCCGGGTTATGAGTCCAGCGACTTCGCGATGCCGCCCAGCCTATAGGGCCAGCCGACCTTCGGCGGTGGCATTGGGAACAGATTGGGCCGCTGCCGGAGTTCGCGTTACGCCCTGGATTTGAAGGGCATTGTTGAAATATCGCAAAAAATTGACGACACCAAGGAAACGCCTATGACCGATATCGTATTGCTGCACGGCGCCTATCAGGGCCCCTGGATATGGCAGAAAGTTGCCGACCGTCTGCGCTCGCAGGGGCATCGGGTCTATGTGCCCTGTCTCGATGGCTGCGGTGAGCGTTTCGCCGGCGCGCGCCCCGGCATCGACACCCAGACCCACGCCGAAGAGGTTGTGGAGATGATGAAGCTGGAGGACCTGAGCAATGTCACGCTGGTCGGCACCTCCTCCGGCGGCATGGTCATGGCGCGCGTAGCGGAGCGCGCGCGCGATCGCGTTGGCAAAGTGGTGTTCGCCGATGCGCTGGCGTTGTTCAACGGCGAGAAAATCCGCGATATCGTCAAGCCGCCGGCGCAGATCGAAAACGACATTGTTGTCGGCCCCAGCCGTGAGGATCTGGTCGGGCGCAGTTTCAAGGACATGGAGCCCAGCCTGCGGGAATGGGCAGCTGACCGGATGAAACTGCACCCGCGCGCCTGCTTCTACGATCCTGTCAAGCTGGACAGTTTCTGGGATCAGAAATGGGACGCGGTGGTGATTTATTGCCCGCAGGCCCAAAATCCGGGCCGTCCCCACCAGGAACGCTGCGCCAAGAAACTGGGTGCCCGCTGGCACGAGATCGATACCGGCCACTACCCGATGCTGACCACCCCGGTTGAACTGGCTCGCTTAATCGTCGAAGGCTGACGGGCGACTTCGTGCTTGACGATCCCATCACCTTGGCCGCCACAGCCGGCGTTTTTCTGCTGGCCGGAGCGGTCAAGGGGGTCATCGGCCTGGGCCTGCCGACCGTTTGCCTTGCCGTGCTGATTCTGTTTCTGGACTTGCCCAGCACAATGGCCTTGGTGCTGGTTCCTTCATTCGTCACGAACCTTTGGCAGGCGAGCGTCGGCGGGCATGCCTTGAGCCTGTTGCTTCGGTTGTGGCCATTTCTGCTGCCAGCAGCAGCGCTAGTGTGGGTCGGCGGCAAGACCTTCGCGATGGTCGATATGAGCCTGATGTCGCTGACGCTAGGATTGTTGTTGATTGTCTATGCCGCCGTAAACCTGGAGGGGCGGCGGCCGGAGATCGCGCCGGAAAAAGAGCGATGGATGGGGCCTTTATTGGGCTCGGTAAACGGCCTGTTCACCGGTATGACCGGTTCGTTCGTCGTGCCGGGTGTGCTGTTCCTTCAAGCCATTGGCTTGCCGCGGGATCAGTTGGTGCAGGCGATGGGGATTTTGTTCACGATCTCCACCGTTGCGTTGGCGGTCTCACTAGGCGGCAACAGCTTTCTGACGGCCGAGTTGGGGCTGGTCTCTCTGGCCGGCACAGCGCCGGCCCTGGCCGGTATGGTCATTGGGCAGCGATTGCGGCGCACGCTCTCCGAAGAGCGGTTCCGCCGGGTGTTCTTCTGGTCGATTCTGGCCCTGGGCCTTGTCATCGCCGCCAAAGCCTCTTCCTGAGACGCGGCAGCTACTGTGGCACCTGTTGTCGGAGCCACTGTTCCTGCGCCGCGGTTTCGATAGCGCCAGGGCGAACGGACCGCACGGTGCCGATGGCTGCATCCGGCGGCATTCCGGCTTCGATCAGGACCAGCGCAGCAATTGTGCCCGACCGGCCCAGGCCGGCGCGGCAGTGCAACAGTACCCGCCCGCCGCGGTCCAGAACGGCATGCAACAGGGGTGAAAGCGTCCGCCATTGCCGCATGGCAAGGTCATCCGGCGTGCCGAAATCGCGAATCGGCAAGTGGCGCCATTCCATTCCCGCGTTGCGCACTTCCTGGCCCAACCCGCAGATACCCAGCGCTTCCAGTTCTGCCGAAGTGAGCAGACTGACGACAAGTCCCGCCTTCCAGGCCTGAGCGGCCGCAATATCCGAGACCAGACGAGGCTCGCCCGCATGCTTCCTGCCCTGGTCGGTGCCTGGGCAATGGGCGAGCCCGAGACTGCCGCTCGTCAGCGGCAGGGTCGCGATCGGGTAGTCGCGGTCAGCGAGAGATAGTTCCGTCATCGTCTCCGCATTCGAGGCCGGCGCGCCGTCGTTCGTGCTACGCCTTACCTTCGATCATCACCTGGACCAGGGACGGGCCGTTGTAGGCAAAGGCGCGTTGCAGCGCGGCGGTAAACTCGTCCGGTTCGCCGACGGCCTCCGCCCGCACGCCCATACCCCGCGCCATTTCGACAAAGCCAAGGTCCGGGCCTTCCAGGTCCATATGGGTGTAGCCTCGGTTGCTCTCGACGCTGAACCGGCCGCGATAGTTGTCGATATTATGCTTCAGGATGCGGTATTCGGCATTCGAAAGAATGACAAAGACGATGTTTAGATTGTGGTGTGCTGCGCTCCACAGCGCCTGAATTGAATACATAGCGGAGCCATCGCCGGAAACGCAGACAACCTGGGCGTCCGGTTTGCCGACGGCAACGCCGATAGCGCCGGCCAGCCCCTGACCGATGCCGCCGCCGCGCCCGGCGTAGTAGGAGCCGGGGCCCGACAGGTCGATGGAGCGGTAGAAATCTGGACCGGCGGTAATCGCTTCCTCCACCATGACGGCGCCGGCGGGCAAGGCTGCGCCTAGGGTTTCCATCGCCAGGGAGACGGCCATGGGGCGTCGGGCGCTGGCGCGCTCGGCCCTGGCGATCTGGCTGGCGCGTTCCTGCGCCTTGGCGTCGGCGAGTTCTGCCACGCGCGCCCTGGCGGACGCCGCGTCGGGCGTGACTATCGCGGCAAGTTCCTCCATCGCCGGCTTGACGCCGCCGACCGCGCCCAGGGTTAAGGTGTTGTCGCGGGCGAGTTGGGCGGCAGACTCTTCGATTTGCAGCACCTTCAACCCGGCAGGGAAGGGGGAGGCGTCGTCGAACCAGACCTCTTCGAAGAAAGGCCCGCCCAGCATCAGCACGCAGTCATAAGCGCTGAGCGTTGCCGCGATGTGCTTGCGCTCCAATGGTAGTACGCCGCGCAGCAAAGGGTGTCGGTTCGGCAACGGCATTTGCGCTCGAATGCCCTCGATCCAGACCGCTGCGCCCAGCTTTTCTGCCAGTGCCAACAGCGCATCGGTGCCGCCGGAGCGGGCAATGTCGTCGCCGGCGACGATAGCCGGCGCCCGGGCAGCGGAGAGCATCTGCGCCATTTGAGCAATTGCTGCGGCGTCTGGCCGAGGCGCGCGGAACAAGGGGCCGGAATTCACCGCAGCGTTCTTGGTCTGCTGCTCCATCACGTTGATGGGCAATGCTACGAATACCGGCCCATACGGTGGGTCGTTGGCGATCTTGAACGCGCGCCGCAGGACATCCGCCATATCGTCGGCGCGCTCCACCTGGGTGCTCCATTTGGTGACGGGCGCGGCGATGGCGGCAAGGTCGTGGCTCAGCACCGGTTGGCGCAGCAGCATGCGGGTATCCTGCTGGCCGGCGGTGATAACCATCGGCGCATTCGCCTTCAGGCCATTGAAAATCATGCCGATGCCATTGCCGAGGCCGGGTGCCACATGCAGGTTGACCACGCCGGTCTTGCCCGTCGCCTGGGCATAGAAGCTGGCGGCGCCGACCGCCACGGCCTCGTAGAGGGCAACGATGTACTCAATCTCCGGGTGGTCGGCCAGATGGTCCAGCAGCGGGCTTTCGGTGGTGCCGGGATTGCCGAAAATCCGGCTGACGCCGTGGGCCTTCAGACTCTCAAAGAATACGTCGCGTCCAAGCATGCGTGGGTCTCCGGCGAGGGGATGGAAGAAATTGCCGGCTATCATAGCCTGCGTACGGATGATGCCTAGAGGCCTAACGCTCGGGCGAGGTGATAGGGATGTGATTGGCATCCTGCGCGTTAGTCGCCTACCTCTGAACCTGCAATCCCGACGCAAGAAGGACGGACCGCGGATGCTTGGCCAAGAAACAGCCGTTAACAGGCAAGCCGGACGTATCAGGCAGGCGTATCGCACTTGCCGACCATGGCACGGGCGGCCGTGGCAACTGGCGCTATCAGCCTTCGCCATAGTACTGAGCTTCGGGGTAGCCAACGCGGCGCAGGAAGAGCGCATTGACTTTGGCAAGGGGTGGACGGAGCAGCGGTTCTCGCTGTTCTCCAGCAATTCATTCGATCCGCAGGGCACAAGCCTCACAATTGAGTCGAATGGCACCGTTTCGTTGCTTTGGAAGCGCCTGCTGCCGCAGTTTTGGCGGACCAGCAAGGCCAGTTGGCGCTGGCAAGTTCGCGAGGGCGTGCCCGCGACAGATCTGACCCAGAAGGGAGGCGACGACCGAAATCTGGCACTTTATTTCATCTTTCTGCCACAGCAAGCCGCAGAAAAGGCGGGAGACGCCGGTATTTCTGCCTTGCTGAAAGCCACGGACGCCCGGGTCCTGATGTATGTCTGGGGCGGCGACCATCCTGTCGGCGCTATTCTGCCGACGCCTTACCTTGGTGAGCGCGGCCGCACAGTCGTTCGCCGCGGCATCGGAACCGGGATAGCAGATGAGGCCATCGATTTGGCTAACGATTACCGCGCCGCCTTTGGCGAGCCTCCGGAAAGCTTAGTCGGGCTTGCGGTCTCCGCCGATAGTGACGACACGGGGACGCGCATCGTCGCCAGCATTGGCAACCTGACTTTGCTGCGCTGACCTGCGCTGGCTGGTAACCTGCCCCTTGCTCCCGGGCGTCGGTCGTGCGGTAATAGCTGCCAACGATAACCACGCAAGCGAGGACGCCCCAATGACTCTTTCCAGCGTCTCCGACGTTGACGCGTCGAGCCCCAAGCACCTAGCCGACAAATATTCCATTGTCGGCGTCGGTGAGACTGCCTTCTCCCGCGGCGGCCTGTTCCGCACCACCCGCGCCATGGCAACGGAGGCGATCTCCAAGGCTATGGCTGACGCCAACATGACCGCAGACGATGTCGACGGCATGCTGAGCTATTCCGGCGCCGATTCGACCTTCTCGCCGTTTATCGCCGGCGACCTGGGCATCCGGCTGAATTTTTACATGGACGTGTTTGGCGGCGGCTCGTCGACCGAAGCGTTGATCGGCATTGCCATCGGCGTGATCGAAGCCGGCATGTGCAAGACGGTCGCCATCTTCCGTTCGATGAACGGCTTCAGCCAGGTGCGCATCGGCGGCACCGGCGCGCGGTCCGCCGTGCCGGTGAAGGGCGACGAACTGCACTCCCGCGCCTATGGCTGGCAGGCTGCCGGCCAGATGTTTGCGCCAACCTTCATGCGCCACATGTACGACTACGGCACCACGCCGGAGCAGGTGGCCATGGTCAAGGTGACCCACTCGCAGCATGCGGCGCGTAACCCGAAGGCTTATTACAAGAACATCGTCACTGTGGATGATGTGCTCTCCAGCCGCTTTATCGTGAAGCCGCTGCACCTGCTCGACTGCTGCGTCGAGACTGACAACGCTACTTGCATCATCGTCACCCGAGCCGAACGCGCGCGTGACCACCGCTCCGGCCCGCATGCCCTGATCCGTTCTGTCGTCGGCCGCTGCTGCAAGCCGCGCATCGACATGCACTACCAGCACGGGCCAATTTCGACCGTGGCCGGCCACTATGCCAAGGAAATCCTGTGGCCGAACGCAGGCCTTGGGCCGGAGGACGTGGACATCACCGGCGCCTATGACGCCTTTACCTTTACCTCGATGCTGCAACTCGAGGACTATGGCTTCTGCAAGAAGGGCGAAGGTGGGCAATACGTCTCGGACGGCACCATCCGCCTGGGCGGCAGACGTCCGAACAACACCAGCGGCGGCCACCTATGCGAGGGCTACACCCACGGCATGAACATGGTGATCGAGAACGTCCGCCAGATCCGCGGCGAAATCGACGATGCCTGTCCGATCGGCCCGGACGGCAAGCGCCAGCACACCCACGATTATTCCGACAGCGGCTCCTGCCGCCAGGTCAAGGATGTCGAGGTGAGTGCCAACCTGGGCTGGGCGATGCCGGGCACCGGGTCGGCCATGGTGATGGTCAAGGGCTGAGACGAGACGCGAGAGGAGATTACGAAAATGGCTGGACAGATTACCGCCGACCACCTCGGCATGACGTTGACCATCGACGACCTGGACCACGAGAACAAAGAGTACTTCGCCTGGTGCGCGAAGGGCGAATTCCGCCTGCAGCGCAATCCGAATAACGGTCTGGTCCGCTACCCGCCGACCACCCGCTGCCCCTGGACCGGCGATAAGGAAGCCGAGTGGGTGCCCGTGGAAGGCAAGGGTACAGTGTACTCCTATAATGAGGTGCACCATGCCATCCAGCCGGCCTTCAAAGCCGTGGCGCCCTATATGCTGCTACTGGTCGAACTCGACACGCAAAAAGGCAAGCCCAGCGAGTTCGAGGGCTTGCGGGTCGCGGGCAATCTGGTGACGGCCGATGGTGAAATGGCGCCGCCGGATATGGTGAAAAAAGTCGGTATTGGCAGCCGGATGCGGATGGTGCTGAAAAAACTCACAGACGATATTGCCTTGCCGATGTGGACACTCGACGAAGACGCCGAGCAACCGGCGAAGCCGTGGAGATATGCGCAGGAGTAGGGAGCCAGGCGGCAGCCCGGCGGTACTTTTGCTGCCGGGCAGTCGCATCCTTGTGCCTGCCAACGTGCAACTTGCAATATCCTGTTGTCAACGCGCAGGAGCCTACTAGGGCGATTTCGGTTCGCGCTGAATCAGAGCGGTCACTCCCCTTCACGCTGAGGTGGCGCTAGCAAAGCGCCCTCGAAGCGCCCTTCCCGCACGCTAAGCCTTCGAGGCTCGCTCCGCTCGCGCCTCAGGCTGAAGGGCTATAAAATTGGGGCTACTTGAGCCGAAAACGCTCTAGAAACAGGGCCCCGATCCAACCGGATCGGGGAGGCCCCAGCGGGTCAGCGCGTCTGCGCGTGCACGAAGTCGACGATCAGGCGGACGGCGCGCTGCGCGATGTCCGCCGCCGGGTCCTTGACAATGAAAGCGTGCGGCGCGCCCTCGAACACCTCGTACTGAAGCTCACCCCCCGCCCGGCGGTAGCTGTCGACAAAGCGGCTGGTCATCACCGGGCCGATAT
>JAPOJR010000150.1:4572-8077 GCA_029978325.1 Alphaproteobacteria bacterium | reverse complement strand
ATCACAGCAGCGCGGTGCCGGCCCACAGGCGGGTTGTGGCTCAACGGATCGGGTTGGTTCTGGCATTGGTGATGCGCGTTGTCCTGATCGCCAGCGCTGTGTGGTTGGCCGGGCTGCCCGATCCAGTTTTTGAGGTATTCGACCACCCAGTCTCGTGGCGCGATGCGATCATGCTGGGCGGTGGACTGTTCCTCCTGATCAAGGGGACATCCGAGATCCATCACGCTGTCGAAGGGGAAGCCGTTGTGGTTCAGGATGGGCGGTCTGCATCATTTGGCCTGGTGATTACCCAAATCGTTGCGCTCGACCTGGTGTTTTCAATCGATAGCGTGGTCACGGCGATTGGCATGACGCATATTTTTGGTGTGATGGTAACGGCAGTCGCAATTTCAATCGGCATCATGATGTTTGCCGCAAGGCCGGTGTCCGACTTCGTCCACGCACACCCGACGGTCAAGATGCTGGCACTAAGCTTTCTTTTGCTGATCGGAATGGCGTTGGTCGCGGAAGGCCTGCATTTCCATGTGCCCAGAGGCTATCTCTATTTCGCGATTGCGTTTTCTATGACCGTCGAAGGGTTGAACCTGTGGGCGAAAGCCAACCGGAGGCGCAAGCAGCCAGCCGGCGGGGAGTGATCTATGCCTTGCGCGCTTCAGCCAAGGCCGCCGGCAGTGCGCGGGCAAACAGCTCCATTTCCGCCTCGGGCGCACAACTGATGCGAATGCAGCGATCCAGCGGTGCAACGCCGGGCATGCGGACGAAGACGTCGCGGGCGATCAGGGCTGCAAGGACCTGCCGGGCAAAATCGCCATCGCGTCCACAATCAATGGCGACGAAGTTGGTGGCGGACGGCAGCACGGTCAGGCCGTTGTCGGCGGCGATGCCGGCGATGCGCTGGCGTGCCTGCTCAACCCGGGCCCGCGTCTGTGCCAGGTAGTCCTGATCGGCAAGCGCGGCCAGCGCGCCGGCCTGGGCCAGGCGGTTGACGCCGAAATGGTTGCGTACACGCTCAAACACGCCGGCGACTTCCGGCGAAGACACGGCATAGCCCAGCCGCATGCCGGCCAGGCCGTATGCCTTGGAGAATGTGCGGAAGCGGATTACGCGGCTGTCTGTGGTGTCCCATTGCGGCAGGGCGCTGTCCGGTGCGAACTCACCATACGCCTCGTCCAGGCAGAGCAGGCAGTCATCGGGGACAGCATCAATCATCGCCTGGATGCGTGCGGCGTCATGCCAGGAGGCCATCGGATTATCGGGGTTGGCGATATAGACCAGCCGCGCGCCACCTTCCCGGGCTTTGGCAATCAGGCCTTCCGGGTCTTCATAATCGCCGGCGTAGGGCACCGTCACCAGTTCGCCGCCAAAGCCGGCGACATGATAGTTGAAGGTGGGATAGGCGCCCGCCGACGTCACCACTTTGTCGCCGGGAGCGACAAATGCCCGGACGGTCAGGCCCAGCAGCGCATCGACGCCTTCGCCGATAACGATGCTGTCCTCAGGGATGGCGTGGTGCGCCGCCAGCGCTTTGCGCAGGTCGAAATTGGTCGGGTCGCCATACTGCCAGACGTTCGCGGCCTCGGCCCGCATCGCTTCAATCGCTTTCGGGGAGGGCCCAAACACGTTTTCATTGGCGCCGATCCGCGCGGCAAACGTCCGCCCCCGCGACCGCTCCTGCGCTTCCGGGCCGACGAACGGGACAGTCGCCGGCAGGCTGGCGACCAATGGGGTGAACGGAGCGGTCATTACGCCGGTTCCTGCACATCGAGAATGGTTGGCCGCAATTAGCCTGCAAATATCGATGGCGAAAGCATAAAATGCCTGTCGGAGCCCGCTGGTATTTCTGAATCTCCGGAAGGTGTGATGGTGATAACACACATTGGTCTGAAACCACGGCAAAATCCATCGGTCCAGAAAAGTCGGCGGCAGCGAATGAGCGATTGAGATGTTGAATTCTGCAGACCCCACGAGCCTACTCAGGATTAGTTCGAGCGTGTTTATTGCAGTGGGAGGATTGGCAATTGCCGGCGGGTTGTTGCTGGCAATGGACGACCCTGGCGGGCTGGCGCTATCGGCATTCGGCGTGGTGTTTGCCGGGATTGGGTGGCTGATCCGCCGCAAGACCGTGCCGCCGCAAGGCCAGAAGGCGGTGGTGATCGGCGAGGACGCCTTCTCTGGCCGGCGCAAGGATGGTCAACAAGCGAATGTTCGGCGGGGCGTGGTGATCCATGTCGATGAAGATGCCTCGGCGGCGGAGGTCGCGGCAGCCAAGGCCGACTGGGCCAGACAACGATTTGCGGAGCGGCCGGACTGGATCGAAGGCCGGATTCTGGCGGAGTCGGAGCGGAGCGGCGGCCTGCACATGCTGGCTGCAGCCCTGTGGATCGGATTTGCGCTGTTGACGGTGGGTGCCAGCTTGATCTGGGGCGGCGTTGCCTGGCTGGTGGCGGCTGGGGCGTGCGGCCTCGCCGCCATCCTGAGCGGCATGCTGGTATTTCAGCTTCTGCGCCGGCGAAAGTTTGGCGACAACGTGCTGGTGCTGGGGCAGGCGCCGTTGCGGCTGGGGCAAGTGCTGGAGGCCCGTGTTCTGACCCAGCTCCCACATACGATGGTGCCGGCAGAGGGCTTTCAAGTGCGATTGCGCTGCCAGCGGCGGTGGGAGGAAAGCACGGACCTGGGTCCGACCACGCATCCGACAGAAAAGCGCCTGCGTGTGGAAACCCTGTGGGAGGGCGAGGCGCAGGCGGCTGGGGTTGCGGATACCAGCCGCAAGGGCAATCTGAACGTGCCGGTGCGCTTTGCGGTGCCGGGGGATTTGCCGGCGACGACGCTCAGCCAGCTGAATATGGGCATATTCTGGGATTTGCGGGTTGAGGCGAAGATGCCGGGATTGGACTTCGCAACACGCTTCGTCATTCCGGTTCTGGATGCCGGGACAGAGGTCTTACCCTAGGGCAGATCCCGCTTCGATAGGGTCGGGGGGAGTTGCTCTGGGCGGTTATGGGTCTTCCATCACGATCCAGGTTCGGATCTGGTAGTCATAGGCCGCCGGCGGGGGCACTTTGTTGCCATCGCCTTCCAACAGGTAGTCAACCCGTTGCCAGGGGCCATAGGCGTCGGTTGGGAACGGTTCTTCCGGTATATGCAGGACGAATACCATCTTCGGCCCGCCATCGGCCCGCCACAGCACCATGCGCCGGTCGCTGACGCGCCAGTAGAGCTTGACCTTGAAGCGCAGGATGGTACGGCCGGCCTCATCCCGCTGCCTCGGCTCATCCCATTGGGCGGCCGAAGAGGAATAGCTTTCGAAAGACTTGCGGAAGAACCGGTCGGCCATGCCGGCCTGGATGGGCCAGGGCAACCGGATTTCCATGTGGACGACCGGGCGGGGGCCTTCCAGGTCATAGGGATTGCCGTCGTTTAAATTGGGCAGCACCAGATAGTAGACCGCCACGGCGCCGGCGACAGCCAGAAGGCCTGCGGACGTTATCCAGATGGTCGGCGGGCT
>JAPOJR010000150.1:0-4562 GCA_029978325.1 Alphaproteobacteria bacterium | reverse complement strand
CCGCACGGCCAGAATGCCCAGCCAGATGCCAATTCCAGCGCCAATGATAGAGGCGAGCGGCAGGATGGTGGTCGCAACGCCCATGGCGAGGCCGCCATTCATGTCGCGAACGCCCATCATCCGCGAGCCTTCGTAGAAGCCGAAGCTGCCGACAATGCCGACAATCGCGCCGACGATCAGGGCGATTTCGGCGACCAACAACACTTTGGCAACGATCAGCATCGCGGTTGCCTCTTACCGTCAGAGGGTCATGGCCGGCCCGGCACCGGTAGTGCGAGAGTTAGAGTCCCAGCACCCGCTTGGCGATGATATCGCGTTGCACTTCGTTGGTGCCGCCGTAGATTGTCGAGGCGCGGCGCAGCAGGTGTTCGGTCATCACGCCGCGGCCATAGTCCGGGCCGACGATATCGGTGTTGGTGTCGATGCGCAGGGTCTCCAGGTCGTAGGGCTGGGCGTAGTTGCCGAGCGCCTCCATAAAGGCCTCGTTCAGATCCTGCTCGATCTCGGAGCCATTGATCTTCAGCAGCGACGCCTCCGGCCCGACCGTGCCGCCGCCGGCTTCCTGCGCCAGGATCCGCAGGTTGCTCATGCTGAGCGCCGACAGCTTGGCGTTGATCGTGGCGATACGCGCCCGGAAGGCCGGGTCATCCCAGAGCGTGCCGCCCTTGCCATCGCTTTCCTGCCTGGCGGCGTTGATGATCGCCTCGATCTTTTTGGCGGACTTGCCGACGCCGGCAACGCCGGTGCGCTCATTCCCCAGCAGGAATTTGGCGTAGGTCCAGCCTTTGTTTTCCTCACCGATGCGATTGGAAATGGGCACGCGGACGTCGGTGAAGAACACCTCGTTCAGGTAGTGGCCGCCATCCATGGAGATGATTGCGCGCCGCTCGATGCCGGGGGTGTTCAGGTCGATCAGGAGGAAGCTGATGCCCTCCTGCTTTTTGCCCTCGGTCGAGGTGCGGACCAGGGCGAAAATCCAGTCGGCGTGGTGGGCGTGGCTGGTCCAGATTTTCTGGCCGTTGACGACATAGTCGTCGCCATCCTGCACCGCCCGCGTTTTCAGGCTGGCGAGGTCGGAACCGGAGCCGGGCTCAGAATAGCCCTGGCACCAGAACACGTCGCCGGAAAGGATGCCGGGCAGGTGCTGCGCCTTCTGCTCCTCCGTCCCGAAGGTGTAGAGCACCGGCCCCACCATCAGCAGACCGAAAGGCGAGAGGCGCGGTGCGCCGGCTGCCTGCACCTCCTCGTCGAAAATGTGCTTCTGCACGGCGGTCCAGCCGGTGCCGCCGTACTCCTGCGGCCAGTTCGGCGCGATCCAGCCCTTGTTATAGAGGATTTTGTGCCATTCCCGCGTCATCTCCTTCGAGACATAGGACGGCGCCAATTGTGACTGCCGGCGAATATGCTCCGGCATAGCGGTTTTCAGGAAGGCGCGGACTTCCTCGCGAAAGGCGAGGTCTTCGGCGGAATAGGCGGCGTCCATAATGGGGCTCCGGCAGGCAACGGGATACTTCGCATCAGAGTATATCCCGCTGACTGGCAATCGGATCAAGAGTTATGGCTGGCCGCCCGGCCGAAGCGCTGGTGTCTAGCGCCCGGTGAACACCGGCTTCCGCTTTTCGACAAAGGCGAGGGCGGCTTCCTCATGGTCCTTGGTGGATTGCGCCAGGGCCTGGAAGCCCGCCGCCATTTCCAGCGAGGACGACAGCGACTGAGCTTCGCTCTCCTTCAGCAGGCGCTTGGTCATACGCAGCGCCTCCGGCGGTTTGCCGGCGATTTTCTTGGCCATGGTCATGCAGGCGGCCATCAGTTCGTCATGGGGGACGACCTTGTGGACGAGGCCAATTTCCAGGCACTCGTCGGCCTTCAGCACGTCGCCGGTAAAGGCCATCTCGAACGCCTTGGCGCGGCCGACGATGCGGGGCAGGTACCAGGCGCCGCCGTCGCCGGGGATGATGCCGAGGTTGACGAACACCTCGCCCATCAACGCCTTGTCGCTGGCAATGCGGATGTCGCACATCATGGCCAGGTCGCAGCCGGCGCCGATGGCCGGGCCGTTCACCGCGGCGATGATCGGAATCTCCACCTTGTCGAGGCAGAGCGGAATGCGCTGGATGCCTTCGCGGTACCAATGGCGCGTACCATTCGGGAAGGCCTGGTTTTCCGCCGCCGTCTCGGCAAAGCCCTTGACGTCGCCGCCGGAGGAGAAGGCCGAGCCGGCGCCGGTCAGGATGATGCACGAGACCTCGTGATCCTTCGCTGCTTTCTCGAACACCGCCTCGAATGCATCCAGCATGTCGTAGGCAGAGATGGAATTGCGGATTTCCGGACGGTTGATCGTAATCGTGACGATGCGGCCGGATTTCTCATAGAGCATGAGGTCGGTGGACATGGGTAACGCCTTACTTGCTTCTTAAAGGGTTGGCGGAGACAGGCAGGCGCCTGTGCTCCTACTGGATTGGTCAGGGCAGTCGATAAAGCGAATCGGGGCCGGGCGGGTCATCGGGGCTGGCGACACGGCCATCTTCGACCATATGCAGCAGATGGCTCAGAACGCTGCGGCCTGCGGCCTTGTGCAGGTGCTCTGGCGTATTGATATAGATTTCCTTCACCATCTCCGGAATGTGGTGAGGGTGATGCGCCAGGCAGTCGAGGATTTGCTGCTCGCGTTCGCCGCGATGCTCGATAAAGGCTTTGACGAAGGCCTTGGGATCGGTGATCGGCCCGCCATGGCCCGGATAGTAGGTGTGTTCGCCGCGCGCCAGCATCTTGTCCAGGCTAGCCATGTAATGGCTCATATCGCCATCGGGCGGCGAGACGATGCTGGTAGACCAGCCCATCAGGTGGTCGCCGGTCAGGACGATGTCGTCTTCCTTTACCGCAAAGCAAAGGTGGTTGGAAATGTGCCCAGGGGTAAAGATCGCCTCCAGTGTCCAGCCGTCGCCCTGCAGGATCTCGCCATCGGCCAGGCGTATATCCGGGTTGAATGAGGTGTCGCCACCTTCCGGACCGGCGAACGGCCAGTTGCGGCGGGCGCCGACGCCATGTGGGCCATAGCCATAGGTCGGCGCGTCGGTCCATGCCTTCATCAGCTGCACGCCGGGCGAGTGGTCGCGGTGGGTGTGGGTGACGATAATGTGCGAGACGGTCTCGCCCTTCTCCGCCAGAACCTCGCGCAGGCGGTCGATATGCGCCTGCTCCGGCGGTCCGGGATCGACGATGCCGACTTTGCCGTGGCCCAGGATGTAGGTATTGGTGCCGTGAAATGTAAAGGAACTAGGATTAGGACAGGTCAGGCGGCGGATGCGCGGCGTCAGCACCACTACCTCCCCGGCTTTGTGGGGAAATTCTTTGTTGAACGGAATCTCAGCCATGATCGGTCGCGGCTCCTTGGCGAATTCATAGTCTCGATTCAAGAAACCGGCATGGCCGGGGCACAGAGTCAAGAGATTCGCTCGTCATCCTGCATTTTTGCCGTTTGGGGTTGCACCAACTTGCCCGCCGTACCATCACTGCGCCAATACCCGCCGCCAATTCCGAGCGGTTTTGAAAGTTGAGGTGATATGCGGTTTCTACCAAAGTTGTTTCGCGCCGCGATCCGCAATGGCAGGCTGACCCTCGTCGGCGCCGATGGCGAAGCCCTGGAATTCGGCGGTCAGGGGCCCGGTCCCGACGTGCGGATACGGCTGGCCGACGCCTCGCTGGACTGGAAAATCTTCATCAATCCCGAATTGAAAGCGGCTGAGGCCGTAATGAACGGCGGTTTGGTGATCGAGCAGGGGTCAATTCACGACTTCATCACGCTGTTTTTCATCAACAAACGGCAATTCGACATGAACCCGAACCAGATTTTCTGGAACGGCCTCGCCCGTCGCTTCCGCCGCCTGATGCAGCACAACACCGTGCTGAATGCCCGGCGCAACGTCGCGCACCATTACGATCTTGGCAATGATTTCTACCGCCTCTGGCTTGATCAGGACCTGCAATATTCCTGCGCGTACTTCGAGACCGGTACGGAGACGTTGGAGCAGGCGCAAACCGCCAAGAAGCGCCATATTGCGGCGAAGCTGGCCCTGCAACCGGGGCAGACGGTGCTAGATATCGGATGCGGGTGGGGCGGCATGGCGCTGTACCTGGCGCGGGTCGCCGATGTGAAGGTGGTGGGCGTTACCCTGGCCGAGGAGCAACTGAAGGTCGCGCGGGAGCGGGCCCAGCAAATGGGCCTGGCGGATCGGGTCGAGTTTCGCCTGCAAGACTACCGCGACGTGCCGGAGGTGTTTGACCGTGTCGTTTCGGTCGGGATGCTGGAACACGTCGGCGTTGGTCACCTGACCGAGTATTTCCTTAACGTCCGCAACAGGTTGGCGCCGGAAGGTGTGGCGCTGGTTCACTCCATTTCGTCGAAAGCACCGCCCGGCATCACCGGGCCGTTCCTGCGCAAGGTGATCCTGGGCGTGTGCTCCGACAGCGACGGATACCTGATCGGCCGCGACGACGCCGTCCGCAACCGGTCGAACCGCGACGTCGGCGCGTTCCTGATGCGCGCCTTCTACGGCGACGGC
>JAPOJR010000014.1 GCA_029978325.1 Alphaproteobacteria bacterium | reverse complement strand
CTCTAACTCTATGAATGGCGAGCAACTTCCCCCGATCAAATGACTCCATTTGATCGGGCGTTGCTCTAGCGCAGCCCCAATGCCTGGAGCGTGGCATGGTCAGGCTCGCCCACCGGCAAGCCCTTGCTGAGTTGGAAGGCTCTGAGCGCCGACCGGGTGCGGCTGCCGATCAGGCCATCGGCCGGCCCGGCATCGAATCCCGCTGCCGCCAAAGCCCGCTGCACGGCCCGGATGTCCGTATTGGACAAGGCATTCCATCCGGTTGCCGGCTCACCGACCGCCATCCCTGCCGCCAGCCGCTGCGCCTCGGCGATCTGGGCCGCGGTCATCTGGCGGGCAAGGTCATCCCGGTTCTCCGCCGCCTGTCCAATCCCTGCCGCCGCAGCGAGGTTGTACCACTTGTGCGCCTGGACATAGTCCTGCGGCACACCCTGGCCGTATTGGTACTGGGCGCCGAGATTATTCCGTGCGGCAGCGTCCCCCTGCTCGGCGGCCAGACGCCACCACTTCGCCGCCTGGACAATGTCCTGCGGCACGCCCTGGCCATTAGCGTACCGGACGCCAAGATTGACCTGCGCGCTGGCGTGCCCCTGTTCGGCGGCCAGGCGGTACCACTTCACCGCCTGGCCATAGTCCTGCGGCACGCCCTGGCCTTTAGCGTACAGGGCGCCAAGATTGAACTGCGCGTCGGCGTCCCCCTGCTCGGCGGCCAGACGGTACCACTTCACCGCCTGGCCATAGTCCTGCGGCACGCCCTGGCCTTTAGCGTACTGGTTGCCAAGATTGTACTGCGCGCTGGCGTCCCCCTGCTCGGCGGCCAGACGGTACCACTTCACCGCCTGGCCATAGTCCTGCGGCACGCCCTGGCCTTGATCGTACAGGACGCCAAGATTGTACTGCGCGGCAGCGTCCCCCTGCTCGGCATAAGGCCTCCATTCCCGCAGCGCCGCGGCGTAGTCACCCCGGCGGTAAGCTCGAACCCCATCCTGGACATCCGCCAGCGCCGGGTGCGGCAACAGCAGCAGGCCGGCCAGGATCACAAACGCCCTCATCGCATCCCCCCTTATCCGGCAGGCGCGCAGCCACAGCGGCGACCGCCATGGACAACGCTCTGGCCGTCCGACCGTCGGACCGCCTAGCATGGCAGACTGCCAGCAGCGGCAGCCCCCGTCATCCTATTTCAGCAAACAAGCGATTGCCCATGTACAAGCTCCTCAGCGCCACCCCCAGCCCCTATGCCCGCAAAGTGCGCATCGCCCTTCAGGAAAAGGGCGTGCCGTTCGAGTTGGTGACGGAAAACCCCTGGAATTCCGATGCCTCCACGCCCGGTTGCAACCCGCTGGGCAAGCTGCCGGTGCTGATCCTGGCGGACGGCGGCACGGTCTACGACTCCGCCTATATTCTGGAATGGCTGGAGGTGCGGCACCCCTGCCCCGCCCTGTTCCCGGCCGATCCGGAGCAACGGCTGGCGGCGCGGCGGCTGGAGGTGCTGTGCGACGGCGTCTGCGACGCCATCGTGCTCTGGCTGATGGAGTCGCTCCGCCCGGCCTCACAGCGCAGCCAACCCTGGCAAGACCGGCAGGTGCGCAAGATCGAAGGCGGGCTGGCGGGAATGGCGCGGCTTGTGCCGAATGACGCCGAATTCAGCGTCGGCGATGCCTTCGGCCTCGGCGATATCGCCGTCGGAACCATGCTGGGCTATCTGGACGGCCGCTATCCGGCGCTGAACTGGCGCCCGCTCTACCCGGCATTGTCCGAACGGTTCGACCGCCTGCACCAGCGCGCCGCGTTCCGGGACACGGTGCCCGTTCCGCAGATCATGGAAGCCGGCGTCGTCTAGAGCAACATCCGATCAAATGGAGTCATTTGATCGGAGGAAGTTGCTCGCCATTCATAGAGTTAGACCAGCCCATCGCCCTGCTCGATCGAGGGTTCGGTCCAGGTGCCCTGGTAGTCCGGCTGTTGCGGCGGCGACGCGGCAATGAAGGCCGGCATAACCTTGCAGCGGTCGAAAATACCGGCAATCAGGGGAAACGGCGTCATATCCACGTTGAAGCGGCTGATGCCCTTGCGCACCTGCGGCACCAGATGCAGGTCGGCCCAACCCGGCTCATCGCCATAACAGAAGGGCCAGGCCTGTTCGCGCTCGCGCAGGTGTTGCTCCAGCGTGTTGAAGCCGACATCGAACCAATGCCGCTGCCAGCGGTCGATGCCGTCCAGATCGACCTTCAGGTGCTGATACAGGAACCGGCGGATGCGGATGACATCAATGGCGTGCATCTCGCTGGTGATGTGCTGGCCGAACGCCCGCGCCTGGCCGCGCAACACCGGGTCTTTCGGCAACAGGGGTCGCTCGGGATAGGTCTCTTCCAGGTATTCAAGGATAGCGGTGGCCTGCGCGAAAACCCGGCCATCGACGTCCAGCGCAGGCATCAGGCCCTGCGGGTTGATCCGGCGGTAGGCTTCCATCCCAAGCGCACGCACCGAAATATACTCGTACGGCACATTCTTCAGCGCCAGCGCGATGCGCACCCGCTCGCCGGCGGAATTGACGAAGTTGGAATAGAGTTTCAGGGGCATCGGGTCTGCCTCGCTCAGTTGATCTTGGCCGGATGTTCGCACCGCCGCAGCCCCATGCCAAGGCCGCCGCCGCTTTGGGGTTGATTGCCCGCTGCAAACCGCCGATGTGTAGCGTCCTGACTGCCCGGCGACTGCAAAGGCCATTTGTGACAGACCCCATCATCTCCATCCAAGGCCTGACCAAGACCTATGCCTCCGGTTTTCAGGCGCTGAAGGGCATCGATCTGGATATCCGCGAGGGCGAGATTTTCGCGCTGCTCGGGCCGAACGGCGCCGGCAAGACCACGCTGATCTCGATTATCTGCGGCATCGTCACCGCATCGGCGGGACGGGTGCTGGTCGGCGGCTACGATATCGTCCGCGACTACCGCAAGACCCGCGCCATGATCGGGTTGGTGCCCCAGGAACTGGCGACCGACTCGTTCGAGACGCCGCTCGCCACCTGTCGCTATTCGCGCGGACTGTTCGGCCGCAAGCCAAACCCGGCGCACATCGAAAAAACCCTGAAGCAGCTTTCGTTATGGGACAAGCGCAACGGCATGATCATGGCGCTGTCGGGCGGCATGAAGCGTCGCCTGATGATCGCCAAGGCGCTGAGCCATGAGCCGCGCGTCCTGTTCCTGGACGAGCCGACCGCGGGCGTCGACGTCGAATTGCGCAAGGATATGTGGGCGCTGGTCGAGGAATTGCGCCGTGACGGCGTCACCATCATCCTGACCACCCACTATATCGAGGAGGCCGAGGCCATGGCTGACCGCGTCGGCGTCATCAACCATGGCGATCTGATCCTGGTCGAGGAAAAAGCGGCGTTGATGCAGAAAATGGGCCAGAAGCGCATGGTCCTCGACCTGACCGAGCCATTGGCGGCTATCCCCAACCGCTTCACCGCTTTGGGCCTGGAATTGGCGAACGAGGGCCGGCAGTTGGTCTACACCTACGACACTCAAGCGGAGCGCACAGGCATCACCAGCCTGCTCTCCGACCTGCGCGACGAGGGCATCCGCTTCCGCGACCTGACCACAAAGCAAAGCTCGCTGGAGGAAATTTTTGTGTCGCTGGTGCATGCAGGTGACGTCTCATGAACCTGCAGGGCATCCTTGCCATCTATCGCTATGAGATGGCCCGGACCAAGCGGACGGTGCTGCAAAGCGTTGTCTCGCCGGTGGTCTCGACCTCGCTGTATTTCGTGGTCTTCGGCAGCGCAATCGGCAGCCGCATTCAGGAAATCGACGGTGTACCCTATGGCGCCTTCATCGTGCCGGGCCTGTTGATGCTGACCCTGATGATGCAGAGCCTCTCCAACGCCAGCTTTGCCATCTACTTTCCAAAATTCATTGGCACCATCTTTGAGATGTTGTCCGCGCCGGTCTCATTCTACGAAATCGTCATCGGCTACGTCGGCGCGGCGGCGACCAAGTCATTGATATTGGGTGCGATCATCCTGCTGACCGCCTGGTGCTTCGTGCCGCTGCGCATCGAATATCCGGTGGTGATGCTGCTGTTTCTGGTGCTGACAGCGGTGACGTTCAGCCTGTTCGGCTTCCTGATCGGCATCTGGGCCGACAATTTCGAGAAGCTGCAGGTCATTCCGCTGCTGGTGGTGACGCCGATGGTGTTCCTCGGCGGCAGTTTCTATTCCATCGATATGCTGCCGGAGTTCTGGCAGACGGTCTCGCTGTTCAACCCGGTGCTGTATTTGATCAGCGGCTTCCGCTGGAGCTTTTACGGTATAGCTGACGTGAACGTCTGGATCAGCCTGGGCGCGATCGCGCTATTCCTGGGGCTATGCCTGCTGGCGACATGGTGGATTTTCAAGACGGGCTACAGGATCAAGAAGTAGCCGACGCCCGTTTCGGTCGGGAACCAAACAACAGCCAGACCCCGGCTACCGCCGCAGGCACGCCGCAGAGCGTGAAAGCAACAACATAACTGTCGCTTAGGACCACCAGCAGGCTGAAGGCGCTAGGGCAGATGATCTGGCCGATATTGCCAAAGGCCAGAACGCCGCCAGTCATGCTGCCGACCTGCCCTTCGGGCGCCAGGCGCGCGGTCTCCGCCAGCAGCACGCCATGCCAGCTGACAGCAGTGGCAGAACAGGCAACGACCACCGCTGCTATTGCCACCATTGGCCAGGCACTCGTCATCAGGCCCATGCAGGCGACAGCGACGAACATGGAGACGCCGAAGCCAGCCAGCAACATCTTAGCCGGCACCAGGCCGCTCGCCACCCAGCCCCAGATGATGCGCGCCGGGATGGCAATCGTCATCGCCAGGCCGAAGACACTGCCCGCGGTCTCCACCGACTGACCGACAACCTCCACCAGATAAGTGACAGTGAAGGTCGTAAACACCGCCTGAAGTCCGATAAAGGCAAAGCCCGCCGCCGCCAACGGGCGGGTCAGCGGATCAGCCAGCACCATCTTTAGCGTGCCGAATGCGTCGTTCCAGTGCAGTTCCTGCTTCGGCTCTCTGTCGGCATCGAAACGCGCGCGGATTGGCTGCAGCAACAGCGCCAACAGAACACAACCGGCCGCCGCAACAATGGATGCCACCTGCCAGCCATAAGCCACGGCAATCGGTGGTAAGGTCAGGCCGGTCAACATAACGCCGACCGGCACGCCAGTCTGTTTGATCGAAAACACTATTGGCGCTATCCGGATCGGCGAATGCCGCGCCAGGATATGGCTGGAAGCAGGCGTCGCCACCGTCGCGCCGAGGCCTATCAGGATCGCAGCCAGGACGAACATCGGCAGCAGGCCGCTGGCCATAGCAACCAGGCCAAGGCCGACAACACCCAGCGTCAGCTGGCTCATGCGCATGGCGCCATAGCGGCGGATGAAGTTGCCGCAGGATAGCGTCGCATAGAGGCCGAAGGCCGCGGTCAGGCTGATGAACACACCGATATAGGCAGGATCGAGGTGCAGATCATCCGCCACCAACGGCCCCAGAACCGGCAAAGACATCTTGGCGACAGTCGCAAACGCCTGCTGGATCAGCATGGCGATCAAGCCCGTGAGCAGCAGCGAGTTCAACTCTTGCCCAGCCCCTTGCTTGTAATTTCTTCGAACACTGCCAGCGTCTCGTCGGAGACGTGGTGCTCCATCCCCTCCGCATCGCTTTCCGCCGTGCCGGCGCTGACGCCGATGACGCGCAGAAACTCCAACACGATCCGATGCCTGCGGCGTGATTCAACCGCCATCGACTCGCCATCCTCAGTCAGAAAGATACTGCGATAGGGACGGGTCACAACCAGCCCGTCGCGTTGCAGACGGGCCAGCGTTTTGTTGACCGTTGCATGGCTGACGCCAAAGCGCTCAGCCAGATCGACGGCCCGCGCTTCGCCGTTCACGGCGATCAGGTCGCTGATCAGCTCGACATAGTCCTCCGCCATTTCCGTCTGGTGAGCCTGACGGATTCTGTCGAAGCTTGCGGCCTGGCGGCCGGCATCGCGAAGGCGGCGGGACTGCGTCATACGGGCGAGGCAACGGTTTCTCAGACGAATGGGAATATTCAGGTTTGCCGCGTTCTGCAGCGGATGACAAGACTTGTCGCGAATGTCAGCTTCACACTTGACTCAAATGTAGCCGAGGCTAAATTTGTCATCGCTGGTTAGACAATGTGCGCAACGCTATATAATATGGCTGGCGCGACAAACCTTGGCGAGGGTAGCAAATGCGGCTGGGCCGTGCGATTGGGCTGGCGATTTCTCTGGCGCTTTTCAGTGCTTTGCCAGTGCGCGCCCAGGCTGCGCCGACGGTCGTCACCACCATCGCCCAAATCGGCCAGCCCTTGGGCGAGATCGCCGGGGCCTGCGCACACGTTGAATCGCTGCTGGGAGAGGGGGTCGACCCGCACCTCTACCAACCCACCCGCGCCGATATGAAACGGCTGCTGGCCGCCGACCTGGTGCTGGCCAACGGGCAAAACCTGGAGGCCGGCCTGCGCCGCGCGCTCGATGCTCTGGCCGCACAAAAGAAGGTAGCTTATCTGACCGAAGCTCTCGATCGGACACGCCTGCTGCCCTGGAGCGACCATCACGCCGATCCGCACGTCTGGATGGACCCGCAAATGTGGCGCGATGCCTTGACGTTCGGCGTCGCCAAAGTTGCGGCGCTGGCCCCGGGTTGCGCCGCGCCGATGACCGCGCGGATGCACGGCTATATGAACCGGCTGGACGCGCTGGACCGGTATATCGCGGCGGCAATCGCTTCGATCCCCGCAGAGCGTCGGGTGCTGGTGACGGCGCATGACGCGTTTGCCTATTTCGGCCGGCGCTATCAATTGGAACTCCAAGGCGTTCAGGGTATTTCCACCGAAAGCGAAGCCGGCCTCGCCCGAATTCAACAAATGGTTGCAATCCTGGTTGCGCGCCAGCTTCCGGCCGTGTTCGTTGAGACGTCCGTTTCGGATCGCCTGGTCAAGGCCTTGATCGAGGGTGCGGCGGCAGCAGGCCAGACCGTGCGGATTGGCGGCACGCTGTTTTCCGACGCCATGGGCGCGCCCGGCAGCTATCGCGGCACCTATGTCGGGATGCTGGACCACAACGCAACGACAATCGCACGCGCCCTCGGCGGTCGAGCCGACGGCTTCTCGCCGGAACTGGCAAGGAACTAAGCGCATGAGCCCGCAAATCCACCTGGTCAACCGCGCTCCGATACCGGCGCAAGGCCCGCTGGTCGCCCACGGCCTATCCGTCGTCTATAACGGCAAGCCTGCGCTCTGGAACGTAGACTTTGCGGCGCCGGCAGGGGCGCTGGTCGGCGTCATCGGCCCGAACGGCGCAGGCAAAAGCTCGTTCATCAAGGCGGCGCTGGGCCTGGTGCCCTGGGCCAGCGGCTGGGCCACCCTGTTGGGCGAGGCACCAGGCAAGAGCCGGGCCCGCGTCGGATATGTACCGCAACGGGCCAGCGTTGACTGGGACTTTCCCGCCAGCGCGTTGGATGTGGTTGCCATGGGCCTGTACCGCAAGCTGGGCTGGTTCCGTCCGGTCAACCGGCGGACCAAAGAGGCGGCGCGCGCCTGCCTGGAGCGTGTCGGCATGGCCGATTTCGCCGACCGGCCCATCGGCCAGTTGTCCGGCGGCCAGCAGCAACGGGTGTTCCTGGCGCGAGCCCTGGCGCAGGACGCTGACCTCTATCTGATGGACGAACCGTTCGCCGGTGTGGACGCCGCCAGCGAACAGGTCTTGATCTCGGCCCTGCTCGGCTTGCAGGCCGCGGGCAAGACCGTACTGGTCGTCCACCACGATCTGCAAACCGCCCCGGATTATTTCGACCATGCCCTGATCCTGGCGACCCGCGCCGTGGCGAGCGGCCCGATGGCCGAGGTCTTCACCGCCGAAACCCTGCAAGAAGCCTACGGCGGCCGCCTCGCACCCAGTCAATTGGCGGCACTGGCAGTATAGAAACCTTATGAGCAGGCCTGCTGAACCTGCCATGCCTCTTTGCGTCGGGAGCCAATAGGTCTGATGCTGGACGCGCTTCTCCTGTCCGCCGGCTATAACGCCGCCGTCGCCATGATTGGCGCGACATTGCTTGGCGTCGCTGCCGGACCGGTCGGCGTGTTCATGCTGTTGCGGCGGCGCGCGTTGCTGGCCGACGCAGCCAGCCATGCGACCCTGCCCGGGATTGTTCTGGCCTTCCTTGTCAACCTTTGGCTGACGGGGGAAGGTCGGTCTCTGCCGGTGCTGCTGGCCGGAGCCGGAGCGGCCGCTGCCTTGGGCGTGCTGGCCGTGCAGGCGTTGCAGGCCAATTCCCGCCTGTCCGGCCCGACGGCGATTGCCGTGGTGCTCAGCGGCGCGTTCGGGCTCGGCGTCGTGGGGCTGTCCTATGTTCAGACGCTACCGGTTGCCGGTCAGGCCGGACTTGACCAATTCCTGGTCGGGCAAACCGCCGGTATGCGTCTGGCCGATGCCTATCTGATCGCCGGTGTTGCTGCCGTGCTGGTAGTCGTCATAGCGCTGTTGTTCAAAGAGTTGCGCCTGATTGCCTTCGATCCCGAATTCGCCGCCGCGGCCGGCTGGCCGGTACAGCGGCTGGACCTGTTGGCGAACGGGTTGTTGCTGGCGACGGTTGTCGTCGGCCTGACCAGCGTCGGCCTGGTCTTGATCGTAGCCATGCTGATCATTCCCGCAGTGACAGCCCGCCTGTGGACGCAGAAATTGGGCCGCATGGCGCTGCTGGCCGCAGCATTCGGCGGCGTTTCCGCCTATTTGGGAGCCGCCGCGTCCGCCGGCATCCACCATTTGCCGACCGGCGCCACGATCGTATTGGCCGCCGCGGCGCTGTTCGCCGTCAGCTTGCCCATCGCCCCGCTATCCCGGCCCAGGCGCGCACCGACGGCGCTGGAACCACCCGTATGAACCCGTTCCTGGCCATAGACCTGCCGGCTCTGCTGATCGCCATAGCCGCCAGCGTCGCCTGCGCTCTGCCCGGTTCGCTGCTGGTGTTGCGGGGCCAAGCACTGCTGGGCGACGCGCTGAGTCATATGGTCCTGCCCGGCATTGTGGTCGCATTCCTTGCGACGGGACGCATTGCCAGCGGGCCCATGCTGCTGGGCGCGCTGGCCGCCGGGCTGGTTGGCGCCGGCCTGATTGCCCTGGTGCGACGTGCCGCCAAGCTGGAGGCGAGCGCCGCCATGGGCCTGGTTTTTACCGTGTTGTTCGCACTGGGCGTCGTGCTGCTGGAGACCGAGGCGGCGCGAAAGGTCGACCTGGACTTAAACCACGCGCTCTATGGCCACCTGGAAGCGGCGCTGTGGCTGGAGCCCCGCGCCTGGAGCGATCTGGCTGCGCCTTCGATATGGCTGACGGCGCCCCGGCCCTTGCTAATGCTGGTTCCGGTAGCGCTGGCGCTGGCCGTGCTGCTGGTGTTGGCCTACAAGGAGTTGCGGCTTGCCAGCTTCGACCCGGACTATGCGACCCTGCAAGGGTTCCGTCCCCGCCTGATTGACTTTGCACTGACCGCCGCAACGACGCTGGCCGCCGTCGCCGCATTTGAGGCGGTCGGCTCGATTCTGGTGATTGCGCTGCTGACCTGCCCAGCCGCTATCGCCCGGCTCTGCACCGACCGGTTGGGCGCACATATCGGATTCAGCGTTCTGTTCGCCACGATCATCGCCGTTATCGGCTACAACAGCGCCGCCCAGCTGGAGACCAGCGGTAGCGGCACCATCGCAGCAGTCGGCGGCCTTGCGGTCGCGTTGGCGGTGATCGTCAGGCGTCTGCGTTTGCGCGTGAAGCCCCCGGTTGCAAGCCCCGGAAACGGCCCAAATACCGCGGTACGACCGCTTCGACCGGGGTCGGCGTGATTCCCAGATCGGCCAAACCCTTGGCGCCATCGGCCACTATATTATCCCGCGCCAGCAGCTTGAGCTGATCACGGGTCAACGGCGGCTTCGGCAGCAGTTCCAGGAAACGCGCCTTGATCGCCGCAATCGCCGACGGCAGCGGCAGCAACAGGCGCTTCATGCCGGATTCGGCCAAGGTATAGGCCATGATTTCCTTCATGGTCATCACCCGCGGCCCGCCCAATTCATAGGTCTGGCCAGCGCAACCGGCATCATCCAGCGCCTTGCAGATCGCATCGGCTACGTCGCCGACATAGACCGGCTGCATGCGGGTGTGGCCGCCATCGATCAACGGCAGCGCCGGAGAGAGGCGGGACAATTCGGCAAAGCGGTTGAAAAAGTCGTCTTCCGGCCCGAACACGACGCTGGGCCGGATCACTGTGGCGCTTGGGAAGGCGTGTCGAACCGCTGCTTCACCATGCGCCTTACTTTGCGCATAGAGCGAATCGCCATCCGCGTCGGCCCCGATGGCAGAAAGGTGCACCAGTTTCGACGCACCAGCAGCGGCCGCTGCCTTAGCAATGCAATCAGCACCTTCGGCCTGAACCGCGTCGAACGTCTGCGCGCCGGCCTCGTAGAGCACACCCACCAGGTTCACCACCCAGTCCATACCCTCGCATGCCGCCGCAACCGTTTCGGGATAGCGCACATTGGTCAGCACGGTGGAGACCTGCCCGACGGCGCCCATCGGCTTCAGGAACTTGGCGCGCTCGACGTCCCGGCAGGCGACCCGAACCGGATGCCCAGCCGCCGCCAACCGCTTGACCACATAGCGGCCGATAAATCCAGAGCCGCCAAATACCACCACGCGCGCAAGTGCCATTGCAGAAGACCTCATCAAAGCCGGAACGCCCGACGGGCGCCAACGCCATTCACCTTTGATATGCAGCAGTCGGCAGCCGACGGCAAGCCGGGCATACCGTCGCCGCTTGGATGCTACTGCCCGGGCGCCGCTATGACCACCGTCGCCGTCATGGTCATCCGCTCAGACACCTGTTGGCCGTCGCCGCTTTCCGCGCCGGATGCATCGGCCTGGACCATCATGGTCCTGGCCCGAACCGAACGCGCCGGCATCGGCGTTGGCACGCCGCCATCCTGGAATTGCACCTGATGCACCCGGAACCCCTGCTCCGGGAACTGCGCCGCCACCGATTTCGCCTCGGCCGCCGCACGCGCGTAAATCGCCTGCCGCAATTGCGCAGCGGTCAATTCGCGCTCAGCCAGCGACGGGGAATAGTCGATCGCCAGGATTTGAACCGTGCGCCCCTTTTCGCTGACGCCCTTCGCACGATCGTGTATGCCGGCCAGGATCGATTGCGCCAGCCGCGTTTCAGCGACGACCAGCAATTGCTCGTATCCTGTATCGGTCTGCTGCCGATTCGAGCCGGTGATGTACCAATGCCCGATGCCGACCTTATCCAGAATAGCGGTGGGATTGGCGGCGGCCTCGCTGGCGGACTGGCTGGTAATCAGCGTCTTGATCTGCGCGATCACACGCGCAGTCTCGGTTTTGACCCAGGCCTCCTCCGACACGGTCAGAATGATCCGGTCCGCGGGCGGCAAGCCATCCTGCGCCCGTGCCGGCATTGCGGCGGCGATTACCAGGAGGGCGGCAAGTAGCAAAGTTCGCATTCGAGACTTCCCTTTAGCTTCTCTTAACGCGGCCATACCGCGCCGACGCTGGTCGCCAACCAATTGACCAGGGCGGCGTTGACCTGCACCGGCTTTTCCTGCGCCATCCAATGGCCGGAGGCGATGGTATGCTCGGTTAGATTGCTACATAGGCCGCGCATCGGCTCTGCCAAGGCCGAATCGATGCATTCGCAGGTGTAGTCGTACTCTGCGATCAGGAACAACACCGGCATCTGCAAGCGACCGTCGTTGCGCCATCCGGCGGAATAGGCGGCATTGCGCTCGTGGTTCATGTACCAGGAGCTGCCGCCGAAAAACCCGGTTCTGGCCAGCGCCGCCGCATAGACCGACAGATCAGCCTCGCTCAGAACGTCCGTGTCGAGCGGCACATCCGGCGGCACATCGGCGCCACCGAACCAACCGCCGTCCCGGCGCATCACAGCATTGCGCCAAACCTTGCCGCGCATATCCGCCCGCCCCTTGCGGAACAGCGCCTTGATCGCCTTAGCCGGATCGGCGTCGAACGGCCGGATCGCCTTGGCAAAATCTTCCTCATAGAAGGCCTGATAGTCCCATTGGCCGAAGGGATATTCGGCCTCCGGATACAGTTTCCGGTCGAGCAGCGGCAGGCAAGCCTTGTATCCGAATTCCAGGGTCGCATAGGGAACGCACAGATTGGCGACGCCATGGCAGCGGTCGGGGTGGTGGCTGGCGATGCTCCAAACCACCGGCGCGCCCCAGTCATGTCCAACCCAAACGCACTTGTCGATGGACAAGGCGTCGGCGAGATCAATCATGTCGCCGACGATCAACTCCAGCGCATAATCCTCGTGCCGGCCATAGACGCTGGAGCGCCCATAGCCACGCATATCGGGCGCAATGGCCCGGAATCCCAGGTCGCCCAGGCACTGTAACTGATGCCGCCAACTGAGCGATAGCTCCGGCCAGCCATGGCAAAGGATAACCGGCGGACCGTCAACCGGTCCGGATGCAAGATAAAACGTCTGATGCGCGCCAGTCTTGACCAAATGCTCGGTAATAAGGGCCATCCTTGCAACCTCCTAAAAATCCAAGTCAGCGTAATGAGCCGGCGGCGTAAATCCGGGCTGCACGTCGGCCAGTATGGGCCTGAAGGTCGGGCGCGACTTAATGCGCTGGTACCAGTCCTTGGCCTCCGGCGCTTCCTCCCACTTGACCTCACCCAAATAGTCCAAAACCGACAATTGAGCGGCCGCAGCGATATCGGCCAAACTGAAATCGTCGCCAGCCAGCCAGTTCCGCTGGTCGGTCAACCACCCGATATACGCCAGGTGCGTTACCAAATTTTGGCGTCCAGCGCGGATTGCGGCGGAGTTCGGCTCGCCATCGCGGCGCAGGCGCTTCAGCAGGCGTTCGCCATGGATATAGCGGGTGACTTCGTCATAGAATTTGATGTCGAACCAGGCTGTCAGCCGGCGGGTTTCCGCCCGCTGGTGCGGGGTCTCGCCGATCAGAGGCGGCATTGGCTCGATCTCGTTCAGATACTCGCAAATCGCGCTGGATTCCGGAATGGTCGTGCCGTCATCCTCGACCCAGACCGGCACGGTCGCGGCGGCATTCAGGCGTAGGAATTCGGCCCGACGCGCCCAGGGCATCTCCATCTCGAGCGCGACGGGGAGTCTCTTTTCCGCCGCAAATATCCGCACTTTGCGGCAGAACGGCGATAGCGGGTGGTGATATAATGTGGCCATGGCCCAGACTATAGCGACGTGTCGCAGAAGCGGGAGAGGCAATGCGCGCACCGGTCCCGTTGCCCCATCGCGCATTCGGTCTAAAAGCGTGACGGATGCCGACTCTACCGCCGGCTAGGCCTTGTTCGGAGCGCAGCCATGTCCCTGCTCGCAATCCTTCTACTCGCTTTGGTGCAAGGAATTACGGAATTCTTGCCGATTTCCTCGTCGGCACACCTGATCCTGATGCGCGATTTCGGCGCAGCCATCGGCCTGGATACGATGGGGACCAATGCCAACGCTGAGTTGGTCATGGACGTATCGCTGCATGTGGGCACATTGGCAGCAGTCATGCTGTATGCATGGCGTGATCTGTGGCGCATGTTGGTAGGCGTGATCCAGGGCCTGGGCGGCAATCGCGGCGAAGGCTGGCACCTAGCCTGGCAACTGGTGCTGGCGACAATCCCCGTCGTGGTAGTAGGCGCCCTGGCGCAAGACCTGATCACCGACAAACTGCGGACGATGGAGATGATCGCCTGGATGACGATCATTTTCGGCGTGGTACTTTGGCTTGCCGACCGGGCAGCGACCCGGCTGACATTGCCGGAACTGGGCTATGGCCGGGCCATCCTGATCGGCGCGGCGCAAGTGATGGCGCTGGTGCCGGGCGTCAGCCGATCGGGCATTTGCATGACGGTCGGGCGTTTCATCGGGATGAACCGGGTCGATTCGGCCCGGTTTTCTCTGTTGCTTTCGATCCCGACCATCATCGGCGCCGGGACCCTGGCCGGGATCGAGCTCTACCAAACCAAGGACGCTCAGCTAGGGACCGATGCCCTGATCGGCGTCAGCCTGTCGTTCCTATGCGCCTGGCTGGCCATTCTTTTGATGATGCGTTGGTTGGCGCGCGCCACGTTCCTGCCGTTTGTCGTTTACCGTCTGGCGCTGGGCGCTCTGCTTTTAGCCTTGGTGTATACCTGAGGGCGAACGAAGGGCTAGGCCGCGACGCATCATGAAAATTCTCGCCTTCGAAACCGCCGGCCCGGCCCTGAGCGTCGCAGTTTGCGACGGCCCGCGCGTGCTCAGCGCCCTGCACCTGCCGCTGGAGCGCGGCCATGCGGAACTGCTGTTGCCGGCCGTCGCCGGGGCGTTGCAGGCCGCAGGGTTGGAGCTTGCCGACTGCGACGCCATCGCGACGACGGTGGGGCCGGGCTCGTTTACCGGACTGCGGACCGGGCTGGCGGCAGCGCAAGGCCTGTCGCTGGGCGCCGCTAAGCCCGTTGTCGGCGTCAGCCGTTTCGAGGCTCAGGCGGAAGCCTCCGGTATGTTTGGACAGACTGCGGTGGTCGTAGCAATGGATAGCCGGGCCCGCAGCCTCTATGTTCAGGCTTTTGCCGCCGACGGTCGGGTTGCTGCCGGATGGCCGGCTAACGGTTTGAACCAAGCGGCAGAGAATTTCGCCGGCACTCCCTGGCCGGCGGACGCTCATGTGGCCGGCGACGGAGCTACAGCATTACTTTCGGTCGGCGCTGGGCTTCGCAACACAGGCCGGAGCCAGGTAACCGCGCCCGCGGTTGCAACGTGTGCGCGGCGTGCCTTAGCTGCTGGGACGACCGGCCTGCCGGCACAACCGCTATACTTAGCGCCGCCTCGGGCTATCGCGCCCAAAGATGGCGGCCGGCTGCGGGCTCGATAGGGCCCCCGCGATGACCGAGTTGATCCCGCTCACGATCGAACGAACCAAGGACGCAGCCCTCATCCATGCCGCAGCAATGGCCGATGGCCTGGGTGGCGAGGCCTGGGGCGCCGCATCGTTGCGCAGCCTGCTGAACACCCCGGGCACGGTCGGCTGGATGGTAGAGGACGCCGGCATAGTTTTGGCACGCGCCATGGCCGGGGAAGCCGAAATCCTGACAATCGGCGTGCATCCGGCCTACCGCCGCCAGGGCATTGCCAAAGCGCTGCTGGCGGCATGTTTTGCCGTCCTGCCCGCCATGGGCGCCGAACGGCTGACCCTTGAAGTCGCCATCGACAACCTGCCCGCGCAAACGCTATACCGCGCCGAAGGCTTCAAGCGGGTCGGCCGCCGGCCGAATTACTACCGGCGCGGCGGCCAGCGCATCGACGCTCTGGTCATGGCCCGCTGGCTCTGACTATTCCCGAGCCGGGCCGGGGAACCGTTTGCGCAATTCGAACTTTAGCGCCTTGCCCGACGGGTTCCGCGGGATCACGTCGACGAATTCCACGGCTTTCGGCAGCTTGTAACGTGCCAGCTTGCCGTCGCAATGGCGCAGCACATCATCGCCGGTCAGCGCGTCATTGCTCTTGACGGCAATGACCAGCGGCGACTCGCCCCAGCGCTGCGACGGCTGGCCGATGACCGCGCATTCCTTAATGCCAGCAAGCGACAGCACCACGTTTTCGATTTCCGCCGGATACACGTTTTCACCGCCGGAGATGATCATGTCCTTGATCCGGTCATGGATCGTAAAGAATCCTTCGTCATCCATCACCGCGATATCGCCGGTGTGCAGCCAGCCGTCGCGCAAGGTCTCAGCCGTCGCCTTCGGATTATTCCAGTACTCTTTCATAATGTGGCCGCCACGCAACAGCACCTCGCCCGGCTGGCCAGGCGCGACGTCGTTGCCATCGGCGTCGATCAGGCGCGCTTCCGTATGGAAGAACGCCTTGCCGGTAGAGCCGATCTTGCGCATCGCGTCGGCCGGCCCGATCAGGCAGCCCGGGCCGCAGCATTCGGTCAGGCCATAGACCTGATGGATTTCAATGCCGATGTCGCGGTACTTCTCCATCAGCGCCACCGGCACCGGCGCAGCGCCGCTCATGATCCAGCGCAGTTGCGCATAACCAGCCGGGTCGACGCCCGGCACCTGCAGCATGAAGCTCAGCATTGCCGGCACCGCGAGCGTTACCGTGATCTTTTCCTCGGCCGTGATCCGCCACATCGCGACTGGATCGAAGCTGCGCATCAGCACCACCGAGCCGCCGCCATAGATGGTCAGCAGCAGCGGCGCCAACGCGCCCACATGGAACAGCGGCAAGACCACCGAAAACCGGTCGCCCAAGCGGATGTCGCAGGTTGTGATCATCGTCGACAGCGCCCAGAAGGTCGTCGAGTGCGTGTGCACCACGCCTTTCGGCAAGCCGGTCGTGCCGCTGGTATACATGATGTAGAGGTTATCGTCGTCGAACCCGCCGCGCGGCGGTTCCGCAGCATCGCCCTGTGCGGCCAGCGCCTTGAAATCCTGCGCGAACGGCTCCAGCGCCGCATCGCTTGCAACCTGCAGCCATTGGCGCACTTTGGTCTTGCCGCTGCTCTGGAGCGCCTGCGCCTGGCGGGCAAAATCGGTATCGAAAATCAACGTCTCTGCACCGGAATCGCCCAGGATATAGGCCAACTCATCCGGCACCAGGCGCCAGTTCAAGGGCACGATCACCGCGCCGATCTTGGCGCAGCCTAAGTAGGCCTCATAGAATGAAACGCTGTTCATCAGCAACAGGGCGACGCGGTCTCCGGGTTTGACCCCCAGTCCCAACAGCATGTTCGCCGTGCGGTTGATCCGGGCATTGGCCTGGGCATAGGTATACCGTTCGCCGGACGCGGCATCGACCACCGCCTCCAGGTTTGGGTCACGACGGGCGCGGTTGCTGACGATGTCGCCGATATTGATCCGCATGGGCTATCCTCACCTATTCTTGGTATTTGCTGCAGAATAGCCTATCGCAGCCCCGACGCAGTGTCATGCAAATCCGATGGTTCGGCGCACCCGGCAGCACAGGAGACAGGCTCATGCAGGATCGCCAGATACCTCTGGACGGCGGCAGCAATATGCGGGATCTTGGAGGCTGGGCCATGGCCGATGGCCGGCGGATGCGGAGCGGCTGGCTATTCCGCGCTGCGTCGCTCAGCTCCCTTAGCGCCGTCGATCATGGCCGGTTGCGCGCGCTGAATATCGCCACCGTCATCGACCTGCGTTCACCGGGCGAGCAGCGCGACTCGCCTTCGCGACTGCCGCGCGGCCTGACGGTCACTGCGCCCGGCGACCCCGGCTCGGCCACGCATCCGGGCCTTGCCCGCAACCGCCGCCCCCATACCGAGGCGGAGGCGGTCGACATGATGCGTCGGGGCTACCAAAGCTATCCCGACCGCATGGCTCCCGCACTCGCGACGGTGTTTGAGGCGGCAGCGCACAGCGACGGCCGGCCACTGCTGTTCCATTGCACAGCCGGCAAAGACCGCACGGGTTTCGTCGCCGCCATCGTGCTGAAGGCCTTTGGCGCAGATGAGGACCAGGTCATGACCGATTATCTGGCGACCAACACCATGTGGGACCGAAAATCCTCGCGCATGTCGTTCCTGCCGGCGCCGGCGCAGGAGGCCATTCTGCAAGCCCGCACGGAATACCTGCATACCGCGATCGAAACGGTCATGGGCCGGTATGGCACGGTCGACGCGTATTTGACCGATCGGTGCGCCGTCAGCCGCGATGTGCTGGAGGCTGCCCGGCAAGCCGCCATCCGGTAGGCGCGGCTGCCCTTCCAGCGCTCCGGACAGCGGTTACCAGGCGGTAAAGCCGCCATCCAACACCAGGTTCGCGCCAGTCATGTAGGAGGAGGCATCCGAGCCCAAGAATTGAACGACGCCGCCGAATTCTTCGATCTCCGCCTGCCGCCCCATGGGAACCCGTTGCAGGAAATTATCGATAAACTCCCGGTCGAACGAACCGGTTTTGACGCCGCCGAACGTCACCAGATTGGTCCGCACGCCTTTTTTCGCCCAGTAGGTCGCCAGGTACCGGGTCAGGTTCAGCAGGCCCGACTTCGAGGCGGCATAGGACACCGCCTTGACGAAGGGTTTGCCGTCCCTCTCCTCGCGATAGGCATAAAGCGCCTGGTTCGGCGAAACCATGCCGTACATCGAGCCAACCATGATGATCGAGCCGCGGCCCTCCGCCGCCATGCGGCTGCCGATCACCTGGGAGGTCAGCATAACGCCGGTCAGGTTTACATTGATGATCTCGTCCCAGAATTTCTGGGGATAGACCTCAAACGGCGCGTTCTGTTCCGCGCCGCCATCTGGCTTGCTGTCGATGCCGGCGTTATTAACCAGGATATGCGGCACGCCCCAGTCGGCCTCAAGCGCCGCTGTCGCTGCTTCAAGGGCGGCCTTGTCGGTCACGTCGGCCACGTAGATACGGATATTGTCTTCCAGTCCCGGCCATTTTTCCGCGACCTGCACGCGGCTGAACGGGCGGCGGCTATAGACCGCGACTTTGGCTCCAGCCGCCGCCAGCGACCGCGTAAATTCTGTGCCCAACTGGCCGAGCCCGCCGGTGACGACGGCGACCCGGCCTTCGACAGAAAAGAGATTGGTCATGAACGGATGCCTTTTGGTGCGTACGGCGACCACGGGTCAGCGCGTCGCCTGGCGGTGCGGGAAATTGGTTTTGTCCTTAATCGCGTTCAACGCCGCAGAACTCATCGGCTCATAACGCGGCGGGTTGTCGGCACTGACACAAGTCGGCGCGCAGTGGACGACCTTCTGCCGGTTCGGGCCATAGAAGAACGGCATCGCGTGCCGGATTGCTCCGCTGCGGTTGACCACCCGGTGCGGTGTCGGCACGAACCGGTCGTTCGAATAGCGCGCCAGCATCTCTCCCGTATTCACGACAAATGCGCCCGGCACATCCGGTGGACGGATCCAGACGCCATCCTTTGCCTTGACCTCCAGCCCGGGAAATTTCGAACGCGGCAGAAAGGTGATAAAGCTGCCGTCGGTGTGCGGGGCAAAGCCATATAGGCCAGCCTCATCAGCAGGTTGCGGCGCATACTGGATCAGGCGCACCGTGCAGTTCGCGCCCTGAAAATCCGCCGTGAAATAGTCCTCGGGCAGGTCCAGCGCCAGGGCGAACACCGGCAAGAAACGCTCTGCCAAAGCCCGCATGGTCTGGAAATAGGCGACCTGAGCCGCTTTGAAGTCGGGCATGCCCGGCGGCCATTTGTTCAGATCCTGAGCCACGTCCTGCACCGCCGGATCGGGGTCGGGCACGGTGATATAGAACGACTCGCTGTAATTCGGTTTGTTCGCCACTTCGATGGTGGACGTCTTCATCGTCTGGCCGCCATATGGCAGATAGCCGATGTTCTGGTCACCGATTCGCAAGGCCATCTTGCGGTCGTCCGTCAAGGCGAAGAAATCCGCGGCCGCAGCAAACGCGTGATCGATCAGCGGTTGCGGCACTCCATGGTTGGCGATCACCAAAAACCCGGTGTCCTCGCAGGTGCGTCTGACCTGCTCTGCCAACTGGCCCGCCGCGCCTGCCTCCCCCGCCAGGAATGGTGCGACGTCCAGAACCGGTATTCGGGCGCTTTCGACTGACGCCGTGCCATGGTTGGTGTGGTTCATCGTACACCTCCGTCTTTGCCTAACGCCGCCAGTCTACCAGAATTCGCGTAGCCTATGGCAACAGCGCGCTGTTACTTGGCCAGTTCCAGAATCTCCAACACCTCCGCCGGACCATCGATCTTGCGCGGGTTGCGTGGGACCCAGGGTGTGCCCATGGCCTGTTTCGAAATGCGGTCGAAATGCTCTGGCTTTACATCGACGGCGCTCAAGGTCCGGGGCATGCCCAGGCCGCCGATGAAGCGGTCGAGCGCGTCGCCCGCATCCTCGCCGGCGCAGCCCATGGCAGCCGCCACCAGCTCCTGCCGCGCGCCGTTCACACTCTTATTCCAGCGCATGACATAGGGCAGCATGATGCAGGAGGTATGGCCGTGCGGCACGTCATGCACCGCACCCAGCACATAGCCGATGCCGTGACTGGCCCCCATCGGCACGCCGCTGGCCAGTGGCGCCATCGACATCCAGGTGCCCATCAGGCAATCGAGCCGGGCTTCGATATCGTCCGGATTCGCCTTGACCCGCGTCAGGCCGCTGGTCAGCAGAGAAAGGCCCTTCAGCGCCTGCGCATCGCTGAACGGGTTGGCCTCATTGGCGCAAACGCCCTCGGCGCAATGGTCGACGGCGCGGATGCCGGTGGAAAGGAACAACCATTCCGGCGTGTGGACGGTCGGCGCGGGATCGAGGATCACCGCCATTGGCATGATATCCGGGTGGCGGAACAACTCCTTCACGCGCGTGCGCTCGTCGGTGACGCCGGAGACGTGGCTGAACTCACCGCCGGAGAGCGTGGTGGGAATGCTGATTTGGCGGACAGTCGGCGGTTTCACGTCCGGCAGGCTGCCGTCCGCATTGCTCCGCAAAATATCCATGCCTTCCGGCGTAGTAATGTCGTTGGCCAGGCAGAGCGACACGGCCTTCGCCCCATCGGTCAACGAGCCACCGCCGAACGTCACGATCAAATCGGCTTTCGCCTCGCGCGCCATAGCTGCCGCCGCAATCACGTCGCCGCGCGGCGTATGCGGGCGCATCTTGTCAAACTCGCCCACCACCTTGTTACCCAGGGCGCGGCGCAGTTTCTCGATCTCATCAGTTTCGCGGTTCAGCGTACCGCTCACCATCAGGAACACACGCTCGGCCCCGATCCGCTGGACCTCCTCGGCTATGGCTTGGTCCATTGGCTTACCGAAACTGACCGCATCCATCCGCCCAAAAGCGACCCGACCCGACTGCATGGCGTTTGATCTCCTCGTGAATTGCTCTGTGTTGCCGGCGAGTATTGCAGGTTGCAGCAGCGGCGCAATCCCCCGAGAGGCTCAGCCCACCAACCGCACCACCGGACGACCGGGCAGGTTCCATTCGAACAGCACCAGATGCCAGAGCCCCGGCGCAGTACGGGAAGGATCGATAAGACCATTAGCGCCAAGCGCGCGCAGGTGATCCGCAACTTGCCAAGAGCGAGGCTCACCGCCAGCCTTGACGACCTCCTGCCAGGGCGCCAACGCATCGGCCAAATCGACACCCAGCGCATGACAGGCCGCCTCATTGCGCAGGTCCAGAATATCCGCGGCCTCCACCTGCAGCACCGCCAGTGCCCGCTCAGGAGTATCTGGCCCGGAGTGCGCCTGCATCGCCGCTGCCACACCCGCTTCGGTGGCGCTCATGTACAAGGTTGGCTGGTCAGGTCGGGAATAGCGTCCCGGCTTGGACGACCCTGCCAGTGCTCGATGCAGAAATCGCCGGTCCAGAGCTCGGTAAAACAGGCCGCTCACCCTCACATAAGGCGTGCCTTGCCGCGATGTAATGGCTGGTCCGGTCGTCATACCCATGCCCTCAACGGATCGGGGCGAGAAAGACGACCGCCGCGCCGGCCGCGATCAGGACGAAACCAACCAGGTGGTTCCAGGTCAACGATTCTTGCAGGTACAGTACGGAGAAGGCGCAGAACACCGTCAGCGTGATCACCTCCTGCATCGTCTTCAACTCGGCAGTGCTCCAGACCTGATGACCGATACGGTTGGCCGGTACTGCCAGGCAGTATTCGAAGAACGCCAGCCCCCAACTGGCGACGATGACCAGCCAAAGCGCCTGGTTCGGAAATTTCAGGTGGCCGTACCAGGCAAACGTCATGAACACGTTCGAAAGCGACAGCAATACCACGGGGGCCAGCATGGGCCAGGAGAGCGAAAGAAACATCTCAGCCTTGCAAATACGAGGGTTCACGCGTGCTTTGCCAGGAAATATGCACGCCGTCGATAGCACCGTGACGCCCTTGACATATGGGCGCTATGCCCGATCCTGAAGCAGCACCAATAACGAAATCGCCGAGGAAAACGCCATGCAATGGGGAGTTCACCTGCCGCATCTGGGCCGGCAGGTCGACCGCAAAACGCTGATGGGCTTTGCCCAGGAGATTGAGCGGCTGGGGTGTCATTCCGGCTGGGTCTCGGATCATGTCTGCTGGCCGGCGGATATCGAGTCGAAATACCCCTACACCGATGACGGCTCTTTCCAGCCCTCGCCGGATATGGCCTGGCTCGACCCGATCAGCACGCTGACCTTTGTCGCCGGTTGTACAGAGAAACTGCGCCTCGGCACCACGGTTCTGATCCTGCCCTACCGCATGCCCGTGCAGACGGCGAAGCAGATCGCCAGCCTGGACGTCATGTCCGACGGCCGCGCGATCCTGGGCGTCGGTGTCGGCTGGATGGCGGAGGAGGCGGCGGTGCTTGGCATGCCGTGGGACAAGCGCGGCAAGCGTTCGGACGAGCAGTTGCAGATCTTCCACCACCTGTTCACCGATAAGGAACCCTCCTTCCACGGCGAGTTCTATCAGTTCCCGCGCGTAGGGTTCGAGCCGAAGCCGGTGCAGTCGCCCTTCCCAATCTGGGTGGGTGGCTCGACGCCGGTGGCGTTCCGGCGGACGGCGAAATACGGCCAGGCCTTCCACGCCGCCTTCCAGCCGCGGGGCGAAGTCTCTCACGCCTGGGACCAGGTGCGGCGCGAGTGCGAGGCCATCGGGCGTGATCCCTCGGAACTCTCCTTGTCGCTGCGCATCTATCTGGACCCGGCGGAGGCGATGCCGGCGGCGAAGTCGATTGCCGGCTCAAAAGACAAGATGCTGGAAACCATCGCCGCCTGCCGCGAGATCGGCATCAGCCACCTGTTGCTGGACCCCGTGGCGCGCGGCGGCGTGCCCGGCCGTCTGGATGCGGTGCGGGCGTTCATGGAAGATGTCGCTCCGGCGGCGGGGCATTAGGCCATGGTCCGTCTCACTGACCTGCCGGAAATCGACCGGGCGCACCTGCTGGGCAAGGCGTGCGAGCCCTTGCCGGGAGAGCCCTTCGTGCACGGCCCGCGACTCTCGCAGCGCCGTGTCGCCATCGTCACCACCGCGGGCCTCCATCCCTCCGGGCAGCCGAATTTCGACCTGCGCGACACCGGCTATCGGGTGATCCCTGGCAATGTGGACGAGCGCGATCTGGTGATGAGCCATTCCAGCGTGAACTTCGACCGCTCTGGCTTTCAACAGGACGTCAACGTCGTCTTTCCACTGGAGCGCCTGCGCGAACTGGCGGAGGCGGGCGAGATCGGCAGTGTCGCGGACTGTCATTACGCCCTGAACGGCGCCGGTTGGGAGCCGCATGAGATCGAACCGACAGCGGCGGAGCTTGCCGGCCTGCTGCAACGGGACAAGGTAGACGCCGCCGTTCTCGTGCCGGTCTGACCAAACTGCACCCGCGCCGTGAGCGCGGTCGGGCATTATCTGGAGCAGCACGGCATTCCGACGGCGGGCATCAGCCTGGTGCGGGAGAACACGGCGGCGATGCGGCCGCCGCGCGCCCTCTGGGTGCCGTTCCCGCTGGGGCGGCCATTCGGTACGCCGCACGCACCGGACTTTCAGCGCGAGGTTCTGCGCGCACTGCTCGCGCTTTTCGAGCGGCCCAGCGGACCGGTGCTGGAGGATTTTCCGGACGACGCGCCGCCCGGCCCGGACGGGGAGGAGACCGACGCGCTGGTCTGCCCGGTCTCGTTCCCGCAAATGCCGCAGGAGCTGATTTCGGAATGGCACGTGCGACTGGCGGAGGAGCAGGCGGCTCTCGCACCCTGGCATGCGCTTGCCGAGCAACAGGGCCGCGCGGCGGAGGGTGTTTCCGCGTTGTCGATTCAGGAAGCGCTGGCGGTGCTGGCGAACTTTGTCGCCGAAGACGGCGCGTTGCCGGCAGGGCTTGCAGAACCCGCCCGGACGCTGCGCAATGTGGCGGAGGATGTCCGCGGCTGGTATGCTGCGGCAATCACCGCACAGCCCGGCCCGAAACCCAGCCCGGTGGCGGTGGCCGACTGGTTCTGGGGTGAGACGGCGGCGGGCGCGGCGCTGCTGGCGGCCTATCCGATCTGCCTTGCCCACGTCGACCCGTTGGTCCGTCGCATCGGCGAGACACAGTGGCTGCCGCGGGCGCAGCGGCATCGGTTGCCGGAGAATTAGCAGAAGGAGATCTGTCCGATGTCTATGAACAGCTGGAAAGAGGTGGATCGCTTTGGCGATCTTCCGGCAGAGGCGGCTCGTCGTTGGGGAGAGCGCGAAGGCCTGATTTTCAAGGACCGGCGCTACACCTTCGCCGAAATGTCCGAGCAGGTCGATCTGGCCGCCCGCGCGGCCATGGCGGCTGGGGTGAAGAAAGGGGATCACGTCGCGCTCTGGCTGCAGAACAGCGATGACTTCGTCTTTATCGCGTTTGGCCTGATGAAAGCCGGCGCGGTTCTGGTGCCGATCAACACCCGCTTCCGCACCAATGACCTGGACTATGTATTGGGCCAGTCAGACAGCGCCTTTCTGGTCACGCACAATACCAGCGGCCCTATCGGCTATCTGGATATGGTGCGCGAAGTGGTGAAGTTGCCGGACTCAGGCGACGAGGTTTCCGACCCGAAATTTCCGCTGCTGCGCAAGGTGCTGATCGTCGATGACGCAGAGCACGCCGGCACGCAATCCTGGCGCGGAGCAAAACGCGCCGCCGCCGATGTGAGTGCGGAGGCTCTGGCGGAGCGGGCAGATTCCATCAGTCCCACGGATATCGCGCTGATCAAATACACCTCCGGCACGACCGGTTTTCCGAAAGGTGCGATGCACACGCACAATATTATCGGGAATGTCGCCGCACGCGGTTTTCGCATGGGCATTACGATCAACGACAAGATCATGTCCTATCTGCCGCTGTTCCATGCCTTTGGATTCTCCGAAGGTCTGCTGATGTCGGTTCTGACGGGCGCGTGCCAGATCGTGACAGAGACATTCGACCCTGGCGAAGTGCTGGATCTGGTGGAGCGCGAGGGCGGAACGCTGGTGCACGGGTTCGAGGCGCACGCGCTGGCGCTGACCAACGAGCAGGAGGCCAGGCCGCGCAATATCTCGACCCTGCGGACGGGCATTATCGCGGCAGGGCAGTTGAGTGCTGTTCCTGTGCACCGCAGGGCGTCGAAAATTTTGGCGCCGCTCCGCTCGCTGTCCGGTCATGGCATGACGGAGATATGGCTGGGCTCCGGCGCTTCGTCGCTCGATGACAGTGAGGAATTGCGGTACGAGGCTTCTGGCTATCCCGCGCTGGATTACGAACTGCGCATTCAGAACCTGGATACGGGCGAGCTCTGCGGCGTTGGTCAGGAAGGCGAACTGCAGGTGCGGGGGCGTTACCTGATGCTGGGCTATTACAAGAAACCGAAGGAAACGGCGGAGAGTTATACGGATGATGGCTGGTTCAAGACCGGCGATACCTGCGTCTGGCGGGCAGACGGCGCGTTCCGCTTCCTCGGGCGTCACAAGGATATGCTGAAAGTCGGTGGCGAGAACGTCGACCCGATGGAGGTCGAAGGCCTGCTGCTCGACCTGCCGGGCGTGCACCAGGTGGCCGTTGTCGGCTGCCCCGACGAGCGGTTGTCGGAGGTGGCCGTCGCCTATGTCGAGAGGCTGCCGGGCGCGGAGGTCACCGAAGAAGACGTCATCGGTTCGTGCCGCGGCAAGGTCGCCAGCTTCAAGATTCCGCGCCACGTGGTGTTTGTGGACGCCTTCCCGATGACCGCGTCCGGCAAAATCCGAAAAGTGGAATTGCGCGCGGACGCAAAGGAGCGTTTTGCGAGTGAATGATACCCATAACGGGCGGGTAAAAACCGCCCTGGTGACCGGCGCCGCACGCGGCATAGGCCTGGCCACGACCGAAGCCCTGCTGGCCCAGGGCTGGCAGGTGGTCATGCTCGACATCGATGGCCCGGAACTGGCATCCGCCAGCGCCGGCCGCAACGATGTCGTGCCGATTGTCGCCGATGTTTCCGACCCGGCCCAAGTCGAGGACGCGTGCCAACGGGTCGCCGATGCCTTCGGCAGTCTCGATGCCCTGGTCAATAACGCCGGCGTCGCAGACTTCGGCCCGATCCAAAACGCCACGTACGAGAGTTGGCGTCGGGTCATGGCCACCAATCTCGACGGCCCGTTCCTGATGACCCAGGCCTTTACCGGCCTGCTGGCCAAGGCCAAAGGCAGCGTCGTCAACATCACCTCGATCTCGGGCCAACGCGCCAGCACGCTGCGCGTCGCCTATGGCACGTCAAAAGCCGCCCTCGCCCATCTGACCTTGCAACAGGCGGTGGAGCTTTGCGAACTCGGCGTCCGGGTCAACGCGGTCGCGCCGGGACCGGTTAACACCAAGCTGGCGCTGGCTGTGCACTCACCTGAGATCCGGGCAGCCTATCATGACGCCATCCCGCTGAACCGGTATGGCCGCGAGAGCGAGATTGCCGCGGCGGTCGCCTTTCTCGTCAGCGAAGCCGCCAGCTATATCACCGGCCAGGTCCTGGCCGCGGACGGCGGGTTCAGCGCTGCCGGCGTGGGCTTGCCGGCGCTGCGTGCAGACAATGCCAAACGATCCGGCGATTGAGGTGCCAACCATGATGCCGATACTCAATGCTGAAACCATCGCAGAATTCCAGAGCGACGGCGTAACGGTGCTGCGCGGCGTGTTCGCCGAATGGGTCGATACGCTGCGGCGAGGCGTCGATTTCAACATCGCCAACCCCGGACCGGACGGACGCTTCTATACCGGCGACCATGGTGCTGGCCGATTCATGACCGATTATTGCAACTGGCAGCGCATTCCTGAATACCGCGATTTCATCTTCAACTCGCCCGTAGCCCGGATCGCGCGCGATCTTATGGCCAGCCGCTCGGTGCAATTGTTCCATGAGCATGTTTTGGTAAAAGAGGCCGACGCTGATGTGCCGACGCCCTGGCACCACGACCTGCCCTACTACAGCCTCTCCGCCCCGTTGTCGGTCAGTCTGTGGCTGCCGCTCGACCCTGTGCCGCGCGAACGGACGCTGGAGTTCGTCGCCGGGTCGCACCGCATGGGCAAGACGTACCAGCCGCAACGCTTCAACGGCAATCCGATCAACGAGGGCGATGGGCTGGAGAGCATTCCGGACATCGAAGCAAACCGTGAAGGGTTCGACATTCTCGCCTGGGCACTGGAGCCGGGCGATGCGGTCGCCTTCGACTTCCGCACCCTGCACGGCGCACCGGCGAACCGCAGCAAAAGCGACCAACGCCGCGCTTTCTCCGTCCGCCTTGTGGGCGAAGGCGCACAATTCCGGCGAAAACCCGGCATCGTTACCTCGCCGCCCTTCCCCGGCGTCACTTTGGCCGATGGCGCACCATTAGCCGGCGAAGAGTTCCCGATTCTGATTGCAGCGCAATGACCCGGCCTTAACCGCCGAACGTGTTGTCGCGCGGGAAGCCGTGCGGTGGCTGGCGCCCGGCCCCGGCGCGGTTGCCCAGCCACGGCAACAGGTCGGTCTCGCGCCGGGTCCGTTCGCCTGCCTGCCACGACAGGCCCTCTTCCAGCACAATGGTGGTCAGGTCGCTGATGCCGCCGTCTTTGTAGCGCTGCAGCATGACGCCCCGGCCACGGCTCATTTCCGGCAATTGGTGCATCGGGAAAATCAGCAGGCGGCGGTTTTCGCCGATCACGGCGATATGGTCGCCGATCTCCGGCACGACAAAGGCGAGACGCGCGCCATCCGCCGGGTTCATCACCTGACGCCCGGTCTTGGTCTGCGCCACGCAGGCGTCGGACGCAATGCGGAAGCCTCGGCCATCGCTGGAGGCCAGGATCAGGCGTTCATCCTTGGTGACAGCCCGGAACGCCACGGCCGTGTCCTCCGCCGCCAGATCCACCAGCAGGCGCAGGGGCTCGCCCTGGCCGCGGCCGCCGGGCAGCTTGTCGGCGGACAGCGTGAACACCCGCCCGCTGGCGGTGAACAACAAAATCTTGTCCGTCGACTGGCACGGCAGGCGGAACCGTTCGCCGTCGCCATCCTTGTATTTGACCTCTGCATCCGGGGCCAGATGCCCTTTCAACGCCCGCACCCAGCCCTGCTCTGAGACCACGACCGTCAGCGGCTCACGCTCGACGAACGCTTCCGCCGACAAATCGACGGCATCGGGCGCGCTGGCAATCAGGGTGCGGCGCTTGCCCAGCGGCGTTTTCTTGCCGAATTTTGTGCGGGTCTCGTCGATCTGGCCGGCGATGGTCTGCCATTGCAGCGCTTCGTCCGCCAACAGCGCCTGCAATTCCGACTGCTCGGCGGACAGTGCATCGTGTTCCTGCCGGATTTCGATTTCCTGCAGGCGGGCCAGCGCGCGCAGACGCATGTTCAGGATGGCGTCAGCCTGGACCTGGGTCAGGTCCCAGCGCGCCATCAGGGCCGGCTTGGGCTCATCGGATTCGCGGATCAGGCGGATGACCTCGTCCAGATTGGCGTAGACGATCAGATAGCCCGCCAGCACCTCCAGCCGGTGCGCGATCTGGCCCAGCCGGTGGTGGGTGCGCCGCTGCAATACTTCCAGCCGATGGTCGAGAAAGGCCTTCAATACCTCGATCAACCCCATCAGCCGGGGCACGGTGCCGCCGTCGAGCACGTTCATATTGACGCCGAAGCGGGTCTCCAACTCGGTCTGCTGGAACAGCGATTCCATCAGGGCTTCGGGTGGAATGGTGCGGGTGCGCGGCACGATGACGACGCGCAAGTCCTCCGCCGACTCGTCGCGGATATCGGCAAGCAGCGGCAGCTTGCGGTTTTCCAGCAACTCGGCGACCCGCTCGATCAGGCGGCTTTTCTGCACCTGGTAGGGAATCTCGGTGACCACCACCTGCCATTGGCCGCGGCCGAGGTCTTCCTTCTCCCATCGCGCCCGCAGCCGCAGCGACCCGCGGCCGGTGGCATAAACCTGGGCCAGCTTGTCCGCATCCTCTGCCAGCACGCCGCCGGTCGGGAAATCCGGGCCGGGCAAGCGCTTCAGCACCTGTTCCAGCGATGCATCCGGATTCTTGATCATCAGCAACAGCGCGGCACAAATCTCGTCGGCATTGTGCGGCGGGATGTTGGTGGCCATGCCGACCGCAATGCCTTGCGCGCCATTCGCCAGCAGGTTCGGGAAGGCGGCGGGCAAAACCACCGGCTCCGCGCCTTCGCCGTCATAGGTATCGCGAAAATCGACGGTGTCCTGGTCGATGCCGTCCAGCAACGCCTCGGCCACCGCCGTCAGGCGAGCCTCGGTATAGCGCATGGCGGCGGCGTTATCGCCGTCGATATTGCCGAAATTGCCCTGGCCCTCGACCAGCGGATAACGCACCGCGAATTCCTGGGCGAGGCGCACCATGGCGTCATAAATCGCGGCATCGCCATGCGGATGGAACTTGCCCATCACGTCGCCGACGACGCGGGCGCACTTCTTGAACCCTGCCCGCGGATTGAGCCCCAACTCACGCATGGCATAGAGCAGCCGGCGATGCACCGGCTTCAGCCCATCGCGCACATCCGGCAGCGAGCGCGCCATGATGGTGGAAAGCGCATAGGCCAGATAGCGCTCGGACAGCGCCTCTTCAAAGCCTACCGGCCGGATCGGGTCGCGGCCTTCGGTGGGTGAAGTGTCGTCGGTGCTCACACGGAATCCTCTGCGTTGGACTCTGCGGATAAGGGCGATTCTGTCCCGAAGCAATCCGCCAGCCGCCAGCGGGCTGGGGGTAAGTCGCGGTGGATCGCGCCGAATGCGTCGCGCTTCAGGAAATGCGCGGTCAGTTTCAGGCCGGCGGCGATAGCCGAGTCATCCCATTCCCCGCCGCCCGCCAGGAACCCCGGCAGCGGCAGAAGCCTGGGCGCCAGGTCGCCCGCGCCCTCTGCTGTCACCGCAGCCCCCGTCCGCGGCGAGACATAGGCGAGGCCCTGGGTTGCGCCGGTCTTCACGCAGCGGTCCAGCGCCAGACCATAGCCTAAGGCCCGCAGCACGCCCAACTCCCACACCACATAGGCAGCGGGCCAGGCCTCGCTCTCCAATGCGGCCAGCAGGGCCGTCAATCCATGATAGACGCCGGGCATCGGCTCGCGCTCCGGCAACACGGTCGCAACCGCACAGGCCGACGCAATGCCGGCCAGCCGCCGCCGGTCCTCCAACCAAAAGGCGGCGTGCGGCGTCTCCAATTCATAGGCATAAGCGCCCAGATGATCGGCCAACCGAGCCCGCCAGTTCAGGCTAAGCGCAGCTCCCGGCTGTAACTCATGCGCCCGGCGCGATCCGGCGCCGCCATGCACGAGGCCAGCGTGGCGGCCATGGGCCTCGGTCAGGACCTGGGCGACCGCGTGACCTTCGCCATGCGGCTCAATCGCCAGCAGAATGCCCTGATCCGCCCATTCGATCATACGTTGTAGTCTAGCCCCAAGTCGCGGAAATGCGCCCGGTCCTCATCCCAGCCGGGACGGACCTTGACGTGCAGGAACAGATGCACCGGCGTCTCGTAGATCTCCTGAAGATCGCGCTGCGATGCTTCACGGATATGCTTGATTCGCTCTCCGCCCTTGCCAACGACGATGCCCTTCTGGCTGTCGCGGGCAATGTGAATGACCTGAGAGATCCGCAACGCTCCGTTCTGGAACACCTGCCAATCCTCGGTCTCGACCGCCAGGTCATAGGGCAGTTCGTTGCGCAGGCTCAGCATCAGTTTTTCGCGGGTGATCTCCGCTGCCATCAGCCGGTCGGGCATGTCGGTTAACTGATCGTCCGGGAACAGCCACGGCCCCTCCGGCAGGCGTGCGGCCAGCTTGGCAAACAGATCTTCGACGCCGTCGCCATTGATGGCGGCGATCATGAAAACGTCGCGGCACGGCAGAATGGCGGTCAACTCCTGCGCCAGTTCCAGCAGGCGCGGGCGACGCACTTTGTCGATTTTGTTGAAAACCGCCACCACTTCGCGGCCCGATTGTTTCAGGCGTTCGGCAATCGCCCGGGTAGCGGCATCCAGTCCCTTGCCCGCGTCGATCAGCAGGCAAGTTTCATCGGCATCGCCGGCCTCCCGCCATGCGGTCTGCACCATGGCCCGGTCGAGCCGCCGCTTCGGCTGAAAGATGCCGGGCGTATCGATAAAGACAGCCTGCGTCGCGCCGGCCATGCGAATGCCCAGCACCCGGGTGCGGGTGGTCTGGGCCTTTGGCGTCACTATCGCCACCTTCGCGCCGACCAAACGATTGATCAGCGTCGACTTGCCAACGTTCGGCGCGCCCACCAGGGCAATCAGGCCGCACCGGTGCGCGGGCTCTGCATGGGAAACAGACTCAGTCATCAGATGCCTCGAGGCGCCGCAGCAAGACTTCCGCCGCTGCTTGCTCCGCCGCCCGTTTGTTGCTGCCGACAGCCCGCGCGGCTTGTCCATCGGCACTGGAAACTTCCACCGTAAACTCCGGCGCATGGGCCGGGCCCTGCCGCGAAATCTCGCGGTAGGTCGGCAGCGGCGCGCCTCTTCCTTGCAACCATTCCTGTAGCGCTGTTTTTGGATCGAGCAACGTCCGGGACCCGCCCTTCGTCACCAAGTCCGCCCAATGGCGGCGCACAAACGCCCGGGCCGGCTCCAGCCCGCCATCCAAGTAAAGCGCGCCGATCAGCGTTTCGCACGCATCGGATAGAACCGAGACCCGACCGCGTCCGCCATCGCCGGCGGCAGATGCGCTAACCGTCAAATGATCGGCCAACTTCAACCGCTCCGCTACCTCTGCCAAGGATTCGGCTCGCACCAAACTAACCAATCTTTGCGACAGGGCGCCCTCATCCTCGTCAGGATAGCGCTCCAACAGCAAATCCGCGATGACCAGACCCAGCACCCGGTCGCCCAGAAACTCCATCCGCTCATACTGCCGGCGCACATCCCGCTCGCCCACGCTCGGATGCGTCAGGGCCGCCGACAGCAAATTCGGATCGCGGAACCGGTGACCCAGCAGACTGGCCAATGCACCAAACGCACTCGAATTTTCACCGGGCTGGCTCACATCATTGGCCTCGTCATGGCGAAACCGTGTTCAGCAGGCGGTCCCAGCGAATGCCATTCGGGACGCCGTACAGCAGGCCCTTGCGGTCGTCGATGGAGAAGAACAGGATTTCCGCCCGGCCGACCAGATTTTCCATCGGCACGTACCCAACGGACGAAAATGCCCGGCTATCTTGCGAGTTGTCGCGATTGTCGCCCATGGCAAAGAAATGCCCGGGCGGCACGACGAAATCATTGGTGTTGTCAAACGGGTCCTGGTCGCTGCGCTCCAAAATATGGTGTTTCACTCCGTTCGGCAGCGTTTCGATATACATATGCAGCCGGGTGACAACGCCACGTTCATCGGTATCTTCGTACGTCCCCACATGCTCGCGCTCCACCATTTTGCCATTGATGTAAAGGCGTCCGGCCATCATTCGGATGGTATCGCCTGGCAGGCCGATCACCCGCTTGATGTAATCAATTGAGGTGTTTTTCGGCCAGCGGAAGACGGCAACATCCCCCTGCTTCGGCTCCGAACCGCCTATGCGGCCGGAGAACAGGTCCAGGCTGCCTGGAAAGGAGAACTTGCTGTATCCATAGTAATATTTTGAAACAAAAAGGAAATCGCCCACCAGCAAGGTCGGCAGCATCGACCCTGACGGGATATTGAACGGCTCGAACGCAAAACTGCGAAAGGTGAATGCGATTGCGCCGGCGATCACAATGGTGCGCAGGATCGACAGCAAACCGCCGCTGGATTGTTTAGCCACGCCTGTGGTCCTCTTTTCTAAACTGGTGTGCCCGACCGCCCGTTCATCGGGCAATCGGCTGTGCGCCAGGCTCGGCCATATCGCCGGGGATGGCGGAAATAACGACAAACGCCTGAGCCAGCGGATAATCGTCGGTAATCGTTAAGTCTATCTGCGCGCGCATACCTGCCGGCGTCAAGGCGGCGAGCCGCGCAGCCGCGCCGCGGGTCAACCGCATCGTCGGCTTTCCGCCGGGCATTGTCTCGACGCCAAGGTCCAGCCAACCTACGCCCTGCGCCAACCCCGTCCCCAAGGCCTTTGCGCAGGCTTCTTTCGCGGCAAATCGCTTGGCATAACTGGCTGCCCGATTGGCGCGGCGTTCCGACTTCCGCTGCTCGACCTCGGTAAAGGTCCGATTGATGAAGCGTTCGCCGAACCGGTCCAACAGACGCTCGATCCGCCGGATGTCGATCAGGTCCGCTCCAATGCCAATAATCATGCGCGGTAGGTGGGGGCCATCAGTCGGCCGGCGTCCATAGCAGCCCGCATCCGCTGGATTGCCGGGCCAAGCCCGACGAAAATCGCTTCGCCAATCAGGAAGTGGCCGATGTTCAGCTCCACCACCTGCGGGATCGCAGCGATGGGGCCAACGGTATCGTAGGTGAGCCCATGCCCGATATGGCATTCCAGGCCCAGCTTGGCGGTCAGCGCGGCCGCATCCTGCAACCGTTTCAGCAATGCCGGCCGTTCGTGCTCCGGCGCGTCGCAATAGCTGCCGGAGTGCAACTCGACCACCGCTGCGCCGGCATCCGCCGCGGCGCGCAACTGATCCGGGTCCGCCTCAACGAACAGTGAGACGCGGATGCCGGCATCGGCCAGGGCGCGAACCACCGGCGCGACGGTATTATGATGGCCGCGGACATCCAATCCGCCTTCGGTGGTCAGCTCCTCGCGCTTTTCCGGCACCAGGCAGGCTGCGTGCGGCAGGGTGGCCAGCGCGATGTCGCGCATCTCCGCCGTCGCAGCCATCTCAAAGTTCAGCGGCAGGGCGACCTCCTCGCGCAGACGGCGGATATCGGCATCACGGATATGCCGCCGGTCCTCGCGCAAATGGGCGGTAATGCCGTCGGCGCCAGCTTCCTTGGCCAACTGCGCCGCGCGCACAGGGCACGGGTAAGCCCCGCCGCGTGCGTTCCGCACGGTCGCCACATGATCGACGTTAATGCCGAGGCGAAGATAGGGCAAAGACATCAAGACCAGCTTTCAATGCTCACGAGGACACCATCAGGCACGCGCCCGATCCACCGACGCAACCGTCGATATCGCACGCAATGCCGCGATAATATTACTCAAATGCGAAACGTCCATGACCTCGATGTCGATCTGCATCTCAAAGAAATCCTCGGCACGAGAGGTAAATCGCAGATTGGTGATGTTGCCGCGATTGGCGGCAATCGTTGCGCTGATCTCGGCCAACTGTCCCGGCCGGTGCTCAGACGTCACCCGCAACCGCGCCACATGGCCCGCCGACGTCTCGGGCTCCCAATCGACATTCAGCCACCGCTCGGGCGTGTGTTGGAAACTTTCCAGCGACGCGCAATCGGAGGTGTGGATGGTGACACCTTTGCCGGTCGTGACGATGCCGATGATGTCGTCTCCGGGCAGCGGGTGGCAGCAGCGGGCGAAATGCATCGCCATTCCGGGGATCAGTCCACGGATCGCAACCGGCTTGGCTTTCTCCCGCGCACGCTGACGCCGGGTCGGAGTCAGCGGTACGACATTGCTTTCCTCGTCCGGCGCTTCGGGAAACAGCATGGTGGAAACAGCATGCTCGCCAACCAGCCCTTCTCCAAGTGCGGCCTGGAGGTCCTCAATAGAAGAATAGCTGAAATGGTCCAGCACCGGCGCCAGCGTACGTTCCGTCGGATCGACACCGCGGCCGGCAAAAATCGACCGGACGATCTCCTTGCCCAGCGCTATGTACTGATCGCGTTGCCGAGCGCGGATCGCCCGCCTTACGCCGGCGCGGGCTTTGCCGGTGATCGCGAAGTGCAGCCATTCCGGCGACGGCATTCGGCCCTTTGACGTGCTGATCTCGACCTGGTCGCCATTTTGCAGCACCGACCGCAACGGCATCAATTTGCCATTAATCTTTGCGCCGACGCATTGATCGCCGATGTCGGAATGCACAGCGTAGGCGAAATCGATCGGGGTTGCGCCTTGCGGCAATGGGATCAGCGCACCGCCCGGAGTGAAACAGAACACCTGATCCTTATACATCTCCAGCCGGGTGTTATCGAGAAACTCGTCGGCGCCTTCGGCGCTTTCCAGTATCTCCAACAGTCCGCGGATCCAGCTGTATTGCAGACCGTCGGTTTCCGGAGCCCCACCGCCTTCTTTATAATTCCAGTGCGCCGCTACACCGTACTCGGCGACTCGATGCATTGCGTGGGTTCGGATCTGCACTTCAATGCGCAGATTTTCCGGCCCCAGCACTGCTGTATGGATCGATTGATAGCCATTCGCCTTCGGCAGGCTGATATAATCCTTGAACCGCCCTAATACGGCCGGATAGGCGCCATGGATGACACCAAGCGCGCGATAGCACTCCGCCGCATCGTTGACCAGGATGCGGAACGCCATGATATCGGTCAGCTGCTCGAAAGGCACATCCTTGCGTTTCATCTTCTCCCAAATCGAAGACGGCGTTTTCTCTCGCCCAAAGACCTCCGCCGGGATGCCTTCTGCCTCCAACAACGATTTCAATTCCAGGATGACCCGGCTCACCAGGTCGCGGCCATGTTCGCGCAAATAGTCCAGCCGTGTCATGACCGAACGACGGGCGTCGGGATGCAATTCGATAAAGGCCAGATCGGTTAGCGCGTCGTGCCAATCCTGCATGCCGATGCGCTCGGCCAAAGGCGCATAAATTTCGACCGTCTCCTTGGCGATCCGCACCCGCTTTTCAGGATTTCTGAAATAACTGAGCGTCCGCATGTTGTGCAGCCGGTCCGCCAGTTTCACCAACAGCACGCGGATATCGCGCGACATGGCTACGACCAGTTTCCGGAAATTTTCCGCCTGCTTGGATTGGTCGGGCTGAAGTTCCAGCTTGGAAAGCTTGGTCACGCCATCGACCAGGGCGGCGACCTCGTCGCCAAACTGGGCCCGCACATCTTCAAGCGTTGCGGCTGTGTCCTCCACCGTATCATGCAGCAAAGCCGTCACAATGGTGGCAGCATCCAAATGCTTGGACACAAGAATTTCGGCCACAGCCAACGGGTGAGAGATGTAGGGTTCACCCGACGCACGTTGCTGGCTGCCATGCGCATTGGCAGCGAACATATAGGCGCGCTCGATGGCGTCGCCATCCGCATCGGGATCATACGCCCGGACTGCCGCAATCAGGTCAGAGTGCCGGAGCACGCAATGGAACCCCTTACGCTAAGGCCGACACAGACGGGCAATCCCCTAGTCGTCCCGATTCTGAAAATCACCAGCCTGCGCCGCCAATTCACGCGCCAGCGACGCAAGATCCAATTCCTCGGCCGGCGGCGGATCGTCATCGTCCATGCCCGGGCCGGTCAGTGCGGCTGGGCGGGCGCGCTCGTCATCGGCAGAGAAGGCCGGCTCCATCTGGCGCTGGTGGTTCTGAATAACGCCCTCGCGCAAATCGTCGAGGCTGACGGTCGATCCTGCAATTTCGCGCAGCGACACGACCGGATTCTTATCCCGGTCCCGGTCTATCGTCAGCTCGCCACCCGCGGAAATCTCGCGGGCGCGCTGAGCGGCCAGCGCGATCAGTTCGAACCGGTTCGGGACCAGTTCCACACAATCTTCGACAGTCACGCGCGCCATGACAAATTTTCTCCGCTTTAGTGAAACACTCAACCTAGCGTGAATTTGCTGCTAACTCAATCTTTGCGCTCAATTGCGCGTCAATCTGCGCGGCGCTTTCTCTAAGAAGAAGCAATTCGCAACTTGCAGAGCGGCATTCCCTTGTCTATTTAAAACAAATGGGGCGCGAGCGCGCCAAAGATAAATTATTATCTATTGCAGCGAATTGCGTCACAAGCATCAACTTTTAGAGATCAAAATAA
>JAPOJR010000149.1 GCA_029978325.1 Alphaproteobacteria bacterium | reverse complement strand
AATTACTAAAAAAGTTTCTGCCCTTTAATACAAAACTACCTGTAGTAGATAAAATAATACAACCTGTAGCATCCACATAATATATTATTTTTTTTTTTTAATTCACTAGATTTAGATATAGTAAATAAAAAATGCCGCACTACGGACATCGTTGTGAAAATGCTCTTTTGGCTCACCCCTCTCCCAGAGACGGATTCGCCGGCGGTCAAGCATGCCGTTGACAGGGTGCTGGCGCTCCGCCAAGGTCCGGCGCGAATTTGAAAATCCCACAGACTGTCGGAGGAATTATCCCCATGTCAGGCTCGTTTGCCGATCTCGAACAAACCATTGACCAGGCGTGGGAGGATCGCGCCGAAATCTCGTCCAAGACCACTGGCATTGTGCGCGAGGCGGTCAACGCAGCGCTGAATGCGCTGGATAGCGGCGCAGTGCGCGTCGCCGAAAAAGTTGGCGATGACTGGGTCGTGCGCCAGTGGTGCAAAAAGGCCGTTCTGTTGTCCTTCCGCCTGAACGATTCCGCGCCGGTCTCCGGCGGTCCTGGCAATGCCGCCTGGTTCGACAAGGTGCCAAGCAAGTTCGATGGCTGGGGCCAGAAGGAATTCGACGCCGCCGGTTTCCGCGCCGTGCCTGGCGCCTTCGTGCGCAAGCCGGCCTACATCTCCAAAGGCGTCGTGCTGATGCCGTCCTTCGTCAACCTCGGCGCCTATGTCGGCGCCAACACCATGGTCGATACCTGGGCAACCGTTGGCTCGTGTGCGCAGATCGGCGCCAACTGCCACCTCTCCGGCGGCGTCGGCATTGGCGGCGTGCTGGAGCCGTTGCAGGCCGAGCCGGTGATCATTGAGGACAATTGCTTTATCGGCGCCCGCTCGGAAGTGGTCGAAGGCGTGATCGTTAAGGAAGGCGCGGTGCTCTCCATGGGTGTGTTCCTGTCCGGCTCGACCAAGATCGTCGACCGCTACACCGGCGAGATTCACATCGGCGTGGTGCCACCGTATTCGGTGGTTGTGCCGGGCACGCTGCCGGGCGGTCCCAACAAGCCCAGCCTGTCCTGCGCCGTGATCGTCAAGACGGTGGACGCACAGACCCGGGCCAAAACCTCGATTAACGATCTGCTGCGCGATTAGAGCCGGAGACCTCAGCCCATGGCCTATGCAACCGATCCGGTCGCGCTGTTGCAGGCGCTGATCCGTTGCCCCAGCGTCACCCCGGTCGATGAAGGGGCGCTCGGTGTGTTGGAAAACGCGCTGCGGCCCATGGGCTTTGCCTGCGAGCGCATGCCGTTCTCACATCCGAACACGCCGGACGTGGATAACCTTTACGCCCGCTTGGGTTCGGTCGGCGAGCCATTGTGCTTTGCTGGCCATACAGATGTGGTGCCGCCGGGAAATCCGGATGACTGGAGCCACCCGCCGTTTGCCGCCGACATTGTCGGCGAGGTGATGATCGGGCGCGGCGCGGTGGATATGAAAGGGGCTATTGCTGCTTTCGTCGCCGCCGTTGGCCGCTATCTGGAGGAGAAGGGGCCGCCGCAGAACGGCTCCATCGGCTTTATCATCACCGGTGACGAGGAAGGCCCGGCGCACAACGGCACCAAACGCATGTTGCGGGCCCTTGCCGACCGGGGCGAGGGGCTGGGGGCGTGCATTGTCGGCGAGCCGACCAACCCCAGCAAGCTAGGCCAGATGCTGAAGATCGGCCGGCGGGGTTCCCTGAATGGGCTGTTGCGGGTCGATGGCGTGCAGGGGCACGTCGCCTACCCGGCGCAGGCGAATAATCCGATCCATCCGCTGATTCGGATGATGCACGCCATCACGGTTGAGCCGATGGACGAGGGCTCAGAGCATTTCCAGCCGACCTCTCTGCAATTCACCAGTATTGATGTTGGCAATCCGACCACCAACCTGATACCGGCCTCCGCCAATGCGCGTTTCAACGTGCGCTTTAACGAACTGCACACCTCTGCCGACGTTGAAGCCTGGGTCCGGGAGCGGCTGGACAAGATCGAATTTCCCTATGACCTGCAAATCACGGTCAGCGGCGAAAGCTTCCTGACGCCTCCTGGCAAGTTGTCGGATCTGATGGCGGCGGCGGCGAAGGCTGAAACCAATATCGAGGCCGATCTGTCCACCACCGGCGGCACCTCCGACGCGCGCTTCATCAAGGATTTCTGCCCGGTCATCGAATTCGGCCTGATCAGCGATTGGGCGCACAAGGTGGATGAGCAGGTGCGTCTGGATGAGCTGGAGGGACTGACCCGGATTTACCGCCGGTTCCTGGATACCTGGTTCGGGCGGGGTTAGGACGAAGCGTGGCCGCTGTCAGCATCCAGGATCATATCAGCATCGCCTTTCGCCTGGCGAAACGGGACACCAGCGCCTTTGCCGAGATCGGCAATACGCCGGCGGTATTTTGGTTCAGCTTTCGCGCTGCCCTGGTAACGCTGCCGTTCTTGTTGTCGACGATCGTGCTCAGCGCGGAAGGCGGCATCGGCCTGCTGGACCTGTTTGCGGAGATTGCGCAATACGCCGTCGGCTGGCTGCTGTTCCCGGTGGTCATGCTGGAGGTTTGCGCCGTAATCAATCGGCAGAAAGAGTATTGCCGTTATATCGCGACCTCGAATTGGTGCGGCGTCATCGAGGACGGCTTACTGGCGGCGATTTTGGTCTTGAGGGCCATCGACATTATTCCCGGCAGTCTCGGCGGGATTCTGTTTTTTGGCGTCGTCGTCTGGGTTTTCTCGTTCCAGTTTTTTGTCGCCCGGCACGGGCTACGGCTCGACCCAGCCGGCGCGGCACTGATCGTCGGCCTGCGGCTGATTCTGGCGCTGGCGCTATTTTTCGCCAAGGCAATCCTCGGGGGCTAGCAGTGCCTCCGGTGGATAGCGGACTTCCATAAAGCACAGGCCGGTGGGCGGCGCGGTTGGGCCGGCGGCCTCCCGGTTTGCCGCGGCCAGGGCCTTGGCGACATCGCCGGGCGTCCACTTGCCATCGCCGACCTGCTTCAGGGTTCCGGTAAAGATGCGGATCTGGTTGTGCAAAAAGCTGCGGGCCTCCGCCTCGATCCAGATTTCGTCGCCGTGGCGCGAGACATCCAGCCGGTCCAGCGTTTTGAGCGGCGATTTTGCCTGGCACTGCGCGGCGCGGAAGCTGCTGAAATCGTGTTTCCCGACCAAATGCTGGGCGGCCTCGTGCATCGCTTCTGCGTTGAGCGGCGTGGCGACATGCCAGACCAGACCGCGTTCCAGAGCGGGCGGCGCGCGCCGGTTCAGGATGCGGTATCGATAGGACCGGCCTATGGCGCTGCGCCGCGCGTCAAATTCCGGGCGCGCCTCAAAGCATTCCAGCGCAGAGATGCGGGCGGGCAGCACATGGTGGTTGACTGCATTTTGCACGATCCAGGCCGGCCGGTGCCGCTCCAGGTCAACGTGGATCACCTGCCCTAGCGCATGCACGCCGGAATCGGTCCGGCCAGCGCAATGCACCGTAACCGGTCGGCCGTCCAGTTGCGCAAAGGCGTGCTCCAGCCGGCTCTGCACGGTCTCGTGGCCATCCTGACGTTGAAAGCCAGCAAACGCGCTGCCGTTGTACTCGATGGTGAGGCGGTAGCGGTGCATGGGGTCAGTCGGGCAGGGGCAACACGGTTCCGGATGGCAGGGCATAGCCGCGCAACAGGTCTGCCGCCGCCATCGGCGCTTTGCCGGGACGCTGCACGCGCAACAGCCGCAAGCCGGCCTGGCCGCAAGCGATGGTCAGGGCGTCGTCGATTACGGCGCCCGGTTGCCCGCCGGCCTCGGCGACTGTTTCTGCGGCCGAAACCTTCAACACCGTATCGCCGTGAAGGAACCAGGTGCCGGGCCATGGTGTCAGCGCCCGAACCTGGCGTTCCAGCGCATCCGCCGGGCGGCGCCAGTCGAGGCGGCCATCGTCGCGGCTGAGCTTGGCGGCGTAGGTCACGCCACTTTCTGGCTGAGGCGTGGCAACCAGGGTTCCTGCCTCCAGTTCGGCCATTGCCTCGACGATCAGGCGAGAGCCCATTTTTGCGAGCGCGTCGTGCAGGCTCGTGGCCGTAGTCTCGCCTGTGATCGCCACTTGGTCTTTCAGCAGCATGGCGCCGGTGTCCAGGCCTTCGTCCATCTGCATGACCGTGACGCCGCTTGCGGCATCGCCCGCGAGGATCGCATGCTGGATTGGCGCAGCGCCGCGCCAACGCGGCAGCAGCGAGGCATGAATGTTGATGCAACCGAATTTCGGTGCATCCAGGATCGGCTTTGGCAAGATCAGGCCATAGGCGGCCACCACCGCAACATCGGCCTTCAGCGCGGCAAAGGCCGCCTGATCTTCGGCGGCGCGCAGGCGGCGAGGTGTGCGAACCTCGATGCCTCGAGCCTCGGCGAACGCATGCACCGGGCTGGGCGTCACCTTATGGCCGCGACCGGACGGGCGGGGCGGTTGCGAGTAGACGCAACAGACCCGATGTCCAGCCTCGATCAGCGCCGCCAGCGGCCCGACCGCGAAGTCGGGCGTGCCCATATAGACGATGCGCAGGGCCATCGTACGTCCTTTGTCGTCGGGCTTTTACTCTGCAGTTGCTCTGCGCTCGGCCCGTTCGGCCATCAGCGTCGGCTTTTGCTTGGCCAACTTGCGCAGGATCAACTCGCGCTTGATGCGGCTCAGGTAGTCGACATGCAGCACGCCATCCAAATGGTCGATTTCGTGCTGGATGCATCGGGACAGAAGTCCGTCGGCCTCTAATTCCCGCGGCTCCTCGCGCTCGTCCAGGTAGGTGAGGCGAATTTTTTCTGGGCGCTCGATGTCGATGAAGATGTCCGGCAGCGACAGACATCCCTCGTTCATCATGACATATTCGTCGGACTTCAAAGTGATCTGCGGGTTCACCATACAGTAGGGCTGCTTGTCCTGACCTTCCCGCGCCACATCAACGACGATCACACGCTTATCGCTACCGATTTGCGGTGCCGCCAGTCCAATTCCCGGCGCGTCATACATGGTCTCCAGCATGTTTTGAATCATGGCATGGAGATTGTCATCGATTCGTTCGACAGGCAGGCACCTCGCCTTCAAGCGGCGATCCGGTGCGATGACGATCGGTAACAAAGACATTCCTGATGGTTCCTCAGTGCGAATCAGTTGCTAGCTATGGTTGGAATCTGCATCGGTCAAGGATTTAGACCATTACGTCGCCGTATTTCGACATTTCCGTTGTGGAGGCCCTGCCGCTGGGTGGCGCTCTGCTGGCTGTGCTGTTGGCATTTTTGCTGGGGCGATGGCGTGGAGGTTCCTCCAGACTGGATGCTAGGTTGGAGGCGCGCTTGCAGGCGCAGGACCGTGCATTGTCGGAGATTTTGGGCAATGCGGTGGACCGCATCGCGGCGGGGGAGCGCCGGTCGGCCGCCGATTCTGCGGCCCTGCGCGAGCGCCTGTCCGGCCTGATGCGGCAACAGGATAGCCTGGGCCAGACCCTGGGAGCGCTGCAGGGCGTGCTGGACAACAAGCAGGCGCGCGGCGCTTTCGGCGAGGCGCAGTTGTCGCGCCTTGTCGCGGATTTGCTGCCGGCGGATAGCTTTGCGTTGCAGGCGCGGCTGGGGCAGATGCGGGTGGATTGTCTGATTTTCCTGCCGTGGCCGCCCGGGCCGGTGCCGGTCGATGCAAAATTTCCGCTGGAGAGCTATCAGGCCTGGCAGGCGGCGGGCAGCGACGGGAAAGCGGCGGCAACGGCGCTCAAACGGTTGCAACGCGATATGGCTACCCATGTGGAGGCCATTGCCAGCAAATACATTCGCGCCGGCGAAACCGCGGACTTCGCATTGATGTTCCTGCCCTCGGAGGCCGTCTTTGCGGCATTGCACAGCCATTGCCGTGGCATTGTGGAGATGGCGCAGCGGCGGCGGGTTTTTGCGGTTTCGCCGTCCACATTGTGGCCATTGCTCAACACTCTGGCGGCGGTCTTGCGTGACGCGCGCTTTGCCGAGAAGGGAGCCGCGCTGCAAGCCGCCGCCCGCCAGTTGGCGGACGACAGTCTGAGCCTTGCGGACTTGGCAGCTAAGGCGCAACGCGACTGGAGCCGGCTCGGCGATGATCTCCAGGCGCTGGTGCGCCGGGCGGATGCGTTGGCGCTTTCAGGGCGGGCTTTTGCGGAGGGAGCCCCGGCTTTGGACGCCGAAGCCCCCGAAGAGACGGCTAAAGATTGAGCCGAGCTTGCGCGACAGCCGGAACCAACAGACGCTCCGCAATAAACTTCAGGCGCTTATCGTCACTCCCAACGGCGCGAGCCCGGCAGGCCAGCAATTGCTTTCCGGCTTCGGTCTGGCCCCAAAACCATTCCAACACATCCGTAAACCCCGCTCCGTGGCCCGGCTGCGCAGTCGCCGCTTCCTGATAGAAAGCCTGCAGGTCATCGGCGATGCGCTTGAAGGCTTCGGCGGCGGCGACGCCCTCCAAAGGCTGGCCGGTGCTCTCTCCGGCTGCGAAAGCCGAGACATAGGCGGCGACGGCATCGATGCTGAGGCCCGACTGGTCGAAGGTGGTTCGGCCGCGCCGTTCCTGCGCCAATGCCTGCCATGGCTTGAGGCTGGCGATTTCCCGGCGCAGGGCTGCATCTGGCGTCTCATCGCTCACGGGCGCGGCAAAGCTTACCGGGCAGACCCAGCCGTCGCCATCGGCAGAGGCGCTTAGTGGCGCGTTCTCGGGAAAGTCTGCGATCAGCGGGCCGTCATTCCGCTCCAGCAAGCAGAGCGCAGCCTTCAACACGCGGGTTTGGAACGGGGCATCGTTCGGCGCGCCCATGGGGCGGCCCAATTCGAACGGCACCCAAAGCGCCCGTGGCGGCCGGATTTTTTCCGTATGCAGGCGGATTAGGCTGATCGACACCGTGGGAATGCCGGCTGCTTCGAGGTAGTGACCGATCGCGCTCACGGCGCGGGTACAGTTCGGTCAAACCGGGATCAGCACGACGGCATCAACGCCATCGGCTTTCAGCGGCCCAATAAGGCTTTCGACCGCCGGCTGCATCAGTACTGGGTCGCTCGCACCCATAAAAGAATAGTGATAGTCGGCCACAGAGCCGATTTCGCCAGCATTCGCCAATTCTTTCAGGCGCTCAATCGGGAAGGCAATATTGATGTCTTCCTGAAAGCCGGTGCGGTCATAGTTGACCGAAATGTGGCTCATGGTCAGGTCGCTGGCCGGCAGGTTGGCCGGCAATACGCGGTAATCGGCGTCGCCGGGTTTGAAGCCGCCCTCGCTCTTGCGGCCCAACCCGGCGGTTGAGACGATGGCGACCCGGCGGCGATGCAGCGGCGGACCGGAGGCGCAGGCGGTCTCTCCCAGGTCGGGGCAGGGCAGCAGCTTCATATGCTCCACCATGCCGGTCGGTAAATCTTCTAGACGGGCCAAGCAAAAGTCTCCTCTGCAGGTCAGGCCGCCTAACGATAGTCGAGGATCGGCCCAGCGGCTAACGTTTTAGCGCGGCGATGGCATAGCTGCGAAAATGGCTGAGGTCAGCGGTCGCCAGGTTGGGATCCTTGGCCCGGTCATCCCAGCGGCGCACCCTGATCGCTGCTGCTGCGTGCGGCTGGGCGATGAAAGCGCAGGCGTCATTGCCATTGAATGCGCCACCCTGCAAGTTCAGCGACTTGACAGAAGCGGGTGAGAGCTTCGCCATGTAGTCGGGGTCCACGGCGCACAGGTACCGCTTTGCGGGGACATGCATCCGAACCGGCTCCGTCACGTTGGCGCCGAACAATCCCGATAGGAAGTCGGCTCCAAGATTTTCGTGCCAACGGTCCTCGCCGCGCGCCATCGCTGCCTCAAATTCCGGGTCTGTGATATGGCCGATATCATGCAGAAGCGCTGCGGCGATCAGGTCTGCCGGCGCGCCTTCAGCCTCTGCGAGAGTCGCTGCCTGCAAAGCGTGCTGGAGTTGGCTGACGGCTTCTTCGCCATACTGATTGCGACCTGCAGTCTCCAACATCGCGAACACGGCATCCAATCTTGCGATCACAGGCGAAACCGGCATGGGCTTTAAGCTCCTCAATGGCGTTTGTGCGACGCTTGCGGGGCGGCGGGGACCGTCGCAGTGCGCGTAAAGATGCTGGCGACACAATCCTTGGCCAGGCTGACACAGTCTCCCGT
>JAPOJR010000148.1 GCA_029978325.1 Alphaproteobacteria bacterium | reverse complement strand
ATAGTATTGATCGACATGGGGAATGAGCATGAAGAAACTGAGTATTTTCCTGCTTCCTGCTTTGGTTCTGACAGCCACGCCTGCCTCAGCTGGCCTGATCGGCTATTACACTTTCGAAAACAGTGATGCTGCGGACAGCAGCGGCAATGGTAATGACGGAACCCTGGGCGGCGGCGCGGGCCTTAGCTTTAGTGTTGGCGGCGGTGTTGGCGGTGGTACTGCCGCGCAGTTCTCGGGCCTAGCCGGAACTGCCAATTTGATCTCGCTGCCTATCAACATCAATCCAGGCGTACTGCCGAACCTTACCATGGGCGCGTTCGTTGATGCGGGGGTTGGCATTACTGCCTTTGCGAAGGTTCTGAGCCAGGACAACGGCGGCTTTGACAGGACGCTTGGCGTCGATACCCGCGGCGGCACCAGTGGCGCATTTGCTGCCTTCTCGAATACGGGCGCCGGCGTGCTGAACAGCAATATCCTGCCGACGGCTGGCGTGGGCTATGACTTCATCGCGGTGCGGTATGGCAGTGGACAGGTGACGCTGACGGTGAACGGAACGAATGTATCGTCAGCGGCAGCCAATGGTTCTGGCAACGCCCTGCTTTATATCGGTGGCAACCCGGGCTTCAATGAGAACTGGACCGGCCTGATCGACAATGTGTTTGTCTATGACGAGGTGTTGAGTGACGCCGACCTGCAAACCATCCGGGTAGACGGCGGGATCGTTTTGGGTCAAGCACCGGAGCCGCTGTCGCTCGTCCTGATCGGCGGCGGTCTGGCCGCAATCGCGGGCATGGCGCGCCGACGCGCATAGCGCTTTCACCCCATCCGAATCGGAGCATAGAGTGGCCCTATGTTCCGCTTTCTCCATACCGCAGACTGGCAGATCGGCAACCGGGCCTTCGCGTTTGCCGATGCCGAGCGCGCGCCATTGCTGCGGCAGGCGCGGGTAGACGTGCTCGACCGGATCGGAGAGGCGGCGGTGGCCGGCGATGCGGCCTGTGTTCTGGTCGCCGGCGACGTGTTCGATGCGGAAGACCTGTCGAACCAGACACTGCTTGCGCCTCTGGAGCGCATGGTGCGCTTTCCGCAGGTCCAATGGCATTTGCTGCCGGGAAATCACGACCCGGATCGGCCGGAGCGGTTGTGGGACCGGCTCGCGCGTCTGGGATTGCCGCGGAACGTGCATCTGGCTCGGGTGGCAGAGCCCGTGCCGCTGGCAGACAATGCCTACCTGCTGCCGGCGCCGCTTGCCGCCCGCGGCCATTCCGACGATCCAACCGCCTGGATGGATGCCGCTGCCACGCCCGCCGGCGCGCTGCGCATCGGCCTGGCGCATGGCTCCATCCGCGACTTTGGCGATTCGGGTGCGGAGTCGGCCTTGCGTGAGGCCATCGCGCCGGACCGGGCGCGCCGTGCCGGCCTCGACTACCTGGCGCTTGGCGACTGGCACCGCGTCCGGCGCATCGATGCCCGCACCTGGTACAGCGGCACGCCGGAGCCCGATGCTTTTTACCCGCCCGGCGAGGCAGATAGTGGCGAGGTGCTGGCGGTGACGCTGCTGGCGCCGGGGGCCGAGCCGCGGGTCGAGCCGGTCCGCACCGGCCGCTACCGCTGGCTGCAACTGACCGCCGCACTGCATGGCGGTGCGGATATCGACGCCCTGGTTGCGCAGGCGCGCGGCCTCGATCCGGACCCCGGCCGAGTTTTCTTGCGGCTGCGCGTCGAAGGCGCATTGTCGCTGGCCGACCGGGCGCGGTTCTCGACAGACGTTGAGGAGCGGCTGGCCGCGGCGCTGTTCGGCCTGAACCTGGATGAGAGCGGCCTGTTACCGGAGCCGAATGCCGACGATCTTGACGCAATAGACCGTGAGGGCGGCTTAGTCCGCAGCGCGGCGGATGCCCTGGTGCGGCAGATCGAATCCGGTGGGCCGGACGATGCTGCCACCGCCCGCCAGGCGCTGGCCTTGCTGTATGGCTTTGCCCGGCACGAGGGGGGCGGCGCATGACGCGGTTGGTCATCACCGACCTGGTGGTCGAGCAATTCCGTAAGTTTGCCGGCCCGACCCGGCTTGCGGGATTGGGTCCGGGCCTGAACTTGCTGACGGCGGAAAACGAGGCCGGCAAGTCGACGCTGAAGGCGGCGCTGGACGCGGTGTTTTTCGAGCGCCATCGCCTGACTGGCGAGACGGCGCGGGCCATGGCGAACCGTTGGAACGACGCTCCGCCCGCATTGCAGGTTGCCTTTCGACTGGATGGCCAGGACTATCGCCTGACCAAGCGTTTTCTGCGGCAGCAAAAGGCCTTGCTGTCACGGCCGGATGGCTCCCTGGCCGATGGCGAGGCGGCGGAGCAGGAGATGCAACGCCTGCTGGGTTTTGAGCAGGCCGGCCGCGGTGCGGTGAAGCCCGAGCACCTGGGGATTTGGGGCCTGCTCTGGCTGAGCCAGGGCGACTCTCTGGCGGCCGTAAAAGTCGAAGATTCGGCCAAGGGGCCCTTGCAGGAAAGCCTGGTGCAGGGCGAGGTCGCGGCGATCACCGGCGGCCGCCGCGGCCAGCGGGTGCCGCAGGCGGTGCGGCAGGCGCTGGGCGAATATCTGACCGACACTGGCCGGCCCACCGGTCGTTACCGCAACCTGCTGCGTGAAATGGAAGAGGCGGAAACCGCGCTCGCTGCCGCAAATGCTCTGCGCCAGGAACTGGCAGAGCGGCTGGATGGCCTCGCCCGCACCCGCCGCGACCTGGCCAGCGACGAGAATGCCGCCGATCCGGAGGCGGAGAAAGCCGCGATTGCAGAGGCCCGGGCGCAGGTGCAGGCGGCGCGGGCATTGGCGGGCGAGCTTGACCACGCCGGCACCGCCGTAGCGCTGGCAGAGCAGCAACAAAAGAGCGCCAGCGGTGAGGCCGAACAACGGGCGGCGTTGGTTCAGGCCGTGGAGGACCAGACGGGAGCGCTGACGGCGGCGCGCGATGAAGCGGCGACGATAGCCACCGCCGCTGCCGAAGCCAGCCGTGCGCTCGCGCAGGCCGAGCAACAGGCGGCGGAGGCGGCGGATGCTGGCGATGCGGCGTTGCGGCAGCACGAGGCCGTGCGCGCCGCGGCAGCGCGGGCGGTGCGGCAGGTGGGCCTCGACAAGACCAGGGCCGCCCTGACCCAGGCGCTGGCCGCCGCCCGGACGGCGCAGGATGCCCGCCGCGCGGCGGAGGCCTCGCCGGCGACGCCGGAGGCTTTGAAGCGCCTGCGGGCGCTCGCTGGCCAAAGGGAGGTCAAGTTCGCCGCCCGCGCTGCGGCAGCGACCCGGCTGCGTTTCGCGCTGACCGGCGCAGAGGTGGAACTCGATGGCCAGCCAGTTGCAGCGGATGCCTCGGTCGATCTGTTGCGGACAGCGCGCCTGTCCCTTGGCGCGTTGGGTGCGGTCGAGATTCGGCCAGGCGTGCAGGATGCCGCCGCCCTGGAACGCGAGGCGGAGCGGGCGGAACAGGCCCTGGCCTCTGCGTTGGCGGCATTGGATGCCGCCGACCTCGCCACTGCGGAGACACTGGCTGACCGCCGTACCGATTTGCTACAGCAGTCTAAGACCGCGGGCGAGCGCGCCCGCCTGCTGGCGCCGGATCATGCCGGGGCTGGCGCTATAGCGGATGCGCTGGCTGAGGTAGAAGCCGATATCGCCGCGATGGCCGACGCCGGCGACGCCGCCGACCTGCCGGACGAAGACACCGCGCGCGCCGCCGCCATTGCCGCCACCGCCGCCCGCAAGAACGCGGAGGCCGCAGCGGCGGAGGCCAGGCAGGCGGCGGCGCTTGCCAAACAGCGCGGTGAGCAAGCGGCCAAGGCGCTCTCGCTCGCAGAGACCCAGCAGAAGGCTGTGGCAGCCAGGCTCGCCGCCGCCCGAGAGACCGCGCCGGACGCGACCGTCGCCGAGGCCCTGCCCAAGGCGGAGGCGGCGCTGCACCAGGCGCAGGCCGCGCTTGCAGCCTTGCGCCAGCGGCAGGCGGAGCAGGGCGAGGCCGCAGCGCTGAAAGCCAGGCTGGAGCGGCTGGAGGTGGCGCGCGACCGCCGTCAGCAGCGGGTTGAGACATTGAAGTTGACCGTGGCGCGTCTGGAGACCGAAATCCGCAGCCGTTCCGAGCAAGGCCCGGACGAGGTGCTGTCGGACACAAAGGCAACGTTTGACCGTCTGGCCCAGGAACGGGCGGCACTGGAGCGGCGCGTCGCGGCGCTGCAATTGCTCGAACGCACGCTGGCCGAGGCCAAGTCCGCCGTGGAGGCGCATTATCTGGCGCCGGTCACCGCCCGGCTGAGGCCCCATCTTGCCACCCTGTTCGGCGAGGCGGCCTTGAGCCTCGACAGCGAATTCGGCCTGCAACACCTGCAACGGGGTGTGCGGGAGGAACTGGTGCAGGACCTTTCGCACGGCACGCGCGAGCAATTGGCCATCCTCACCCGATTGGCCTTCGCCGAGGTGCTGGCCGCGCAGGGGCGGCCAGTGGTGCTGGTGTTGGACGACGTCTTGGTGTTCGCCGACGACCGCCGGATCGACGACATGTTCGCGGCGCTGGAACATGCGGCCCGGCACATGCAGGTGATCGTGCTGTCGTGCCGGCAGCGCCTGTTCGACGGATTGGGCGGCCGGGCGCAGCGGCGGCTTTCGATTGAACCTGCCGATCCAATCAACCTTTGAGCGGCTATTCCCGCCGCAGGATCTTGTCGACGATATAGCTGGCGACGCTGCTGGCTTTGAACGCCGCCGTAAAGGCATCGCGGTCATAGACCTCGTCCACCCAGCGCAGGAATTGGCTCTGGTCGCCGCCGGTGTCGGCCCAATAGCGTTCCATGAAGAAATCCAGCATGCCGGTGCGGGCATAGCGGACGTGGCCGAAGCGCAGCGACAGCTGCCGTATCGCCACCTCCATCGGCTCGCCCTTGTACAGGTGCAGATAGAGCGTCGCCATCAGCCCGGCCCGATCCGCGCCGGACTTGCAATGCATCAGCACCGGGTATTCCAGGTGGTCGAACAGTCCAGCCATGGCATGCACGGTCTCTTTCTCCGGCATGCCACGCGAACGGATCGGAAAATTGACCAGGCGCAGGCCCAGTTCCTGGCAGGCGTCGCGCTCGGTGAAATAGGTGCCGCAGTCCAGCCGCTCGCCCCTTAGATTCAGAATGGTGCGGATGCCCTGCCGCTTGGCCCAGGCCAAGGCCCGCCGTCCGGGCTGGGCGGAGCGCCACATCTGCTCGTCCAGCCGGTGCCGGTTGCTGTAGAGCAGGCGCAGGCAGCCGTGATCCACCAACGACATGTTCCGCTCGGCCCAGCGCCGTTTCGCTGGCTCCAGCGGCGGAGCCGGCAGGGCCGTGGTGGGAAGGTCTCGGATCAACAGGCTTACCTTTGGCTTACTGGCCTTTAGCGTACTGAATATTAATGTACTGGCGGAGGCGCCAACGCAAACCGCTCAGATAGGGTGTTTGGGCCGCGGCGGCAACGCTGCTAGCCGCCGCACGGCGAAGCGGTTACAAAGCGGGCGTTGTTACGTGCCCAGGAATTCTTATGGCCACCCGCGCCCCGCACCCCTTGGTCGACCGAAACTCGTTCCAGCTGTTGAAGCGTTTATGGGGCGAAACCGTGATGCCCTACCGCAAGCGCCTGATCCTGGCAGCCGCCTGTCTGATCGTCGTCGCCGGAGCGACCGCGCTGACCGCCTGGCTGATGGACCCGGTGATCAACGAACTGTTCGTCAAGCAAGAGCGCAGCATGATCTGGCTGATCGCGTTCGGTGTGCTGGCGACGTTCGCCATCCGCAGCGCCGCCGCTTTCGTGCAGGAGGTGCTGGTGGTCGACACCGGCCTGCGCATTGTCGCCGACATCCAGTCCCGCCTGTTCGGCCATTTGCTGAAACAGGACGTGGCGGCGTTGCAGGGGCACAATTCCGGCACGCTGCTGTCGCGCTTTACCTATGACGTCAACATTATGCGCTATGCCGTCAGCGACGCGGTCGTCGTGCTGGGCCGGGATGTGCTGACGGTGATTTTTCTGGTCGCGCTGATGTTCTATCAGGAATGGCTGCTGGCGACGATCGCCTTCGCCGGAGCGCCGCTGACGGTTTATCCGCTGCAAGTGCTGGGCAAGCGCGTGCGCAAGGTCACGCGCGAAACCCAGGAGGAGATGGGCGCGCTGACCAGCCGGCTGGGCCAGAGCTTTCAGGGCATCCGCACGGTCAAAGCCTTTCGCATGGAGCCGCATGAGCAGGCGCACGCCGATACGCTGATCGAGCGCATCCGCAACCTCAGTTATCGCGCCGCCATCGCCAAGGCGGCGACGCAGCCGATTACCGACGCGTTGGGCGGTGTCGCCATTGCCGCCATCATCGTCTATGGCGGCCTGCGCGTCATCGACGGCCACACGACCGCCGGCGCGTTTTTCTCGTTCATCGCGGCGATGCTGATGGCGTTCCAGCCGATCCGGGCCCTGGGCAAGCTGAACGCCCGCATTCAGGAGGGGTTGGCCGCGACCGAGCGAGTCTATGCGCTGCTGGACCAGGCGCCCGCTATCGTCGATCCGCCGGATGCGCGCAAGGTGCCGCGGCAGGCGGGGGCGGTGCGGCTGGAGGGCGTGCGTTTCAGCTACAACGGCGAGACCCAGGCGCTGGACGGCGTGACGCTGGAAGCGCCGGCGGGCCGGACCACGGCGCTGGTCGGGCCGTCTGGCGCGGGCAAGTCCAGCATCTTTGCCATGATCCCGCGCTTCTATGACGTGCAGTCCGGACGGGTGACGGTGAACGGCATCGACGTGCGCCAGGCCTCGCTCTCCAGCCTGCGCGACGCCGTAGCGGTGGTCGCCCAAGAGGTGGTGCTGTTCGACGATACCGTCGCCAACAACATCCGCTATGGCCGTTGGAATGCGAGCGAGGCGGAGGTGCAGGCCGCGGCCAAGGCGGCGGCGGCGCACGATTTTATCCAGGCCATGCCCGCTGGCTATGACACGTTGGTCGGCGAGCAGGGCCTGAAGCTTTCCGGCGGCCAGCGCCAGCGCATCGCCATCGCCCGCGCCATCCTGAAAGATGCGCCGATCCTGCTGCTGGACGAGGCGACCAGCGCGCTCGACACCGAAAGCGAGCGGCAGATCCAGGCCGCGCTCGCCCGGTTGATGGTCGGGCGGACGACCATCGTGATCGCGCACCGGCTTTCGACCGTGATCGATGCCGACGTGATCCACGTGATGGAGGCCGGCAAGTTGGTGCAGAGCGGCCGGCACGCGGACCTGCTGGCGGCGGGCGGTCTCTACGCCAACCTGCACGCCCTGCAATTTGCCGAGGGAGCCTGAGCCCGGTCTGAGCCTCACCAGATCCAAACGGGTGCAAGCAGCGTATCAGCCATAACCGAACGATTGCTGAGGCGCTCGCATGCTGAAGAAAGCCCTGTTGTTGTTGTCGCCGCTGGTGCTGGCGGGCTGTTCCCTGGTAGGGGACCGCTCAAGCTATGAAGAGCCGCCGTACCAGGTCGTGGAGCGCATGGGCGGGCAGGTTGAAGTCCGCCGCTATGGGCCGCGGCTGGTCGCCGACGTGACCATGACGGCGGCCGAGAGCGATCAGAGCGGCAACAGCGCCTTCCGCGTGCTGTTCCGCTATATCTCCGGCGAAAACAAGGCCAGAGGCAAGGTGTCTATGACCGTGCCGGTGGAGGTCGCTGGCGGCCAGGGCGGGGCCGAGCGGGGCGAGACTGTCAGCATGACCGTGCCGGTGGAGCAAGGGGCGGCAGGCGACGCCATGCGCATGCGCTTTTTCTTCCCGAATTCCTACACCATGGCGACTGCGCCAGAGCCTCTGGACCCGCGCATTGCCATTGCCGAGGTGCCGGGACAGACGGTGATGGTGCGCCGCTATAGCGGGTTCAATGGCCAGGCGGCAAAGGCGGAAGAGACCGCAGCGCTGGACGCCGTCTTGGCGAAGTCCGCTTATGCGCCGGTCGGTCCGCCGGTCTTTTTGTCCTATGACCCGCCCTGGACCCTGCCGCCATTCCGCCGGCACGAGGTGGCCCGCGAAGTGGTGGCACGCTGAGGCCGGCCCGCCGTTCCGCGCGGATAACGGTCGCATGCGGCCGGCGTTGCTCGCCATTCATAGAGTTATACCAATGGCAGTGGATTTTGACCTTTCGCGTAACGTCCTTCAGCCTGAGGTGCTCGGCAA
>JAPOJR010000147.1 GCA_029978325.1 Alphaproteobacteria bacterium | reverse complement strand
CTTTCAGCAGGCGTTGCCTTGCGAAGGGAGACAATACGACAGGTATTGTCTCTGACAGTGTAAACAAGAACCACTAGCGTACCATTCATTGGGCCTATGGCTTGAGCGCGCGATTCATCATGATTGTCATTATCGCGAAGCAGAGCCATATCCCATTCAAAGTACTCAACTTGGGCAAAATCTAATCCATGCTTGCCCAGGTTCGACTGCCGTTTGGCCTCGTGCCAATCGTACTCCATCCGTTATCCATCACCCCGGACTGAGCTTCCCCAGCCCGCGGCCATCTTCCGCGGGTTGCAGCGGCGGCAGCTTGCCGCCATTGTCGAATTTGTACGCCATCAGCAGTTCGCGGTGGCGGGTGCGGTAGCTGGTGTTGACCTCCAGCCTGAATTGGGTCGCGCCTGCGGGCGGGCTCGCTGCCTGCCCCTGGATTTCGCCGCGCAGGCCGAATAGCGAGCGCCCTGTGGCCGCCCCAATATAGAGAATGTCTCCGGCCTCATTCGCCAGTTGGTAGACGCCCAGATTGCCGGCGACCTTGTCGGCCTCCGCCGGGGTCAATGGCCGCCAGGGCTTGGACATGCGGACAGCAATTGCCATAGCGCCTTATACTCCTTTGAAATTGGCGGTGCGTTTGTCGAGGCGGGCGCGGATGCCCTCCTTCGAATCCTGGCTGTCGCGGGTCGCGTTCACCAGTCGGTCCTGCTCTGCATGTTCGATGCCGTCGCGGTAGGCCATCTGGCGCACCATCATGCTTTTCATCGCGCGCAGCGATAGCGGCGCGTTCGCCGCCAGACGGTCGATAACCTTCTTGGCTTCTTTCTGCAGGTCGTAAGGCGGCGCCACCCGGCCGATAATGCCGAGTTCGTGCATCTTGGTCGAAGGCAGCGGATCGCCCAGCAGCAGGATTTCCCGGGCCCAGACCGGACCGGCGACCTCCATAAGCTTTTTGGTCAGGAACCAGGTCGGCGCCAAGCCGATCTGCGCCAGGCTCATGCCGAATCGCGCGCTGGTGGACGCCACGACGAAATCGCAGTGCAGCGCCAGTTCGTTGCCGCCGGCGATGGCGTCGCCGTGGACGACGCCGACGATGGGCAGCGGGTTCATCTCCATCGCGTGCAGCATCACCTCAATCGGCGACTCGCTGGGCTTGGCCGGCTTCTCCAGCCGTTCGGCCAGGTCCATGCCGGAGCAGAAGGATGGCCCCTCTGCCCGCAGCACGATCACCCGGTCGGCGGGGGCGGGTTCAGCGCGGAAAGCCGCGGTCATTTCGTCCAGCATGGCGAGGTTCAGCGCGTTGCGCTTGTCCCCGCGGGTCAGGGTGATGGTTTTCACCGGACCATCTTGTTCGACGCGGATGTATTGCATAAAGGCGGTTCCTCGGATTTCCTCGGCGGGTGTCGGTTAGCGGCAATGCTGCGTCCTGTGGCGCAATGCGTCAACTGGGCTTTGACGGTTCCTTGCGGTAAGGTTTCGTCTGACATCGCCAATGAACACGGGATCGACTATGACAACCTTGCCCACCACCCATCGCCGTATCGTCCTCGCCTCAAGGCCGCAGGGAATGGTCAGCCTGGAGAACTTTCGGCTGGAGGAAGTGCCGGTGCCGACTCCCGGACCGGGCCAGATCCTGGTGCGCCAGATCTACCAGTCGCTCGACCCCTACATGCGCGGCCGCATGAACGATGGTCCCAGCTATGCGCCGCCGGTGCCGGTGGGCGGCGTGATGGAGGCGGGCGGCGTCGGCGAGATCGTCGCCTCGCAGCATCCGGACTGGAAAGTCGGCGATATCGTCGAAGGGCGGCTGGGCTGGCAGGAATATGTCGTGCCGCCCTATGAACGCTTGCGCCGGGTTAATCCGAAGCATGGGCCGATTTCGACGGCGAACGGCGTGCTGGGCATGCCGGGAATGACCGCCTATTTCGGCTTGCTCGACGTCGGCCAGCCGCAGCCGGGCGATACGGTTGTGGTCTCTGCCGCCTCTGGAGCGGTTGGGGCTGTGGTCGGCCAGATCGCGCGGATCATGGGTTGCCGCGTCGTTGGCCTTGTCGGCAGCCAGGCCAAGGCGGACTATATCGTCAAAGAGTTGGGCTTCGACGCCGCCATCAACTACCGGACTGAGAACCTGATGCAGGCGCTGGGGCGCGAGTGCCCGCGCGGCATTGATGTCTATTTCGAGAATGTCGGCGGCGCGATCTGGGACGCGGTGGTCGAGCATTTGGCGCTCGGCGCGCGCGTTGCCGTCTGTGGTCGCATCGCCGAATACAATCTGGCCGAGCCTGAACTGGTGCCCCGCAACATGCGCTTTTTTATTCCGAAGCGGGTGCGGATGCAGGGCTTCCTGGTGTTCGATTTCGCCAGCCGCCACCCGGAAGCCACGGCCCGCATGGCGCGCTGGATCAAGGAAGGCCAGATCAAGTATCGCGAGGATGTGGTCGAGGGCATCGAAAATGCCCCCGCAGCTTTCCTGAAGCTGTTCAGCGGCGAAAATTTCGGCAAACTGTTGGTCAAAGTTGGCGCAGAGTCGGCCTAGACCTGATACGGCGGATCGCCGGAGTTTGAGAGAAACGCATTATGAACGCTACAGATTTCCCGAACCGGATGCCGTTGGCGGGTGTTCGGGTTCTTGATCTCGGCCAGATCTACAATGGCCCCTATGCCGGCTTTTTGCTGGCCCAGGCCGGCGCGGACGTGATCAAGGTGGAGCCATTGCGCGGCGATGCCCTGCGTGGGCGGTCGCGCAGTGGTGGCAGCATCCCCTGGTCCGTCGCGGCGCTGAACCAGAACAAGCGCGGGCTGGCGCTGGACCTGAAGTCTGGGGCCGGCAAGGCGCTGTTGTTCGATCTGGCCCGCAAGGCGGATATCCTGCTGGAGAATTTCGCGCCAGGCGTGATGGATCGGCTCGGCTGCGGCGCCCGGGAATTGCAGACAGCCAATCCGCGGCTGATCTACGCCGCCAGCAGTGGGTTTGGCATGAGCGGGCCAGATCGGGATAATCTGGCGATGGACCTGACCATTCAGGCCTCCAGCGGCATGATGAGCGTCACCGGGCCGGAGGGCGGTCCGCCGATGAAGGCCGGTATGGCCGTTTGCGATTTTTTTGGCGGCGTGCACCTGTATTCGGCGATCATGACGGCATTGTATGAGCGCTCGGTTACCGGTTTCGGTCGCGTGGTTGAAGTTGCGATGGTCGAGGCAGCGTTGCCGGTGCTGACGACCAATATCGGTGGGATGCTGGAGAATGGTGGCCAGCCCGTGCCGCGCCGCGGCAACAAGCATCCGGCCAAGGCATCCGCCCCCTATAACGTCTATGAGTGTCAGGACGGCCACGTTGCCCTGCTTTGCATCCGCGAGGAGCACTGGCAGAATGTGGCGCGCGTAATCGGGCGGGAGGATATGCTGGGCGACCCCCGGTTCGCCGATAACGCCTCTCGCGCCGCCAACGATACCCTGGTGGACGAGGCCGTCACCGCCTGGACCAGCCAACTGCCGAAGAAAGAGGCCGCGCGCCGCATGCAGGCCGCCCACGTCGCCTGCGCGCCGATCCGGGACCTGACCGAGATCGTCGCCGATCCGCATATGCGCGGCCGCGGCGCAATCTTCGACCAGGACCATCCGGAATTGGGCAAGATTCCATTGCCGCGGTCGCCGCTACGCTTTCACGGCGCGCCGCTGGCACCGGATATGCCGAGCCCCGACCTGGGCCAGCACAGCCGGGAGGTATTGTCCGATTGGCTCAACCTGAGCCAGGGCGAGATTGATCTGCTCTATACGGAAGGGGCCGTCGCCTGACCGCGATTGGACAGCGGTCCCGCGTGCGCTGACTTGGCTGTTGCAACGAAAAGGGCGGCGGATGATTCCGCCGCCCCAAAATGCAATCTGGCGCTAGATTATTACACCACGCCGAACGCCAGCATTGCGTCAGCAACCTTCTTGAAGCCGGCGATGTTCGCGCCTTTGACATAGTCGACCGGGCCGGTGCCATGTGCGCCTTGCTCGACGCAGGCAGTGTGGATGTCGCGCATGATTTTGCGCAACGCAGCGCCCAGGTCCTCCTGGTCGCGGTGCAGGCGGGCGGAGTTCTGGCTCATTTCCAGGCCCGACATACCGACGCCGCCGGCGTTGGCCGCCTTGCCTGGCGCGTAGAGCACACCGGCGGACTGCAACGCCGTGACGGCCTCAACCGTGCACGGCATGTTGGCGCCTTCGACCACTGCTAGGCACTTGTTGTCGATCAGGTTCTTGGCGTCGTTCTCGTCCAGCTCGTTCTGCGTCGCGCAGGGCAGCGCCACGTTGCAGGGCACGCCCCATGGACGTTGGTTGGCATGGAAGCTGCCGCCAAACTCGTTCACATAGTCGGAAATGCGGGCGCCACGCTGGGTTTTGTGTCGCTTGATCCAGTCCAGACGCTCCTGGCTGATGCCTTCAGGATCATAGATGAACCCGCCGGAATCGGACAGAGTCACAGGCTTGCCGCCGAGTTGCAGCACCTTCTCCGCGGCGTGGGTGGCGACGTTGCCGGAGCCGGAAATCACCGCGACTTTGCCTTCAACCGAGTCGCCGATGTGTTGCAGCATGTCTTCCAGGAAATAGACCGCGCCATAGCCGGTGGCCTCGGTCCGCATCAGCGACCCGCCGTATTCCAGACCCTTGCCGGTCAATACGCCGCTGAACGAGTTGGTGATGCGCTTGTACTGGCCAAACATATAGCCGATCTCGCGGCCGCCGACGCCGATGTCGCCGGCCGGCACGTCGATATCGGGACCGACATATTTATAGAGTTCCGTCATGAAGCTCTGGCAAAAGCGCATGATCTCGTGCTGCGAGCGGCCCTTCGGATCGAAGTCCGCACCGCCCTTGCCGCCGCCCATGGGCAGGCGGGTCAGCGAGTTCTTGAATGTCTGCTCGAAGCCAAGGAACTTCAGGACGCCCAAGTTCACCGACGGGTGGAACCGAATGCCACCCTTATACGGGCCGATCGAGTTGTTGAATTGCACGCGATAGCCGCGGTTGACCTGAACTTCGCCATTGTCATCGGCCCAACTGACACGGAAAGACACCGAACGATCAGGCTCCGCCATACGGTGCAGAACTTTGATCTTCGCATACACCGGGTTGGCATTGATGAAGGGGACGACGGATTCCGCGACCTCATGCACCGCCTGATGGAAAACAGTTTCCCCGGGGTTACGATCGACGACCCAATCCATGAAATCGGACAGATTTACTTGATCGACCATTTGTTGTTCCATTCTCAATAGTTGTGTAAGATTAGCTGGCCTCCCATTCCACCCTGCGCCATGGGAGACTGGACCGGACGTTAACACGGCAAAGTTAACGCGGTCTAGTGAACTCGCACACACCCAAATTGCGGCCGGAGTGCGTGGAAATGGGGTAGGGCCAGCTTTCGCCTTGCGCCGAACGCCGCTATGGTGCCTGCTGACCGAAGGGGAAGCCCTTCGTATCCGATCAATTCGACGAAATGGTGATGTTATGCGGGCTGTTGGAGTTATGGTGCATGGTGGACCGGAAGCGCTGCAACTGGTGAAAGTGCCGGAAACTCATGCCGGCCCTGGGCAGGTCCGCATCAGGGTGCAGGCAGCGGCGGTCAATCCGACCGATGTGATGGCGCGCAACGGATCGCGGGCAGAGCAGCAGAAAGTCGATCCGCCGCCGTACGTGCCGGGGATGGATGCTGCCGGAATCGTCGATGAGGTCGGCGAAGGTGTGCGTACCGGTGTCAAAGTCGGCGATCAGGTCATGGCCATGGTCGTGCCGAAGGCCAGCCACGGCGCCTACCGGGAACAGATCGTGCTGGACCAGCGGGCGGTTGTGCCGATCCCGGCGGGGGCCAGCATTGTCGAAGCATGCACCTTGCCGATGAACGGACTGACCGCGCGCCAGTCTTTGGACCTGCTGGGGTTGAAGGCCGGCCAGGTGCTGGCGGTTAGCGGCGGGCCCGGCGCTTATGGCGGCTATGTTATCCAGTTGGCGAAGACGGAGGGATTGACGGTGATCGCCGACGCTGCGCCGCAGGACGAGGCTCTGTTGCAATCCCTTGGCGCGGATATCATTGTACCACGCGGAAATGACTTTGCAGGAGAGGTGCGGAAGCGCTTTCCGGATGGTGTCGATGGTCTGGCCGATGGTGCTCTTCTGAACGCAGCGGCTATCCCAGCCGTCAAAGATGGTGGCAGCTTTACCTCTATCCGCGGGTTTATCGGTGAGCCGCAGCGCGATATTCGCTTCACGGCGACGTTCGTGCGGACCTATGACGGTGAATACGAAAAGCTGGACCGGTTGAGGCAATTGGTTGAAGCAGGTGCATTGACGCTGCGCGTCGCCGGTACCGTGCCGCCCGAGCGCGCCGGCGAGGCCCACGCACGGTTGGAGGCCGGAGGAACCCGCGGTCGGATGGTCATTGTTTTTTAGGGCTATATTCAATATCTTAGGGTTGTCTGCTGCGACCAGCGGGCCGGCTAGTAACGGTTTGTTCCAAATCGTGTCGCTTTGCGTTTCGAATTGGCGGATATTCATGGTAGTGTGCCGAACGTGCAGTCAAATCAAACGAGTGGGTGACCCTTTATGAAGACCGCGTCTGATCTTTTCGTTGAAGCGCTTGAGGCCGAGGGCGTCGAGTATGTGTTTGGCATCCCGGGGGAAGAAAACCTCGATATGCTCGACAGCCTGTCCCGCTCGACCAAGATCAAGTTGATCCTGACGCGGCACGAGCAGGCTGCCGGGTTCATGGCCGCCACTTATGGCCGCTTCACCGGCAAAACCGGTGTGTGCATGGCGACGCTGGGTCCGGGCGCCACTAACTTTACCACTGCGGCGGCTTATGCCCAGTTGGGCGGCATGCCGATGATGATGGTGACCGGCCAGAAGCCGATCCGTCGTTCCAAGCAAGGCCGTTTCCAAATTCTCGACGTGGTCGAGATGATGAAGCCGATCACCAAATTCGCGCACCAGTTACAGTCGGCGGACAATATTCCGTCGCGGGTTCGTGAGGCGATCCGGCTGGCCGAGCAGGAAAAGCCGGGCGCCGTCCATATCGAGTTTCCGGAAGATATCGCGGCTGACGACACCGATGCCAGAGTCATCCCGGCGTCTGTAACGCGGCGGCCGATCGCCGAGGAAAAGGCGATCCGTGCGGCAGCAATGCGGATCGAAGCGGCGAAAGCGCCGATCCTGGTAATCGGCGCCGGCGCGAACCGCAAGGTGACCAGCCGCATGCTGACCAAAATGGTGACGGAAAAGGGCATCCCCTTTGTCACCACCCAACTGGGCAAGGGCGTGGTCGACGAATGCCATCCGTTGTTCATGGGATGCGCGGCGCTTTCCGCCAACGACTTTGTCCATCGCGCCATTCAAGCCGCGGACCTGATCATCAACGTCGGCCATGACGTGATCGAGAAGCCGCCGTTCTTCATGGAATTGGGCGGCACCGAAGTTATTCACGTTTCCTTCAATACGGCGGAGGTGGACCCGGTCTATTTCCCGCAGATTGAGGTGATCGGCGATATCGGGAACTCAATCTGGCAGCTGAACGAAACCATCCATGCCCAGTCGCACTGGGACTTCAGCCGGATGATGACGGTGAAGGCGGCGCACGACGCCAACATCGCTCTTGGCAACGACGACGACCGGTTCCCCGTCTATCCGCAACGCCTGGTGCGCGACGTGCGGGCGGCAATGCCGAACGATGGCATTATCTGCCTGGATAACGGCGTCTACAAAATCTGGTTCGCCCGGAACTATCCGGCGGCGATGCCGAACACGGTGCTGCTCGACAATGCCCTGGCGACTATGGGCGCTGGTCTGCCGAGCGCGATGGCGGCGCATCTGTTGCATCCGCAACGCAAGGTCATGGCGATCTGCGGCGACGGCGGCTTTATGATGAACAGCCAGGAGTTGGAGACCGCCGTTCGCCTGGGCATGAACCTAACCTGTCTGGTGCTGAACGACAGCTCCTATGGCATGATCCGCTGGAAGCAGGCGAACATGGGGCTCAAGGACTGGGGGCTTGAGTACAATAATCCCGACTTCGTGAAGTATGCAGAGAGTTACGGTGCCCGGGGGCACCGGGTGAGCAGTGTCGATAACCTCTCTGAGGTCCTTGATACCTGCCTGTCAGAACCGGGTGTTCACCTCATCGATTGTCCGGTGGATTATTCCGAGAATGACGAAATTCTTAACCGGCGTATCAAGGAAATCAGCGAGAGTCTCTAACTC
>JAPOJR010000146.1 GCA_029978325.1 Alphaproteobacteria bacterium | reverse complement strand
GCCTGACGCCGCCATCTCAGGGCCGCGTCCATTGGGAGAGCGATGTCAGGGGGCATATCGGCTTCGTCTTCCAGGAGCCGACGCTCATGCCCTGGGCCAGCGTCGAGAAAAACGTCTACCTTCCGATGAAACTGCGCGGCGAATCGCACCGGCAGGCGAAGCACGAAATCCAAACAGCACTCGAGCTGGTCGGCCTGCAGGATTTCGCGCATGCCTATCCGCGCGAACTGTCCGGCGGCATGAAGATGCGCGTCTCGCTGGCGCGGGCGCTAGCGTTGCGGCCTAAAATGCTGCTGCTGGACGAACCCTTCGCGGCGCTCGACGAGATCACCCGGCAAAAACTGAACGACGACCTGCTGCGCCTGCAGGCGGAACTGGGAACGACCGTCGTTTTCGTCACGCACTCGGTTTACGAAAGCGTCTATCTGTCGACGAGGATCGCCGTCTTTTCGGCCCGCCCCGGCCGCATTATCGAGGAAATTGCCGTCGACGCGCCCGGAGTCCGAAACGAGGAGTTTCGACTCGGCCCGGACTATGCCGACTATTGCAGGCGCACATCGCAAGCACTCAATCGCGCCATGGAGGTGCAGCAATACGCACCAGGAAAGGTGCAACGATGAGCCAGAAAGGCCAGAACACAAGCAATCGCTTCGGCGCTGAGAAGCTCATAAACATCGCCTTGCCGGTGACGATCTTTCTCCTCGCCATTGCCGGCTGGGAAGCGCTGGTGCGGTGGAAGGAAATTCCGCCCTATGTGCTTCCGTCCCCCAGCCTTATCGCTTCCACCATGGTCAAGGACTGGGCGATCCTGTCGGCATCCATGTGGGTGACGCTCAAAATCACCTTCTCCGCGATCCTGCTGGCTATTGCCGGCGGCGGCGGATTGGCGGTCCTGTTTGCGCAATGGAAATGGGTCGAACGCTCGTTCTTCCCCTTTGCCGTTGTGCTGCAGGTAACACCGATCATTGCCATCGCGCCTTTGCTACTGGTCTATCTCGAGCCCAATACGGCGGTGCTGGTCTGCGCCTTCATCGTGGCCTTCTTTCCGATCCTGTCGAACACAGCGCTTGGCCTGACCTCCGCTGATCACAATCTGCAGGAGTTGTTCGAACTCTATGGCGCCTCGCGCTGGCAACAACTCATTCATCTGCGCTTGCCATCAGCCCTGCCCTATTTTCTTGGCGGGTTGCGCATTGGCGGCGGACTGGCGCTCATCGGCGCCATCGTTGCAGAACTGGCGGCCGGGTCGGCGGGACAGGGCAGCGGCCTTGCCTATCGTATTGTCGAGGCCGGCTTTCGCCTCAACATCCCGCGCATGTTCGCAGCTCTGGTGCTGGTGTCAGCTACCGGGATCGCAATCTTTCTGTTCTTCACAGCCCTGTCGTGGCTGCTGCTCGGCCGCTGGCACGACAGCGCCTTGGACAGGAAAGCCTGAACAGGAAAAACACCTGCGTCAGACGGCGACCGAATGCCGGGCCTGGCTTTGTTCGAGATAGGCATCGAACGCCGCCGCAGCGAGGCGCACGAATGGAGCACCCGCTGGCGTCATGGCAATATGACGGCCCTGTCGCACCAGCACGCCGTCTCGCGCAAGGGCATCCAGCTGTCCGATAGCACTGTCGAATGCATCGTCGCGGCCAAAATGTGTTTCCGCCAGCACGCCGAAATCAACGAACTGATCGCACATCAGGCGCTCGATCACGTCCGCGCGTGCGATATCGTCGGCACTGAGGGCGATGCCGCGCACCACCGGCAGACGGCCTTCGCCAAAGGCCCGGCTCCAGTTTGCCATATCAGGAGCATTCTGGACATGGCCCTGCGGCAGCTTGCCGATGGACGACGCACCAAGCGGCAGAAGTGCATCGGCGCAATCGGTCGTATACCCTTGGAAATTCCGCCGCAACCGGCCCTCGCGTTGGGCAATCGCCATCGGATCGCCGGCCCGGGCAAAATGATCGAGCCCAATGGCGACATAGTCTTCCGCAATCAGCGCCTCGCGCGCCGCATCGGCCTGTTCGAGCCGCTCGGCTGCGCCGGGCAGCGCCGCTGTGTCTATCAGCCGCTGGTGCTTCTTCATCCATGGCACATGGGCATATCCGAAGATCGCCAGCCGCGCCGGATCGAGATCCGCCGCCCAGCTGACGGTGCGTCGCACGTCATGAATCGTCTGGTGTGGCAGACCGTACATCAAATCGACATTGATAGCGCCGATGCCAGCCTGCCGCAGCAGGGCAACCGTTGCTTCGACTTCTTCCGGCGGCTGAACGCGGCCAATCGCATCCTGCACATGCCGGTGCATATCCTGAACGCCAAGGCTGACCCGGTTGACGCCGATCTCCGCTAGCATGTCGGCAAGCTGCCGGTCCACATGGCGCGGATCGAGTTCGATGGCGTGCTCCACAATTTGCGACAGGTCGAATCTTTCGCCGATCTGCTTCGTCAGCCGCGCCAGCCGCGCTGCGCCAAGCATACTTGGCGTCCCGCCGCCCCAGTGGATATGTGTAACCCGCCGCGCCCGCGTTTTTGACGCCAGCAGGTCGATTTCAGTGGCAAGACAGTTCGCATAGGCGGCCAGCGGTTCGTCGCGCAGGGTCGCCTTGGTATGGCAGCCGCAATAGGCGCAGATCGACCGGCAATAGGGCACATGCAGATAGAGTGACAGACTGGCGCTGTCGGGCAAACTCGCAAGCCAGTCCGCTGCCTCCTGCGGCCCGATGCCCTGATGGAAATGCGGCGCCGTGGGATAGCTCGTATATCGGGGCGCCGACCGTTCGGCCAGCACCAGTGCTGTGTCGCGTTGTGTCATGTTGGCTTCATGGCACACCCGCCTGCCAGAGCATTGACCGCGGTCAAGGCGCAGGGAGAAATGGAATGAGGAATGGACAAGGTGCAGTGGGAAGTCTCCCTCACCGCCAGACGCTGATGCGAACACGCTGTTGACGCTGGCGCCTTTTGAGACGACCTTGGCGCCAATCACGAACCGGCGCGGCTACCCGCCAATCAGAAGGCATTGGATGTCCAAGATCGACCTCGTCATGACCGTGCCGCTCCCCCCCCTGATCATCGACGGGCTGGAACGCGATTTCACCATCCAAAAGCTCTGGCTGGCGGACGACTGGGAAGCCCTGCTCGACAAGATTGCCCCCGGGGTGCGCGCCATAGCCGCTGCAGTGCCGATTCTGGCGCAGGATCGCGTCTGGCCGATCGACGCCGCCTTCATGTCGCGTTTCCCGAACCTCGAGATCGTCGCCAACCTCGGCGTTGGCTACGACAACATCGATGCCAACTGGGCTAAAGACCACAATATTGCCGTCACCAATACGCCTGACGTACTGACCGAGGAAACAGCCGACACGGCCTTTGGCCTTATGCTGAATACGGTGCGGGAGTTCTCTGCCGCAGAGCGCTACCTGCGTGCAGGCAAATGGCTGCAACAGCCCTACCGGCTGACGGCATCCCTGAAGGATCGCACCCTGGGCATTCTGGGCCTCGGCCGAATCGGCAAGGCAATAGCGTGCCGCGCCGAGGGTTTTGGCCTGAAGATCGTCTATCACAGCCGCAACAAGGCGCAGGGCGTCGACTATCCCTATTATCCCGACGTCCTGTCTCTGGCGCGCGCCTGTGATATTCTCATGGTGGTCGTGCCCGGCGGCCCCGAAACCCGCAACATGATCGACGTTGATGTGCTCAAGGCGCTGGGACCGGACGGGATCCTGATCAATATCGCTCGCGGGACGATCGTCGACGAGCCCGCTCTGATCGAAGCACTCGCCAACCGCACAATCCATGCAGCCGGGCTCGACGTTTTCGCCAACGAACCGCACGTACCGGAGGCGCTGCTTGCACTCGACAACGCGGTCCTGCTGCCGCATGTCGGTTCTGCGTCGGTCGTGACGCGCGACGCCATGAGCCAGCTGGTTGTCGACAATCTCGTAAACTGGAGCAAGGGCGCCCCCCTGTTGACCCCGGTGTGAATGTATCCATTTGGTAAATGGGAAAAGCGATCGAGCTGGACCGGAAATCCCTGAATCAGGTATGTAAGAAATGCAACGTGTGCCGCAACGGCCAGTTAAACAAGCCAATTTTGCTTTTTGATTTGAAGTGAGGAACGCATGTCCAGCCGCAGCCTGCATTTTCGTGCCGCCCTCGCAGTGGGCCTGATTGCCCTTGCTCCATCAGCAGCGCAGTCCGCACCCCTGTCCGGCGCAGCCTCGCAACTGCGTTTGCCTTCCCTCACCCTCTTTGATCCGGGACCGGACGTAGGGGCGGGCACAGGTGAACGCGTCGAACTGGCGCAAGCCGAACGCCGCAAGCGCCGCCGGCCCCGCCGGTCTCGCAGCAGGCGCAGCAACGCCACGACCGCTGGAAGCGGAGCGGCAGCGGCGCAAGGCGGCATACCCGGGCGCTATGCCGTGCTGCGCGACAAGAACAAGGATGCCGGCTGCCTTCTCAGTCTCAACCGCAGCGGACGGGCGCTGGTCGGCCCCGGCTGCGCCGATCAGGGTATCCAGATTTTCGATCCTGTGCGGTGGAGCTACTCTGGCGGGCAGATCATATTGCGCGCCCGCAAGGGACATCGCATCTCCTTCGGCCGCAAAGCGGACGGCACCTGGCAGCGGACGCCCGCGGCCAAGACAGCTTTGGGTCTGAAGAAATACTGAATCCGGCAAGATAGCGTTTTCGAGCGTAGCAAAGCCTGTTTCGCGTTAAGAAAGCGCTTCTGGACGTGATCTACGAGCCGTCCACGCTGTTCATTTGCGACAACGAGGTGAACTGCGTGCCATAGGCATCGAAGTTGTCGGGATTCAACCAGGTTTCCAGCGCCTCGCGCCTTTGCGCCCACTCCGCATCCAGCATCGAAAACCAGGCGGTATCGCGATTGCGGCCTTTCACGACCATGTGCTGGCGGAACACGCCCTCGAATGAAAACCCGTATCGTAGCGCCGCATTGCGTGAGGCGCTGTTCATGCTGTTGCATTTCCATTCAACGCGCCGGTATCCGAGATCCTCGAATGCGTGACGCAGCAGCAGATAGACGACTTCGGTACCGGTCCGTTTGCGGCGCAGCCCTTCGGCAAATAGCAGGTTACCCAGCTCGATTACCCGGTTCGGCTGATCTGCCCGCATCAGCGCGGCAAACCCCAGAGTCTTGCCGGCAAAATGATCGATGCAGGCAAAATAGCTGGCGTTTGCAGTCTGCCGCTTGGCCTCGATAAGCACCGCCAGTTCAGCAGAACTGCTGCAAACCGGATCAGCCGTAAAGCGCTGCAGGGATTCCTTATCGTCATCCTGCAAGGTTTCAAACAGGCTGTCTGCATGGTCTTCTGACAGGGGTTCCAGAAGGATATATCGGCCAGCCATGGATGCCGGCCCCGGCGCGCGTGCGGAAAAACTCTCCGCCGCGTCAATCAGCTGCCAGTCATTGCCCGCGAGACCATCCGAATTCATTGGTTGATGATGATCCCAGACGCCTGTTTCGTCAATACAAAGTGCTTTTATAACAGGAATATGATGGGACGCTGCAGTGGGGGCCGGCAACCGGGCGGCCCGATCCGCTTCCTGCTCACGGCCATTTCACCGCCGGCGGCATGGACGACAGGATGGAATCCACATTACCGCCGGTCTTCAATCCAAAAATCGTTCCGCGATCGTAGAGCAGGTTGAATTCGACATAGCGGCCACGCCGCACCAGCTGTTCCTCGCGCTGCTCTGCCGTCCACGGCTTCCCAAAATTGCGGCGCACCAGTTCGGGGTAGATCTCCGCAAAGCTTCGCCCGACATCCTGCGTGAAGGCAAAATCGGCCTCCCAGGCGCTATTGGCGGCATCGTCTGCGCTGTTGAGATAGTCGTAGAAAATCCCGCCGATGCCCCGTGGCTCCTTGCGATGCGGCAGGTAGAAATACTCGTCGCACCAGTCCTTGTATTTCTGGTACGGCGCGACGGCAGAATGCCGGCCGCACGACCCTTTCATGGCGGCATGAAAATCAACCGTATCGTGATCGTCCTGCGTCCTGCGGGCGCTCAACACAGGAGTCAGGTCAGCGCCTCCGCCGAACCAGGCCTTGGAGGTAACAACGAACCGCGTATTCATGTGGACGGCGGGCACGTTCGGATTCCACGGATGCACGATCAGCGAAATCCCCGACGCCCAGAAGCGAGGGTCCTCAGCCGCACCCGGGATCTGTTTGGCGAATTCCGGCGCAAAGGTCCCGAACACGGTCGAGACATGAACCCCGGCCTTCTCGAATACCCGTCCTTTCAGGATCGCCATGGTGCCGCCGCCGCCTGGAGCGCCGTCGTGATTGGTCCGCTGCCACTGCGTGCGCGCCGCTACACCTGGCCCGCCCGCCTGTGGATCGTAGGGCCCCGGACAATCGCGCTCGATTTCCTCGAAACCGGCCAGAATCCGGCCCTGCAACTCCTCGAACCAGGCCCGCGCCCGGTTCTTGCGCTCTTCCAGTCGCGCTTCAGCGTCCATTCTGTTCCCCTGTCTGGCCAGTACCGATCTGGCGGATTGCCTCGCCGATGACCATGGTCGCCGCCACCGCCACATTCAGCGAGCGCAGGTTCATCCGCATCGGAATGACGAGCCGGGCATCGGCGCGCTCATGCACCTCGTCAGGTACACCCGCCGATTCCCTGCCCACCATGACAATATCGCCGGGCTTGAAGGCAAATTCTGTATAGGGCTGCGCACCCTTCGTGGTCAAAAGCGCCAGCCGGCGGCCCGAAGCGGCTCGCCATTCCTCGAACGCACGCCAGGAAATGTGGCGGGTCAGATCGACCTTGTCGAGATAATCCATCCCGGCCCGGCGGAAATTACGATCGGAGATGGGGAACCCTGCAGGCTCGATGATCGCCGCCGCCACCCCCAGACAGGCGCAGGCCCGCAGCATGGTTCCGGTATTCTGTGGAATATCGGGTTGATAGAGCGCCAGCATGAGCGGCACATCCGACGACTGTTCTGTGGACAACCCCTGCAAGTCGATAAACCCCTGCGCACTGTTTTTCACCGATAAAGCGCCGCCGTAGCACCCCATGACCTGCCGGCAAAATTCCCGCCAGCCGACGAGCTCCCAATAATTGGCCTCATTGCCCCATCTTTTCGGTTTGACGCTATAGACATCGACGCGCAAGGGTGCGAAATACCGCACGCTTCTCGAAGGATCGGCGACGGGGCTACGGATTCTCAGAGCATGCCTGCCGGGCAAATGGGCGCAAGCCTGCGGCAGGCCTGACGAATTCACTGCAACCTGCGCAAACAAGTGGCGATGCGTCGCATTGCCGCCGCCCTTTCCCGAACTTAAGAGACCCCAAAGGGGACCGGAAGCGCGGCAATCGTCAGCTTGGCTGGCGAGGTCTACCAACGCTTCCACTCCCGAAAACACCGGACCACACGCTTCGGGCCGGTTGCAGATGGCGCGGAACTGATAGGATTTTCTCGTGGCTAATTCATCGACGGTCGAACCGACCCGCAGAGACATGCTCTATATCGCCACCGGCGCGGCTGCGGCAGTCGGCACTGGCGCAATCGCCTGGCCGCTGATCAGCCAGATGAATCCCGATGCCTCGACGCTGGCTCTCGCCTCGATCGAAGTTGATATCGGCGCGATCGAGCCCGGCGCAATCATGACGGTCAAATGGCGCGGCAAGCCGGTCTTCATTCGTCACCGTACGGAGAAGGAGATCGAGGAAGCTGAAAAGGTCAAGCTGTCGGATCTGAAAGACCCGGAGGCTGATGCCAAGCGCGTCCAGAAGCCGGAGTGGCTGGTCGTCGTCGGCGTGTGCACGCACCTGGGTTGCGTACCGCTCGGCGGCAAGGATCAGCGCGGCGCCTATGGCGGCTGGTTCTGCCCGTGTCACGGATCGGCATATGATACCTCCGGCCGCATTCGCGTTGGACCGGCGCCGACCAATCTGGCCGTGCCGAAGTACGAGTTTGTTACAAATACCAAGCTGAAGATCGGCTAACCGCCAGTCAGCCATTGCCGTTGGGTGTACTGGCGGCCACAAAGACATTCGCCGAGGAACAAGAAATATGAGCGGAGAATCGACTTACGTCCCCAAGAGCGCGCTGGGCCGCTGGTTTGAAAGCCGGCTGCCGGTCATGGGTCTGGTTCACAGTTCGTTCGTCGCCTATCCGACGCCGCGCAACCTGAACTACCTTTGGACCTTCGGCGGCATTCTGAGCATGATGCTTGGCGTCCAGATCATAACCGGCATCGTGCTGGCGATGCATTACACGCCGCACACCGCGATGGCTTTCCAGTCTGTCGAGCACATCATGCGCGACGTGAACTGGGGCTGGTTGATCCGCTATACCCATTCCAACGGCGCTTCGATGTTCTTCGTCGCCGTCTATATCCACATGTTCCGCGGCCTTTACTACGGCTCCTACAAGGCGCCACGCGAAGTATTGTGGATCCTCGGCG
>JAPOJR010000145.1 GCA_029978325.1 Alphaproteobacteria bacterium | reverse complement strand
GTTTCTGCTCCTTTATGAACTCTTTTTATAGAGCCCCTCAGGGGCTGTACCAAGGCCATTTCCAGGCCATTTAGCTGACCATTAGTAGCCTTGCTCCGCCTCGCCTAACGGTCGAAACGGCTGCTCTTGAGCCCCTCAGGCCAGCTGGGGGCTGGCCTGAGGCCATGGGACCAGACAAGTGTTCTAGCAACGCTAACCTGTCTAGCCCCCTTGTTTTGTACCAGTGATTTGTCGGTTCACTAAGATTGTTTCGGGCACTGGCGGACGCATGCCGAGGGCATGATGGGGCCGGATGTGGTTGTATTGGCGGAGCCATTGGTTGATGACGACTTGGGCCTGCCTGGTGGTGGCGAACCATTCGGCATTCAGGACTTCGCTGCGCAGGGTTCCATTGAAGCGCTCATTGTAGCCATTTTCCCAGGGCGAGCCCGGGTAGATATATATAGGCTGGACGCCGACACGGACGAGCCAATCCTTGAAGATCGAAGATGTGAACTCAGAGCCGTTGTCGGACCGTATGTACTCCGGCTTGCCACGGTTGATTAGCAGCGGATAAAGGGCATCCAGGACCTCTGCCGAGCCCATCTTGGTGGCAACCGTCACGGATAAGGCCTCACGGGTGTACTCGTCCAGCACAGTCAGCATCTTGTAGGGCCTGTCGTTGCTCAGTCTGTCATGGACGAAGTCGATGGACCAGATGTGGTTGGGGTACTGCGGTCTCAGACGGATAATCGACGCATCATGGTGGTAGAGCCGCTTGCGACGCTTGTGCCGGTGCGGCAGCTGTAGGCCTTCCTCACGCCAGATGCGCGCAACTTTCTTGTGATTGACCGACCAGCCCTCGGCCCGCAGAAGTTCCCCGACCTTTCTATATCCATAGCGGCCATATTTTTTGGCCAGCCGGATCAAAGCCAGCCGTAAGTCATCTTCGTTTCTGGGACCCGCCTCGTAGCGCAGGGTGCTACGCGCAACCCCGAGAACCCTGCAGATCCGCCGCTCGGACGTCCCCAGCTTCTGGCGGGCCTGGACGACAGCACCTCTCAGGTCACCGGCCGTCAGGCCTTGGGTTTTAAAAAATCAAGGCTCTCCTTGAGGATCAGCTTGTCCAGCTCCAGATCGGCGACAATACGCTTCAGCCGTTGGTTTTCCTTCTCCAGCGTCTTCAACTCGGTCAGTTGTGAGCGTCCCATGCTGCCGAACTTCTTGCGCCAGGTGTAGTAGGTCGCATCACTGATCCCGGCCGACCTGCAGGCCGCAGCCACATCTGCTCCGGCGGCAAGTTCGACATCAACCTGCCGCAGAATTTTCAGGCAATCCTCATCCGAATGTCGCTTCCGAGCCATCTCATGCTCCTCCCTTTGGTAGCACTATAATGGCTCAATTTTAGGGGGCTAAGACATCTATGCGGCGGTCTACGGCTTCGGATACGCTGGCGTGATGACGGCGCTGCTGGTGACAGCGCGCAACCTTGTTGCGCCGGCGCGGCGGACATCTTCGATGGGCGTCATCATGGCGTTCGCGCTGGCCGGCCACGGCCTCGGCGGCTGGCAGGGCGGCTATTTCTTCGATGTGACCGGGGCCTACAACTGGTCCTACGCCAATGCGGCGTTTGCCGGCGTCGCCAATCTGGTGTTGATCAGCGCGCTGTGGATTGCAACGCGGCAGAAGCGGCTGCAGCTGTCGGCGGCATAGGCAGTGGCATCAGCTTGTCCGAAAAGTCTTACAACTTTTTGGGCTGATGCTAGCCCAGGTTCTCTTTCACCGTTTCGATCAGCTGCTTCAGCGTGAAGGGCTTTGGCAGGAAGCCGAAGTCCTCGCCCTGCGGCAGGTTCTTGGCGAAGGCGTCCTCGGCGTAGCCGGACACGAAAATGACTTTCGCTTTGACGCCGCGCTTGCGCAGTTCGCCGAACATGGTCGGGCCGTCCATCTCCGGCATCACCACGTCGGAGACGATGAGATCTATGGGGCCGTCGCCATGTTCGTCGACGACGTCGAGCGCATCGGCGCCGGAGCAGGCTTCCAGCACCGTGTAGCCGCGCGAGGCCAGCGCTCGTGCGCCGAAAGAGCGAACGGCTTCCTCGTCCTCCACCAGCAGGATCGTGCCGGTTCCGGTGGCGTCGGCGGCGGGGGCTTTCGCCTCTTCCTTTTTCGGCAGTTCGTCGGCGGTCGGGATATGGCGCGGCAGGTAGATGCGGAAGGTCGTGCCGACGCCTTCCTCGCTCTCGCAGGCGATGTAGCCGCCGGTCTGCTTGATGATGCCATAGACCATCGACAGGCCAAGGCCGGTGCCCTTGCCGACTTCCTTGGTGGTGAAGAAGGGCTCGAAGATCTTTTCCTTCACCGCAGCCGGTATGCCCGATCCGTTGTCCGTCACTTCGATGGTAACGTAATCGGCGGCAATGAAACCGGGCTCGCTGAAATCGGCGCATTCGGCGGCGGTGACGTTCTTCGTCGCCAGGGTGATTGCGCCATTGTCCCGGCCGGCCATGGCGTCGCGGGCGTTGACCACGAGATTGACGATGACCTGCTCGAACTGGTTGATGTCGGCCTTCACCAGCCAGAGGTCGCGGCCGTGTTTGAGGCTTATTTCCACGGTCTCGCCGACAAGGCGGCGCAGCAGCATCTGCAGGTCCGACAGAACGTCCGACAATTGCAGCACCTGCGGGCGCAGAGTCTGGCGACGCGAGAAGGCCAGCAGCTGGCGGACGAGGCCGGCGGCGCGGTTGGCATTCTGCTTGATCTGCATGATGTCCTGGAAGGACGGGTCGGTCGGACGGTGGCGCGACAGCAGCAGATCGGAAAAGCCGATGATGGCGGTCAGCACGTTGTTGAAGTCGTGCGCGACGCCGCCGGCAAGCTGGCCTATGGCCTGCATCTTCTGTGACTGGGCGAAGCTTTCCTGCAAGGTGCGCTGCTCGGTCGTATCGAGGGCGAAGACGGTCGCGCAGGCGCTGTCGTCGCCGACGGACTTTTCCGCAGGCGACAGGAACAGCCGGGCCGAGCGCTGTCCTTCGCCAGCAATCGTGACATCGACGGGAGCGATTTCACTGTGATCATCTGCAGCGGCGGCCAGCGCTGCGCGAAGAAGCTCATGGTCGCGTTCGGAAATGCCGGAGAACAGCGTGCGGTCCTCGCCGCCGCTTGCGAGCGCTGCCGGCAGCAGGCTGGCGAAAGCGGCGTTTGGCTCGCTGATGCGGCCCTGCTTGTCGACAACGGCGATTGCCATGGGCGTCTGGTTGTAGAAGCGGGCAAAGCGTACTTCGGCGGCACGCAGATCCTCCGCAGGCTCTTCGCCTGGTGCGCGATTGATGACCAGCGTGCGCGACGGGCCGGGGCTCTGGTCCTGCGCGAAAGCGAGGCGATGGATCAACCGCACCGGCAGGCTCTGGCCGCTGCGCCGTTTCAGGTCGATATCGAACTGGCGGGTAAGCACTTCGCCCGGTGCGCCGGTAAGCGTCGACAGGAGCGCCGAGCCGTCGCCGGCGACGAGATCGGACAGGTTCAGGCCGCCGGTGCCGACCTGCGCCAGGTCGTAGTCCAGCCAGTTCGCCAGCGTCGCATTCATATAGGAAATGGCGCCGCCCGGTTCGGCAGAGAAAAAGCCAGCCGGCGCATGGTCGAGGAAGTCGATCGCGTGCTGCAGTTCCTGAAAGACGTTTTCGTGGCGGTCGCGCTCGCGGGTGATGTCGGATATCGACCAGAGGGTGGCGCGCTTGTGTCCGAAGCGTTCCAGCGGGCGCACGCGAATGCGGTACCAGCCCACCTGGCCATCGCCGGACAGCGGCGGCGACAGGCGAAGCTCCTCGGCGCCGCGCTTGCCCTCGCGGGCCGCCTGCGCGAGGCGGTAGATCGCCTCCGAAACGTCGGGCGTGCCGGAGAACAGCCGTTCCACCGTGCGCAGGTCCGCCGGGTCCTGCGCTCCGGACAGGGCAAGGTAAGCGCTGTTGGCGTAGAGTACCCGGGTGTCGCCCTCGGTGACGAACAGGCCCTCGGCGCCGGTATCGGCGATGAACTTGGTAATGTCGTTCTTGGCGGTCTGGCCGGTGAATTGCAGAAACCCGACCGCATAGGCGAACAGGCCGACAATGCCGAGTATCGCCAGAAGCGCCAGCAGTCCAAGCGTCAGCTGGTTGGCCCGTTGCTGCGGCAGGAAGGCCAGCGAGGAGAGCGCGGCAACCAGGACGATCGCGAGTATGAGGACAAGGCCGGGGCTGCCGGACCGCTCCGTCCGGTCGACCACTACGGGCGCTTGCTGTTGGTTCATCGGGCTTTCCTGATCAGGAGGCGCAGAAACGGATGGCCGGATCGCGAATCAGGCCGGATAAAAATTTTGCGCGAAGGTTTACACAGGTAGACACGCGATACAAAGCTGCTGCGGCGGGGCCAGTCGCGGCCCCGAAGGCGGCTTCGCGGTTGCCCGCGTTTCGCGCAATAGGCTGATTTTGCCAGATTGTTGCCGCTGTGCGGGAAACGGCAGGCGTTTCCGGTTAACCATTTCCCGGCGAAATGGTTACCGAAAGGTTACTGGTGCTGGCATCGGTCGCGAAATAATGCTTATTTCAGCGTCAAAGCCGCTTTTCGCGGTCTGGGCTCAAATGCTCTGGTGCGAGACTGGAAGGGGAACTATCGCGGGCATCCGGGAGACGCAATTGCGTTCGAATGCTTCTGCGCGGTGGTTTGGAAGTTAAAGGCCAGATAGAATGGATATGCTGAAGTCCTTGTTCGGGAACGGCGGTGCGGTGTTGCCGTATCTTTACACAGCCATAGCGCTTGTTCTCACTGTTATTGTGGTCATTTTTCTCTGCAAGCTGCTGTTCAGCGGCAGGATCCGCGGCGGACATCGCAGCCGCAACCGTCAACCGCGCCTGGGGAAGGTGGATGCGGAGGATATCGGCGCGAACCGGCAACTGGTGCTGGTGCGCCGCGACAATGTCGAGCATCTGATCATGATTGGCGGCCCGAACGATCTGCTGATCGAATCGGGCGTCATGCGTGTGCCGGCCGCGCAAGATGGCCGTGGGATGCGCGAAATGTCCGTTCCTGACGGGTATGAACCCGCACATCCGGGGCAGGAGCCCGCTGCGGCCGGGCGTCCGCCAGCGATACCGTCGCCGCCGCCCGTGCCGGCAGCACCCGCGCCTGCTCCAGCGTCCACGCCCGTACCCGTACCCGTGCCTGCACCTGCTGCAGCGCCGCCTCCGCAAGGACGGCCGGGTGCCGTTCCGCCGCCGCCTGCAGATGTCCGCCCGCCTCCGCGTCCGCCGGAGCCTGCGGCGGCGCCTGTTCCCCCTCCTGTGTCGCCCGCGCCGCAAGGCCCGGCTGCATCTGCACCGCCGGTCAGCGCTCCGCCCGTGCCGGCGCACCCGGCGCCTATCGTGCCGCCGGCTGCCCGCCAGCCGCTTGGATCGACGCGGCCGGTTCCACAACCAGCGCCACCTCCGCCGCCCGCTGCACAGAATCCTGCTGTCCAGAGTCCTGTCGCGCAAGCCAGTTCGCCACCTGTGCCCAAACCTGCTCCGCCACAACCGGAGCCCGCGCGGCCGGAAACGCCAAAACCCGAAGCGCCGAAGCCGGCAGCCGCAGCTGCGCCGGCCGCCGAGAAGGTCGACGATCTGGAAGCTGAGATGGCAAAGCTTCTGGGCCGGCCGCCAGCGGGAAGCTAGACCCTTCCGTTTGCTGCAAAAAATCCCCCGAGCCTGGCTGCGGGGGATTTTTGATTCAGGCCGGTCAGGGCGTGGCCTCAGTCGTCTCGGTAGACCTTTTCACGCCGTTCGTGCCGTTCCTGTGCTTCCAGCGACAGGGTGGCGATGGGCCGGGCGTCGAGACGCTTGAGGGAAATCGGCTCGCCGGTTTCCTCGCAATAGCCATAGGTACCCTCGGCAATCCGCTCCAGAGCGGAGTCGATCTTGGAGATCAGCTTCCGCTGGCGGTCGCGGGCGCGCAGTTCGATGGCCCGGTCGGTTTCGGAGGAGGCGCGGTCGGCGATGTCCGCCTGATGTTCGCCGGTAGTCTGCAGGGCTTCGAGCGTAATCTTGGCTTCACGCATGATCTCCTGCTTCCAGTTAAGGAGCTTGCGCCGGAAGTACTCCTGCTGGCGCTCGTTCATGAAGGGTTCGTCGTCTGTAGGACGGTATTGATCGCCTGTTTCGTCAACCGCGGTCATAGAGCCAATCTCCCTGAATTGCGCGCCTTATACCGGCAAGCTTGCCGTTGCGCAATGCGCAAGTGATATGGATGCGCGGCATCCTGTACAGGCAAAAGGTTGACAGGCGTGTGACGACCGGGAAACGGCTAACGCGGCAGCAAATCCGGCCGGTGGCGGCCGATTGCGCGGATGATCTCCTCCCTGCCGCCGTCAATGCGCTTCAGCAGGACGTGGATGCAGTATTCGAAGCGAAAGCGGCTCCAGCCTTTTTCCCTGAGGAAAAACGACAATTGGGTCAGTGCGCCGCGCGGCTGCCGGACGAATCGAATGTGGCGTTTCGTGATCTCGACTTCCAAAATCTCATCCCATTCGATTTCCCGCCAGAGACCGCCATGCAGGCCGCGGACGCCATGCTCGTCGACGATCAGGGCCGGCAGATCGTCCATGAAGGCCTTGATCTGCATGAGGAAGTCGATCAGCAGCACGACAAGGAACAGCGACAGGCCGTTCAGCATGATGCGCCGCTCGTCGCGCAGCTGCGAGATGCGGTCAAAGAAGTCGCGGGCGCTGTCGCTGGCGTAGACGAAGCCAATCGCACTGGCCAGAACGGCGATGGCAAGCAGGTAATAGCCGAGGACGGCGGCCTTGCCGGTGTAGCGGAAGACTTGCTGCTGCGAGGTCAGATAGGCGGCGGGCGATTGCATGGCCGCATTTTAGCGGCGGCGGGTTAATGCTTTGAGGACTGCGGACCGGGACGACAGGCATGTCTTCCCGGAAAATCGACATGCGGTTTATCCGCAACCGTTCACGGTTGCGCAGCGATCCCGGAGAGCGCTGCGCGCTTCCGGGATGGCGCTTTTTTTGTCCATCAACTCATCCGAAAAGTCTGCAACTTTTCGGGTTGATGGATTGTGTCCATCACCTTGCTCCTAAAAGTCTGCAACTTTTCGGGTTGATGGATCAGCTCATCGCCTTCTTCAGGTTCTCGTCGATCTTGTCCAAAAATCCGGTCGTGCTCATCCATTTCTGGTCGGGGCCGACGAGCAGGGCGAGGTCCTTGGTCATGAAGCCGCTTTCGACCGTATCGACGCAGACCTTTTCCAGCGTCTTGGCGAAATTGTGCAGGGCGTCGTCGTTATCGAGCTTGGCGCGATGCAACAGGCCGCGGGTCCAGGCAAAGATCGAGGCCATGGAATTGGTCGAGGTTTCCTCGCCCTTCTCGTGCTGGCGGAAGTGGCGGGTGACGGTGCCGTGGGCGGCTTCCGATTCCACGGTCTGGCCGTCCGGCGTCATCAGAACGGAGGTCATCAGGCCGAGCGAGCCGAAGCCCTGCGCAGCCGTATCGGACTGCACGTCGCCATCGTAGTTCTTGCAGGCCCAGACATAGCCGCCGGACCATTTCAGCGCCGAGGCGACCATGTCATCGATCAGGCGGTGCTGGTAGTACAGGCCCTTTTCCTTGAAGGCGCCGGCGAATTCCTCGTCGTAGACCTTCTGGAACAGGTCCTTGAAGCGCCCGTCATAGGCTTTCAGGATGGTGTTCTTGGTCGACAGATAGACCGGGAAGTTGCGGGCGAGGCCGTAGTTGAAGGAGGCGCGGGCGAAGTCGCTGATCGACTGGTCTAGGTTGAACATCGACATGGCTACGCCGCCGCCGGGAAACTGGAATACCTCGCGCTCGATGACCTGGCCGTCTTCGCCCTCGAACTTCAGGGTCAGGCGGCCCTTGCCGGGCACGACGAAATCGGTGGCGCGATACTGGTCGCCGAAGGCGTGGCGGCCGATGACGTAAGGCTCGGTCCAGCCCGGCACCAGGCGCGGCACGTTGCGGCAGATGATCGGTTCGCGGAAGATGACGCCGCCGAGGATGTTGCGGATCGTGCCGTTGGGCGAGCGGTACATGGCTTTCAGGCCGAACTCCTCGACCCGCGCCTCGTCCGGCGTGATGGTCGCGCATTTCACCGCAACGCCGTATTTCTTCGTCGCCTCGGCCGCGTCGATGGTGATCCGGTCCTCGGTCTCGTCGCGTTTCTGGATCGAAAGATCGTAATATTTCAGGTCGATATCGAGATAGGGGTGGATCAGCTTGTCCTTGATGAAGGACCAGATGATCTTGGTCATCTCATCGCCATCCATCTCGACGACGGGGTTTTTTACCTTGATCTTTGTCATGTTCGGAACTGCCTGTATGCTGCGCCAAAGGAGACCGGCCGGAGCCTGCCGGAGAGTGTGCGGATTAACGGGAAAGCCCGGCTGGCGCGCATCAGGACACCGCCGCCGGAATCATTGCGGCGTCTATAGCAGAGGGGGGGCGGT